>NZ_DATEJY010000031.1:0-16164 GCF_035277725.1 Dyella sp. | reverse complement strand
TTGTTCATCGCATTTAGCCGTCCAAATCAACCGGCGGCCACTGAATACCCTTTCAAGCGCTGGGCAAATTCCTGCAGGGCGCGAATGCCGCTCTGCTCGGCTTCGACGATCCACTGCTGCAAGCCTTTCAGCGCCTGGTCGGCACCACGCTGTTCCATCAGCTCCGCCAGGCGGGTGCGGAACTCGCACACGGTCTTGAGCATGGGGCGCTTGGCCAGCACGTCCTGCATACGCTCGCGATTCTCACCATCGAGCCAGCGGCCACCGTCGGCCAGGGCGCGACGCAGACGGCGTGGCATGGACTTGATGCCTTCGCCGGCATGCTGCGCTTCGTCGCGCAGGGTCGGGACGATCACGTTGCGGTAGTAGTCGGTCATGGCCTGGAAGCGGTGGGTGAGCACGGCTTTCAGGGTTTCGGCGTCGGGCAGATGCACGTTGGGGCGCGTGTCGAGCGTGGGCGCCACACGCAGCACCTTGGCCAAGCCGACGCTGCGCAGCATGCAGATGGCGGCCCAACCGATATCGAACTCCCACTTGCGCAGCGCGAACTTCGCCGAGCTCGGGAAGGCGTGATGGTTGTTGTGCAGTTCTTCGCCACCGATCCAGAAGCCCCACGGAATAAGGTTGGTCGCGGTGTCGGAGCTCTCGAAATTGCGGTAGCCCCACCAGTGGCCGACGCCGTTGACAAAGCCGGCCGCCCAGAACGGAATCCAGGCCATCTGCACCGCCCACACGGCCAGACCAATCACACCGAACAACGTGAAGTTGATGATCAGCATCAGCGCCGGCCCCCAATACGGGTGACCGGAATAAACCTTGCGCTCGATCCAATCGTCTGGAGTGCCGCGGCCGTACTTTTCCAGGTCTTCCTTTACGTAGCTGGCGTCGCGATACAGCGACACGCCGTCCCAGAAGACCTTCTTGATGCCGTAGATCTGCGGACTGTGCGGATCTTCTTCCGTCTCCACCTTGGCGTGATGCTTGCGGTGTACCGCCACCCACTCCTTGGTGACCATGCCCGTGGTGAGCCAGCCCCAGAAGCGGAAGAAATTCGCGATAAGCGGATGCAGGTCGATGCCGCGGTGCGTCTGGCAGCGGTGCAGATAGAGGGTCACGGTAAAGATGGTGATCTGCGTGACTACCAGCAGGTAGACGAGGATCGACACCCAACCGGCCTGGCTCACGCCACCGGAAAGGAAATGCAGTACAGCATCGAGCATGGGGAAAGTCCTGGAGCAAGAAAAAGCAGTCTAGTTGAGGGCGTCCGTACCTACCAGCATGGTAGGACCCTAGCACCTCGATTTCCGTTAAACCGTGATGGCAAACGGTTGTCTGCGGGATGGGGTCACCCCGACAATCATGCAATGAACGCGCCTAACTCCGCTTTAGCACCCGTACTAAAACTTGAAGGGATCACCCGCAGCCGCGCCGGCCGCCCGGCGGTGCGTGATCTCTCGCTGAGCCTTGAGGCCGGCCAGATCCTTGGGCTGCTTGGGGTGAACGGGGCAGGCAAGTCCACCACCTTGAGCCTGATTGCCGGCGCGCTGACCCCGGATAGCGGCACTATCCGCCTGCAAGGCCAGGACTTTTTGGAGCATCCCGAACTGGCCCGACAGGCGATTGGCTGGCTGCCGGAAGCTGCCCCGCTGTGGCCGGAACTGACCATCCGCGAACATCTGCAAGCCCATGGTCGCCTGCGCGGCCTCGTCGGCACACGACTGAAAGACGCTTGCGACTCGATCCTTGAACGATTGGAACTGCGGGATTTGTCTCGACGGCTGGCGGGTGTCTTGTCGCAAGGACAACGACAACGCCTGGGGCTGGCCTGCGCGCTGCTGCACCGTCCGGCCCTGTTGGTGCTGGACGAACCGGCCAACGCGCTCGACCCGGTGCAAGTCGTAGCGCTGCGCAAGCTCCTGCGCGAGTTGGCTGCCGAAGGCACCGCCGTGATCCTCTCCACGCATCAACTAACAGAGGTAACGGCCGTGTGCGATCGCGTAGCCATCCTGCATGAGGGCGTCTTGCGTCACGATGCGCCACTGCCGGCCGATCAGCACGCCGCTCTGGAAAAAACTTTCTTCGACATCGCCGTCCACGGCAGGGCTCAAGCCGCATGACCTTATTCGCTGTGACGCGGCTGGAACTGCGCCGCCTGTTCGTGCGCCCGCTCGGCTGGACCATCGGCGCCCTCGCGCTGGCGGAACTCGGCTGGCGCTTTGCGTTGCTATTGCAGCTATTCCTGCTCAACCAGGTAAAGCTCGCCGCCTTGCCGGATGGCCCCGGCTACACCGACCTGGTAGCGGTACGGCTCTACAGCAGCTTGATCACCGGCAGCCCATTACCATTCGGCGTGACCGAACTCGCGCTGCTGGTGGTGCCGTTGCTGACCATGTCCAGCTTGGCGAGCGAACGCAGCACCGGCACCTTGCCGCTGCTGTTCTCCACCGGCTTATCGGCCTCGCGCATCCTTCTGGGCAAATATCTGGCCGTGCTGATCTGGCTGTCGTTGTGGCTGCTGCTCGCCATCGCGCTGCCGATGAGCCTTGCGCACGGCGTGACGCTGGACTGGGGTAAGCTGGCTGCTGCCACGCTGGGCACCTTTCTCACGCTCGCCGTGCTGGGCGCCGTCGGCGTGGCCTGTTCGGCGTTTGCTTCGCATCCCGCCATCGCCGCGGTGGCTGCGTTGATGATCGGCATCGCGCTCAATTGCATCAACCTCGGCGCGCAACTCGCCGGCGTCAACAGCGGCTTCATCAATTGGCTGGCGATGAGCACGCATCAGGAAAGCTTGTTGCGCGGACTGGTATCGAGCGCGGATATCGTGTGGTTTCTGCTGGCGATGGCGGTAGCGCTGGCGCTAGGCACGCAACGCCTGGCTGCCGACCGGGAGCGCGGCTGATGAACAGGCATGTACTTCGGCGCCTCAATGGCTGGGTGTTCGCGCTACTTGTTTTACTTGGTGCGGGCGCTATCGGCTTTCTTACCGCACGGCATGACCACATCGCCGACTGGACGTACAACAGCCGCGTCAGCATGACGCCGGAAACGCGCGCTGTGCTTGCGAAGTTCGATGGCCCGGTGGATATCGTCAGTTACGCGAGCCCGCAGGGCGACTTGCGCCAGACCGTTGCCGCCTTCCTGCAACGCTATCAAAAGGCGAAACCCGACCTGCGCCTCAGCTTCGTCGATCCACAGCAAGATCCGGCAGCGATGCGCAATCTCGGCATCACAGTTGATGGCGAACTGATCCTGCATTACCGCGATCGCCAGCAGCGCCTCGACACGCTGACCGAGCGCAGCCTTACCGATGCACTGGAACGCCTGGTGCGCGGCAATGATCGCATCGTCGCCTTCGTGACCGGGCATGGCGAGCGTCGTGCGGACGGCGTTGCCAACGCGGATCTCGGCACGTTCGTTTCGCAGCTTGAACAAAGCGGCATGCGCGCGGTGCCGCTGAATTTCTCGCAAGTCACCAGTGTACCGGCGCAAACCGACCTGGTCGTGCTCGCCGGTGCACAAACAGCACTGGCACCGGGCGCCACCAAAGCGTTGACGGATTATCTAGCCAATGGCGGCAACCTGCTTTGGCTGGTCGATCCGGGCAATCTGGATGCAAGCCTGCAGCCCATCGCCGACGCACTCGGTATTCGCGTGTTACCTGGCGAGTTGATTGACGCCTCGTCTTCCGCGATGGGCCTTAAAGATCCGCGCATGATTGCGCTGGGCGATTACCCGCCAAACATGATCACGCGCGGCTTCACGCTCACCACGCTGTTTCCGGAAGTCGCGCCATTGGCGGAAGTACGCAAGAGCGATTGGAAGATCGAACCGTTCCTGCGCTCCAGTCCGCAAGCCGCCACGCAATCGCTGGATGGCAACGCCGCATCGCAGTTGAAAGGTCCGCTCGATTTCGGATTTTCGTTCAGCCGTCTCTCGCCCAGTCCGGCCAAAAGCGAACAACGCGTGGTCGTGATCGGCAACGGCGATTTTCTTTCCAACAGCTATCTCGGCAATGGCGGCAATCGCGCGTTGGGCGAACGCGTATTCAACTGGCTGCTCGGCGATGACCAGCTGATCAGCATGCCGCCACGAGGCGCACCGGATCGCGTACTCACCGTATCGCAAGGCGAATTGAGCGCACTCACCATCGGCTTCATGCTGGTGATGCCTTTGCTTTTGCTGGTGATCGGTGGCTTGATCGCCTGGCGCAGGCGGCGTGCATGACGCGTTCATGGCGAGGACAGTTGTGGCTGCTGGTAGCCGTTGTCGCTTTGCTCGCTGCTGCGTGGTGGCAAGTGCGCAGCGATCGCACTGCTGCGCCTGGCACGTTGCTGCCGCTCCCTCCCGACAACATCACGCGCGTGACACTCGACATGGGCAATGCGCCGGCCGAGCGCTACATAAAGCGCGGCGAGCATTGGTGGCGTATCGACCAGGCAACACCCACGCGTGCCGACGACAAGCGTTTGGCCGAACTGCTGCGTATCGCCGCCGCGCCCGTACAAAGCTGGCAACCCGCCAGCAGTTATGACCTCGCGAAAATCGGCCTGGCACCGCCGCAAGCCAGGCTGGAACTGGATGAGGAAACACTACGCTTCGGCACGATGACCGCCATCGGCCACAACGTTTATGTGCAGATCGGCGAGCGTGTAGGCATCGTCTCGCTACGCTACATGCCGCACTCTGCCCAAAGTGCATCGCTACAGGTGCAATGACATGCCTGAGCTACCTGAAGTCGAAACCACCCGGCGCGGTATCGCGCCACACCTGATCGGCCGACGGATCACGAAGGTGATCCTGCGACGCGCGGATCTGCGCTGGCCGATTTCACGCGAAATCACGGAATTGCTGCCCGGCCAACGCATCGATGAAGTCGAACGCCGCGCCAAGTATCTGCTCTTGCACACACACGCAGGCAGCGCGCTGATGCACCTGGGTATGACGGGTGTGTTGCGTGTATTGCCGCCGGACGTGCAACCCGGTGTGCACGATCACGTCGACATGGCGCTCGAAGCGTTGAAAGGCGAACGCCCGCGCATTCTTCGCTTCACCGATCCACGCCGCTTCGGTTGCCTGTTATGGCAAGCACCGGGCACCACTCATGATTTGCTGGCCAATCTCGGGCCTGAGCCGCTCACGGATGCGTTTGACGGCGATCTGCTATGGCAACGCTCGCGCGGCCGCAAGGCAGCCGTGAAGTTGTTCCTGATGGACAACGCGATCGTCGTCGGCGTAGGCAACATCTACGCCAGCGAAGCCCTGTTCGCCGCCGGCATCGATCCGCGCCGCGCCGCCGGCACGGTATCGCGTGCGCGCTATCAACGCCTGGCGGGTGAAGTGAAACGCATCCTGGCGTGGGCGATCGAACGCGGCGGCACCACGCTGCGCGACTTTCTCAATCCCGATGGTGCACCTGGATATTTCTTTCGCGAACTGTTTGTCTATGGACGCGAAGGCGAACCGTGCAAGGTTTGCGGTACGGCAATTCGTCAGCAAGTGATCGGGCAACGTTCCACCTTTTGGTGCCCGACATGCCAATCGTAGGCTGGGATGAAATCCCAGCATCGTCATCAGCATAAAAAGCTGGGATTTCATCCCAGCCTACGAGGCGCTCAGTTGGGCCAGAAAAACTCGACGTAAGTGTTGTTGAACTGCGGATTGTCGTAGCCACCACCAAGCTCCGCCGTCAATCCGCCGAAAATACCGTCGACTTCCAGGTTTTGCCCGTGCACGAAGTGCGCACCTAGCGCCTCCAGTTCGATCAACCGCTGGCACAGTGCGCCAGCACGATCGACGTCACTCTCGGGCACATTGCGCAAGCTGATATCAGCGCGGCCAAATTTGCGCATGCCGCGCGTATGCACCCAGTACCGGCCAGATTCGTCTTCGTCGCGCAAGATCAGCACATGACTGCGCAGCGGCGCACCATCCTTGACCAGATAGCGCTGGCGCCATTCATCCGCGTCGAACAGGCTGAGCATCTGCGGATCAAGAATCGCCACACCGCCGATATCGAGCAAACCCGCCAACACGCCAAACGTGTCGCGCAGATAGCCAGTATCGGGCTGATCCTTGAAGCGGCCATGCAGCACCAGCACTTGCGGCGTAGCTATAACTTTTTCGAACGTCTCCGGCGCATCGTGCTTGAACAAGTCGCCCAGCGGCGCCTTCAGCGGATAGCCTTCCCAATCGCGCAGCACCTGATGGTGATGACTGGAAAGCTGCACCTCTTCCGGCAAACCATCGCTGCCATACGGCGCGGATGGCACGCGCGTCGGCTGGAAATTGCCGAACACGTAGAACTGCAGGATCACTTCCTCGTCGTTGGGCTGCCAGTGCGGGCGCTGCCAGGCGGGGAAGTAGGTAACCGGATTGCTCATGCTGTTTCCTTGATGTGATCCAGGTGGGTGCGATCCAGACCGGATCAGTGCTTCTCGTCCAGCGGCAGGCTGGGCTGCTTCAATTCAATGCGGCCGCGCCCCTGGGTGATCTTCTTGAACTCGGCGCGGCTCACCGAGACATAGCGTTCATTGCCGCCGATCTCAACCTGCGGCCCTTCAGTAATCGCCCGCCCCTGTTCGTCCACGCGCACGACCATGGTGGCCTTGCGGCCCGTATGGCAGATGGTCTTGATTTCTTCCAGGTGGTCGGCCCAGGCCAACAGATAGCGGCTGCCTTCAAACAGCTCGCCGCGGAAATCCGTGCGCAAGCCGTAGGCCAGCACGGGAATGTTGAGTTCATCGACCACGTCGGTGAGCTGCCATACCTGCGCCTTGCTGAGGAATTGCGCTTCGTCGACGAACACGCAATGCAGCGCGCCGTGTTGTTCGATATTGGTTCGCACGACGGCCAGCAAGTCCGTTTCCGCCGTAAAACGCTCCGCCTGCGAACGCAAGCCGATGCGCGAAGCAACCACGCCTTCGCCATAGCGATTGTCCAGCGCCGGCGTGAGGATTAACGTGCGCATGCCGCGCTCAACATAGTTGTACGCGCTCTGCAGCAAGTTGGTGGTCTTGCCGGCATTCATCGACGAATAATAGAAATAGAGCTTGGCCATGCGGGTCGGCGGGCATGCGGAGGCGTGCATGGTAACCCGCCCCGCTGCCACCGTGACGGTTCGGTTGCAAGCCTGCTCCCGGCGTCCCCGGTTTGCTACGATCCAGCATCGCGCCGCTCGTTCCGCGCGCTGCGCCCACCTGACCGATCCGACCGACGCATGCTTAACCCCCAACAACTGGCCGCTGTCGAACACATCGACAGCCCGCTGCTGGTGCTCGCGGGCGCCGGCTCCGGCAAGACCTCCGTGATCACGCAGAAGATTGCGCACCTGGTGCAGCGCCGCAAGCTGGCCGCCTCCCGCATTGCCGCCATCACCTTTACCAACAAGGCCGCACGCGAAATGCGTGAGCGCGTCGCCAAACTGGTGAGCACAGAAGATGCTCAGGCGCTGACCGTCTGCACCTTCCACGCACTGGGTTTGAAATTCCTGCAGATGGAGCACGCACGCGCTGGTTTGCGGCGCGGCTTCTCCGTGCTGGACGCCGATGACAGCGAGGGCATCGTCAAGGAACTGGCGCCCAAGGGCGTCAAGCCTGATGTGCTGTTCGGCCTGCGCAATCTGCTGAGCCGCGCCAAGAACAGCGGCTTGTCGCCAGAGGAAGCGCTGGCCGCCGCACGCAGCCCACGCGAATTGGAAGCCGCGACGATCTACGAGCTCTACCAGCAGCGCCTTGCCGCCTTCAACGCGGTCGATTTTGACGACCTGATCCGCCTGCCACTGCGCATTCTCGAAAGCGACGAGGAGTGCCGCGCCACCTGGCGCGAACGCCTGCGCTATCTGCTGGTGGACGAATACCAGGACACCAACGATGCCCAGTACCGCCTGCTGAAAGTACTTGCGGGCGACCGCGGCAGTTTCACCTGCGTGGGCGATGACGATCAGTCGATCTACGCCTGGCGCGGCGCCAATCCCGAGAACATCGAGCAGCTCGGCAAGGATTGGCCGAGCCTGCGCGTGATCAAGCTGGAGCAGAACTATCGCTGCGGCAAACGCATCCTGCGCGCCGCCAACACCTTGATCGCCAACAACCCGCACGTCCATACCAAAAAGCTGTGGAGCGAACATCCGGAAGGCGCGGCGATTCGCGTCATCGAATGCAAGGATGGCGAGCACGAAGCCGAACGCATCGCCGGCATGGCCGCCACGCTGGCGGAAAAGCACAAGGTGCGCTGGCACGACATGGCGATCCTGTATCGCGGCAATTTCCAGGCGCGGCCGTTGGAAAAGGCGCTGCGTCTGGCACGCGTGCCGTATCACCTCACCGGCGCGCTGTCCTTCCTCGATCGCGCGGAAGTAAAAGACCTGCTCTGCTATCTGCGCCTGCTTACCAATCCCAGCGACGATGCCGCGTTCTTGCGCGTGGTCAATGTACCCAAGCGCGAGATCGGCGCGACCACGCTGGAAAAGCTCGGCCAGATCGCGCAGACCAGACACTGCTCGCTGCTCGAAGCCACGCGCAGTGACAGCGTGTTGCGTCAGCTGAGTCCGCGTCCCGCTGCCGCGCTTGCGTCGTTTTCGGAATTGCTGGATGAACTGCGCAGCGCCTCGCTGCACGAAAGCGCGGCGGACCTGGTTTCTCGCATCCTGACCCGCACGCAGTACGCCGCACACATCGCCGCAAGCACGCAGGATACCGCCTTGCGCGATCGCCGCATGGGCAACCTGCAGGAACTGGCCGATTGGTTTCGCGCCATGCAGAAAGGCAACAGCGCTGGCGATCTCGCCGCGCAGCTGGCCCTGCTCTCGCACGCCGATCGCGACGAGCCCGGTAACGCACTGCGCATGATGACGCTTCACGCGGCCAAGGGCCTGGAATTCCGCTTCGTTTTTATCGTCGGTTGCGAAGATGGCACGCTACCCAACGATGCCGCTATCGACGAAGGCCGCGTGGAAGAAGAGCGCCGCCTGATGTACGTGGGCATCACCCGCGCCAAGGAATTGCTCACCCTGTCGTGGTCGTCCAAGACCAAGCGCTACGGTGAAATCCACAGCAACCAGCCCAGCCGCTTTCTGCAGGAATTGCCGCAGGATGACTTGCACTGGGAAGGCAAGGACCCGGAAGCCGACAAGGAAATGGTGCGCGAAACGGCCGAATCGCATATGGCGAAAATTGCCGCCATGCTCGCCGGTCCGTGAGCAGCAGCCAGCCTCTGATTCACACTACGTGTCCGCGTAGGCCGGGATGAAATCCCAGCATCAGAAGCCCAACTGCTGGGATTTTCATCCCAGCCTACGCACTCCATCGACAGCGTTGCATGCATCAGGGGGCATCCACAACATGACCGATCACCGCTTTACCGATGAGCAGCGTGCAGGCCTGTATCGTGCCATCCACGAGCGCCGCGACGTGCGCTCGCAATTTCTGCCTGATCCCATCGCGCCGGAAGTTCTGGCGCGCCTGCTCAAGGCGGCGCATCACGCGCCGTCGGTAGGCTTCATGCAGCCGTGGGATTTCATCGTCATCGACAGTCTCGACGTGAAGCGCGCGGTAAAGGCGCTTTACGAGCAGGCCAACACCGAAGCGGCCAGCAACTACGACGGCGAGCGCGCCGCGCAATATCGGCGTCTGAAACTGGAAGGCATCGTCGACAGCCCGATCAATCTCTGCATCACCTGCGATCGCCAGCGTGGCGGACCGCACGTGCTCGGCCGTAACACGATGCTGGACA
Organism: Dyella sp.; assembly: GCF_035277725.1. GTDB lineage: Bacteria > Pseudomonadota > Gammaproteobacteria > Xanthomonadales > Rhodanobacteraceae > Dyella_B. The sequence continues at coordinate 6,435 of NZ_DATEJY010000031.1, read as the reverse complement.
CCGATCTCTTCAGCACCTGCCTGGCGGTGCAGAATTTATGGCTGGCAGCGCGCGCCGAGGGCATTGGCGTGGGCTGGGTGAGTATCCTCGATCCGGTGAAACTCGCAGAGACCTTGCGGTTACCGGCGCAGGTCTATCCGCTGGCTTATTTGTGCCTGGGTTACGTGCGTGAATTTCTGCCTAAACCGGAACTGGAAATCGCCGGCTGGCGTTCGCGATTGCCGCTGGAGCAATTGCTGCACGGGAATACCTGGGAAGGCGAGATCGACAACCACGCACTTATCGCAGCTTTGCACGACGCATAGCACGGACGCATCCCGCTTCGCCTCAAATCAATCGCTGCTGCTCCAGCTCCCGCTTCAAATACGCGTAATAGATCGGCGCCGCCACCAACCCCGCCAGGCCGAACGCCGCCTCCATCACCAGCATCGCCACCAACAGCTCCCATGCGCGCGCACGGATCTGCCCGCCGATGATACGTGCGTTGAGAAAGTACTCCAGCTTGTGGATGACGATCAGAAAACCCAGCGAAGCGACCGCCACCCACATCGATACCGACAAGCCCGCAATCGTCACCGCGGTATTGGAGATGAGATTGCCGATCACCGGCAGCAGGCCAGCCAGGAAAGTGACCACCACCAAGGTCTTGGCCAGCGGTACGTGGATATCCATCAGCGGCAGCACACCGAGCAGGAAGATGCCGGTGGCGATGGTGTTGATCAGCGAAATCTTGATCTGCGCGAACACGATGCTGCGAAACGCGCCCGCCAGATGCTGGCAACGTCCGCCCAATGCCGCGGCCAGCGGCCCCACTTGATGGGACGGACGCGCGCGACTCAATGCCACCAACGCACCCAGCACCAGGCCGAGGATGATGTGCACCAGCACGCGCGCGGTCTCCTTGCCTGCGTTCTGCAAACTCATCGCGTGTTTGCGGGTGAGTTCCAGCGCCATCACGCGCAGTTCGTCGACGCTGTCCGGCAACCAGTTGGTGAGGGATACCGGCAGTTGCGCGCGCGCCTTTTCCACCAGCGGCATCAACTGCTGTTCCCACAGCATGGCGGGATTGTTGATTTCGTTGCGGAAGAAGCTGATCAACGCCACGATCAGCGCCGTCAGCAGACCCACCACGATCACGCCCAGCACCGTCACTACCACCAGGCGTGCGCGTTCGCCGGAGATGCGCCGGCCGAGCAAGGGCGTCATCGCGTGCACCAGTTCGTACACCAGCAAACCCGCCAGCAGCGCCGGCAGCAGATGCAGGCGCAACACCAGCACCAGCGCCAAGGCGGCCATGACATAGCTGGCAATGCGAATGCCGCGGGCGGAGGAAAGGGCTGCGTACACGAGGCGGTCCATGGGGAAGGCGCGGTCCCGGCAAGTCTGTCATAAACTTGCGCGATCCTCTTGGAGTCTGTTTGATGTTTCCGCGCGGGCCATTCAACAGGCGCTCAACATCTTCACGTCTACAGGGTGCTTCATGACCAAGTCTCTGCCCATGCTGCTGGGCACGCTTTTGCTTTGCGCGTGCGCCAGCCAGGCGCCGCATTCCACGTCATCCTCGTCAACCGCGACGGCGCAGGCAGCCACGCCCGCTGCGTCACCCGCCGTTCCCGCCGACGACAACCTCAATGCGGTGGCCTGGACGCAGACCGCGCTTGAGCATGACCTGATCTATCAGGAAACCTACCGCAGCGCGCAGTTGCAGTTGCTCGCCGCGCTCAAAGACAAGCACTGGGATGCGCTGCCCACCGACGATCGCCTCGCGCCGTACAAAAACCTGAAGCCGGCCGTGATCCTCGACATCGACGAAACGGTGCTGGACAACTCGCCCTACCAGGCGCGCCTGATCCGCAAGGGCGGCGAATTCAACGAGGCCGATTGGGCTGCCTGGTGCAAGGAAGAACGCGCACGCGCCATGCCGGGCGCCGTGGCCTTCACGCAATTTGCCGCCAAGCACGGCATCGCGGTGATCTATATCTCCAACCGTGCGCAGGATCTGGACACTGCCACCATCGACAACCTGCGCAAGGTCGGGCTGCCCGTCTCCGGGCCGGAAGCTTTTCTCGGGCTCGGCACCATCCTGAAGGGGTGCGACCAGATCGGCACCGAGAAAAACTGTCGCCGCCAGCTGGTCAGCCAGCACTATCGCGTGTTGATGCAGTTCGGCGATCAGCTGGGCGACTTCGTCAGCGTGATGAGCAATACGCCGGCCGGCCGAGCTCAAGCTATGGCACCCTATGCGGACTGGATCGGCAGCCGCTGGTTTGTGTTTCCCAACCCGACCTACGGTTCCTGGGAACCGGCCCTGTTCAACAACGAATGGACCACACCGCGCGACCAGCGCCGTCAGCAGAAGGTCCAGGCACTTCATATTGATTGACTAAAAATCAATCACTTATCAGATGTATCTTAAAGTGTTGCCTGAAGTGAAAAGGGGCCGTATCATGGCCCCGCCGATCCTGCTGACCTCCAATTTCTGCGGGCAAGGCCATTTCCCTTCCGGCGCTGCCGGCATGACCCTGTGAGGCCCAACGCCCGCGGGGTTTTCTTTTTTGGATTTTTAGCGGCCTGTGCAGGGGTTTCGCCTGGTTCGCGCTGAGTCCGCGCTGTCGCATGACGGCTGCTCAGGCTCAACTCATGGGGCATGGCGCGGGCTACGCGAAACCCCTGCACAGGCTCTAAGATGCACCGCGCCCCGCCGTATGGCGCCGCCGCTGCCCTTGCCTGGATGGCAAGCTATCGCCCTCCCTTGTGAGAGAATTCATGCGCTTTCAAACACTTAGGCATTGCTTGCTGGCCCTTGCGCTGCTCGCGCTGGCCGCCTGCCATCAGAAAGAAGAAAACGCCGCCGCGCCCGGAGGCGCCACGCCGGAAGCCGCCGTGCAGGAATCCGTAGCGCTGATCAAGGCTGGCGACTTCGCCGGCTTCTGGAAGCACGCCCTGCCCCCCGCCGACTACAACAACCTGCGCGCCGACTGGACCCGCCCGCGCCCTGACCAGCGCCCGATCACCGACGAAGATCGCGCCCGCTTCGACCAGGCCGTCAAGCAACTCACCGCGCCCAACGCAGAAACCGCGCTGTACGACCAGCTGAAGCCCAAGCTGACCCAGATGGAGCAGCAATACCACGACCAGTTGCCGGTGATGATCGGCATCGGCCAGGCCATCCTCACCACCGGCATCGCCCAGAACAAGACGATGACGGAAAACCAGAAGCAGAACCTGCGCGATGCACTCAACGTGCTGCTGCCCTGGGCCCAGCAAACGCCGTGGTTCGATCAGGACAAAGCCAAACAGTCGGTCGGCGTGGTCGTGACCACCGCGCGCCAGCTCGACCTGAAGAGTCCCGATCAGCTTCAGCATATGGACTTCGATAGCGCGATGAAGAAGTACGCCACCGCGTACCAGGGCATCAAGCAATTGCTGGCGATCTACGGGCTTTCCATCGACGACACGCTCGATTCGGTAAAAGTCAGCACCCTCGGCATCGACCATGGGCTGGCGCACGTGAAGATCGACTACACCTTGCTGGGCAAACCGCTGAGTGCCGATTCGCAGCTGGAGCTGGTGGACGGCCGCTGGTACAACAAAGACATGATCGATGGCGAGCATGCGCAGCACGAGCAGCTCATGCATCCGCCCGCACCGGCCAGCAGCGGCACCGCACCCGCGCCCGCCAGCACTGCCAGGGCGCCAGCCAGCAACAGCTCCACCGGTACGATCTTGGCGGCCAAGCCCTAAGCCGTACCTAAGGCCCACCGCTAAACTATGCAGATGCCGACTATGACGAACGCGGACCCTAGCTACCGTAGCCGCGCCCCCTGGTGGTTCAACCTCGCCGGGCACCTGCTCGAACCCTGGCTGCGCATTCGGCGCGATCCGGCCGAACCGGCGAGCCTGCTGCAAGGCGACGCGCCGATTTGCTACGTGATCGAGCGCGACGGATTTTCCGACGCGCTGATCCTGGACCGCGCCTGCCGCGAAGCCGGCTTGCCCAGCCCGATGCAGCCTTTGCCCTTCACCCGTCGGCGCCGCTCGGTGTTCGCGCTGGCGCGCCGTGATGGCTGGTTGTTCGGCCGCAACCGCAAACGCTCGCCTACCGAACCCTTTGGCCAACTGGTGCGCGCGCTGGAAGGTTTTCCGGATCGCGACATCCAGATCGTGCCCGTCTCCATCTACGTCGGCCGCGCGCCCACGCGCGAATCCGGCTGGTTCAGCGTGCTGTTTTCGGAAAACTGGGTTGTGGTCGGCCGCTTCCGCCGCATGCTTGCGCTGCTGCTCAACGGCCGCGATACAGTGGTGCATTTCTCCGCCCCGGTCTCGTTGCGCACGGTACTGGGCGAAGAAGGCGACGTGCGTCCCGAACGCTTTGCACGCAAGATGGCGCGCGTGATGCGCACGCACTTCCGTCGCATCCGCGCGGCGGTGATCGGGCCGGACCTTTCGCATCGACGCACCGTGGTCGATGCCGTGCTGAATGCCGAACCGGTGCGCGCCGCGATCGCGTCCACTGCCGCGAAGGAAAACATCACCTACGCGAAATCATGGCAACGCGCGCACAAGATGATGATGGAGATCGCCGCGGACTACTCGCATCCCGTGGTGCGTTCCGCGTCGTTCCTGCTGCGCAACTTCTGGACCAAGCTCTACGACGGCATCACCATGCATCACTTCGACAAGGCCCGCGCCGCGGCGCCCGGCTACGAGGTGGTGTACGTGCCGAGCCATCGCAGCCATGCGGACTACCTGCTGCTGTCCTATCAGTTGCACGACTCCGGCGTGGTGGTACCGCACATCGCCGCCGGTGTGAACCTCAACCTCCCGCTGATCGGCCCGTTCCTGCGCCGTGGCGGCGCATTCTTCCTGCGCCGAAGCTTCAAGGGCAATGTGCTGTATTCGGTGGTGTTCAACGAATACATGGCGCAGCTGATCGACCGCGGCGTGCCGATTGAATACTTCATCGAAGGCGGACGCTCGCGCACCGGCCGCCTGCTCGCGCCACGCGCCGGCCTGCTGGCGATGACCGTGCGCGCGTTCCTGCGCGCGCCACGCCGCCCCGTGCTGTTCCAGCCCGTATACATCGGCTACGAGAAGCTGATGGAAGGCAAGAGCTACATCGGCGAGCTTTCCGGCAAGCCCAAAGAAAAAGAATCGCTGATCGGCCTGCTCCGCGGCCTGGGCGTATTGCGCCAGCGCTACGGCCACGTCGCGCTGAACTTCGGTGAGCCGATCGAACTGACGCCTTTGCTCGACGCCGCCAGCAGCAACTGGCGCGAAGCCACCAGCGATCCGAGCACCAAGCCGGAATGGCTCAGTTCGGTAGTCGATCAACTGGCGGAAAAAATCCAGATCAACATCAATCGCGCGGCGGATGTCAATCCGATCAACCTGCTCGCGCTCGCGCTGCTGTCCACGCCCAAGCACGCGATGGCGGAAAACGATCTGCTCGCCCAGCTCGAACTGCTCAAGGCACTGCTGGAAGAGCTGCCGTATTCGGATCGCATCACCCTCACGCCGCTGCCCCCCGACGCCATCATCGCCTATGGCGAGCAGATGAACTGGATCACCCGCGTGCGCCATCCACTCGGCGACGTGCTGACGCTGGAAGGCGACCAGGCGGTATTGCTGAGCTACTTCCGCAACAACGTGCTGCACCTCACCGCCGCCGCGGCGTGGGTTGCCTGCTGCTTCCTCAACAATCGTCGCATGTCGCGCGCCTCGATCCTGCGCCTGGGCCGCATCATCTATCCCTTCATCCAGAGCGAACTGTTCCTGCCATGGGACGCCGAAGGCTTCGGCGCTCACTTGCAGGCGACCGTCGATTTCTTCGTCCGCCGCGGCATGCTGGAAGCCGTCGGCGAAGGCCGCGTGCTCGAACGCGGCCCCGGCCAGGACGATGCCGCCTATCAGCTGCGCGTGATTGCACGCAGCCTGATCCAGGCCTTCGAACGCTACTACATCACCATCGCCGCACTCGCCAAGAACGGCCCGCACACCATCACCGGCGCGGAACTGGAAAACGTCTGCACTCTCACCGCCCAGCGCCTGAGCCTGCTCAGCGAACCACTCGCGCCGGAATTCTTCGACAAGGCCCTGTTCCGCGGCTTCATCCAGAAACTGCGCGAACGCCGCGTCGTCTGGACCGATGCCAACGGCAAACTCGACTACGACAGCGCACTGGAAGACATGGTGCGAGATGCACGTGTGATTCTTGCGCGCGAGATGCGCCATGCGATCTTGAAGATCACTGGCAGTGAAGAAAAAGAAACGCCTCGTGCCGTGACGGAAGTAGAGCAAACACCAGTCGTACCCGAACCGCCGTCCGAATCATCCGAGCCGATGAACACCAGCGAAGAGCTCCACAAGCGGCATGTGGTCGCCGAGCATCACGAGCATGAGCGCGCTCATGACAAGCACCCATGATGCGTGACG
>NZ_DATEJY010000030.1:0-115700 GCF_035277725.1 Dyella sp. | reverse complement strand
GGGGAGAAGCTGCGCCGTCGCGGTATCGAGGTGATCGATCGCGGCAATCTACATGGCCCGATGAATCCCTGGCAGCCGCCGGAGAATGGCTATCGCCATCTGCCGGAAGTGATTGCCTGGAACCTCGCTGTGCACACCGCCATCCACCAGGAACTGCAGACCGGCCGCCTGCCGATCATGCTCGGTGGCGATCATTGCGTGGCGATTGGTTCGATCAGCGCGGTCGCGCGGCATTGCCGCGAGCAGGGCCGCAAGCTGCGCGTGCTGTGGCTGGATGCGCATGCCGATTTCAATACGTCGCAGGTGACGCCGTCCGGCAACATCCACGGCATGCCGGTGGCTTGCCTGTGCGGCAACGGGCCGCGCGAGCTGGTGGAGATCGGCGACAAGGTGCCTGCCGTGACGCCCGACGTGTTCCGCCAGATCGGCATCCGCTCGGTGGATGAAGGCGAGAAGCGGCTGGTGCGCCAGGCGAAGATGGACATCTACGACATGCGCCATATCGACGAAGTCGGTATCAAGCGCACGATGGAAGAAGCGCTCGATGGCCTGGACGAGAACACCCATCTGCACGTGAGTTTCGACGTGGACTTCCTTGACCCGTCCATCGCACCCGGCGTGGGCACTACCGTGCGTGGCGGCCCGACCTATCGCGAAGCACAGCTCTGCATGGAAATGATTGCCGATACCGGGCGTCTCGGTTCACTGGATATCGTGGAATTGAATCCCGCCTACGACAAGCGCAACCGCACGGCGCGTCTGGCAGTGGAGCTGGTCGAATCGCTGTTCGGCAAGTCCACCTTGATGCGCGAGCCGGATGAAAAACCTTAAACTCCAACGCCCCTGCGCAAGGTGCGCGGGTGTTTGACCATCCTTGGATTGCCGCATGCAAACACGCGTCCTTACGGGCATTACCACTACCGGTACGCCGCACCTGGGCAACTACGTCGGCGCGATCCGGCCGGCGATTGCCGCCAGCCGCCGTGCCGATGTCGATGCGTTCTTTTTCATGGCCGACTATCACGCGCTGATCAAAAGCGATGATCCGGCCCGCATCGAACGCTCGCGCCTGGAAATTGCCGCCACCTGGCTGGCGGCCGGTTTGGATCCGAACAAGGCGACGTTCTACCTGCAATCGGATATTCCGGAAATCCCGGAACTCACCTGGTTGCTGACCTGCGTGACGGCCAAGGGTTTGCTCAACCGCGCGCACGCTTACAAAGCGGCCGTCGACAAGAACACCGAAGCAAATGAAGACCAGGATGCAGGCATTACCGCAGGCCTGTACATGTATCCGGTATTGATGGCCGCGGACATTCTCGCCTTCGATGCGCAACAGGTGCCGGTAGGGCGCGATCAGATCCAGCATATCGAAATGGCGCGCGATATCGCGCAGCGTTTCAACCATATCTATGGCCGCGATTTCTTTGTGCTACCCGAGGTGGTCATCGAAGAACAGGTCGCCACGTTGCCCGGCTTGGACGGTCGCAAGATGTCCAAAAGCTACGACAACACCATTCCGTTGTTTGCCGGCGGCGCCAAGCAATTGCGCGAAACCATCATGCGCATCGTCACTGATTCGCGCCTGCCGGGCGAAGCGAAAGATCCGGAAAGCTCGTCGCTATTCACCATCTTCCGCGCCTTTGCCAGCGAAGCCGAAAGCCAGGCGTTCCGTCGCGCGTTGGAAGAAGGCATCGGCTGGGGCGAAGCCAAGCAAGTGTTGTACGAACGTCTTGAGGCCGATATCGCGCCGATGCGCGAGCGCTACGAAGAACTGGTCGCGCGACCGGCCAACATCGAAGAGATCCTGCACGAAGGCGCACGCAAGGCGCGTGCGATCGCCGCGCCGAAAATCGCCGAATTGCGCAATGCCGTGGGCTTGCGCGCGATGTCATCGGTCGGTGTGGCGGGCGGTAAATCAAAGCAGGCGCCGAAAGCCGCCAAGCCACCGCGTTTCGCCAGCTTCCGCGATAGTGACGGCAGCTTCCGTTTCCGCCTGTTTTCGTCGGAAGGCGAGGAGTTGCTGCTGTCCAAATCCTTCAAGGATCCGAAGGAGGCTGGCGCCGTACAGAAGCGCCTGAAAACGCTAGGCGGTGCTATGGCAATCGTGCACAGCCTGCCGCGCTCGCTGGTGCTGGAGCTGGATGGCGAACCGGTCGCCACCGCGCCTGATTACACCGACGAACTCGAACGCGATGAAGCCGCGCGCTATTTGCGCGGGGCGCTCGACTCGCTCGCCGAGCAAGAAAAAGGCGAATAAAGCACTCCCTCCCTTGCTGTCGCAGGGGAGGGGTCTGTGCGTGCAATCCGAGCGATTACTTGCCGCTGGAAGAACCGCTCGACGACGGTGTAGAGCCCGAGCTGTCCACCGTCAGGCCAGAGGCATCGACACTCTTCACGCCCTTCACTTCCTTGGCGATGTGGATGGCGCGCGTCTTTTCCGCCTTGGTCGTGGCCGTACCGGTAAGGGTGACTTTGCCGTCGGTCGTGCTTACCGAAATATCTTTGGCCCTTACGCCTTTGGCGGTCGCGAACTTGGATTTCACCTTGGTGGTAATCCAACCGTCGTCGACCTTGCCGGGCACCGTTTCATTGCTGCGACCCGACGTCGACTCATCGTTGCTGGGGGTCGACTGTTGCATGCTCGAGGGTTGCTGCATCGAGGAAGACGATTGCTCTTGCTGCGTGGATGACGGCGACGTGCTCTGTTGTGCCATCACAGAGCATGGCACGGCGGCAAAAGCCATCATCACTGCAGTGGCGAGTAGGGATGTGCACAGATGGGACTGGTTACGCATTGGCAATCTCCTTAGAGCTATGGACTGCCTGCAGATAGGATTGAAGGGAGCAAGCAGGCGCATCGCTATCGATCCGCCTGCACATGGCAGCAGGCGGTGCGTGAACACGGCGTGGCAAAACGCAACGAAATGTTGCGTTGGTTCAGCGATGTGCGTGCATCGCCAAAGCCGTGTTTGCGGCGCGTTGTGCGCGGTGCGTTGCGCTCAGAACAAATGCTTGAACGCAATGAAGAGCACGCCCGCTAACAGGATCGATGCAGGCAGCGTCAGCACCCACGCCATCAGCAGATTGCGCACCGTGGCCCATTGCAGGCCGGAGCCGTTCGCAGCCATCGTGCCGGCTACGCCTGAGGTCAATACGTGGGTGGTGCTGACCGGCAAGTGGTACATGTCGGCGGCTTGGATCAAACCCATCGCGATCAGTTCGGCGGACGCGCCTTGCGCATAGGTGAGATGTTCCTTGCCGATGCGCTCGCCGACCGTCACCACGATGCGCTTCCACCCGACCATCGTGCCGAGGCCCAGCGCCAGCGCAACCGCGACCTTCACCCAGGCCGGAATGAATTGCGTGGCCTTGGCGGCAAGGCCACGCCAGGTGGTGAGTGTCTTGCTCTGGTCGCCGCTCAGGTCCGGTTGTGCCAGCACCAGCGGAATCGCCGCATTGGCCAGGTAGATGTCATTGCGCACGTTGCCCATCTGCTCCTGCGGTACCGAGCGCAGCGACGGGCGGTTGCCTACTTGCTGGTCGATGTTGCCCAGCAGTGCCGAGAGCGCGGGAATCATGCCGGGCAAAAGCGTGTGTTGTTGCAGGGAGGCGGTGACGAGATCGCGCGGATTGCCGGTCGCATGAACGCCATGGTCGATGGTGTCCAGCACCTGCTGGGTTTGTACCGTTACTTGATGAAAGGTCTGCACCTGACCGCCGGATACCGCGCCGTTCAAGGCATACGCGGTAGGCACTGTGCCGATCAGGATCAGCATGATCAGCCCCATGCCTTTCTGGCCATCGTTGGAACCATGGCTGAAACTCACGCCGGTGCAAGTGAGCACCAGTAGCAAACGGATCGGCCACGGCGGCGGCTTGTTGCCTTCCGGCGCGCGATACAGCGCGGGAATCTTGATCAACGCCTTCAACAGCAGCATCAGCAGGCCGGCGAGAATAAAGCCGGCGATCGGCGAGAAGACCAGGCCGCGCAGCACGCCCACGGCGGAATTCCAATCCACGCCGCTGGTACCGCTTTTTACCGCTGTAAGCTGGTTGGCAAGACCCACGCCGATGATCGAGCCGATCAGGGTGTGCGAGGACGAATTCGGCAAGCCGAAATACCAGGTGCCGAGATTCCACAGAATCGCCGCGAACAGCAGAGCGAACACCATCGCGAAACCGGCTCCGCTGCCGACCTGCAGAATCAGTTCCACCGGCAGCAGCGACACCACCGTAAAAGCCACCGCGCCCGAGGACGTCAGCACGCCGAGAAAGTTGAAGATGCCCGACCAGATCACCGCCAGGTTGGCCGGCATCGAATGCGTATAGATCACCGTCGCCACCGCATTGGCCGTATCGTGAAAACCGTTCACGAATTCAAAGCCCAGCGCGATCAGAAGGGCCACGCCCAACAAAATGAAGGGCGTGAGCGAATGCGAGCGCACGATGGAAAGATCGTCGACGAGGTGCAAGCCGGCGTACGCGGCGCCCGCCAGCAGGATCAGGCCAAACAGGATGCCGAATATCCGTCCGGAACCCTGGGCGGCGGTGGCAGAACTGACTGCGGTTGCTTCCGTCTGCATGAGCTTGCCCTCGGTGGTCAGCACCGGGAAAGCTACGGGCTGTGCAAGACAACTGCGTGACAGCGCAACCCGTCGCCGCGACATACGAGGGTGATGCCGCGGCCATAAAAAAAACGATCGCCGGTGCAGCGGCGATCGCTCAGGTGGTCGGTTAGAACGTCCGCTAAGAATCGCTAACCGAAGTTCTTTTTATGCTTTGTCGCGTCTTACTGGGCCGAGCTGGCGCTCGACGGCAGCGGATGCTGGGCTTTGAACTGCTGCCACTGTGCCTTGCGCGCCTGGAACGCCGCCTTGTTGCTGGCGTATTGGCTCTGCTGCGCACTGGTCAACACGGTGTTGTAGATCTGTGCGGTGACGGCGGCACGGGCAGTGATGCGAGCGCTGGTGAAGTTGGCTTCAGCCTGGGCCAGGCTGGCCGCGGCGGACTGGTAGTTGGACGCATTCGGCGACAGTTGTTCGAACGCTTCACGCTGCTGGCGCACAGCCTGGCCCTGCGATTTCAGCGAGGCAAAACTCTGCTGCATGAGGGTCTTGATCTGCGCCTTCTGGGCATCCGTGAGGTTCAGGCCGCGGAAGGCCATTTCAGCGCCGCCGTGATGACCGTGCGGGCCGGGGCCGAAGCCAGGGCCGCCCTGGGCGAAGGCCAGCGAAGACACGCCGATTACGGCCGAGAGAATGAGCGAGAGGGTGATCGACTTACGCATGGTGCATGCTCCTGCTTGGGTGGAGGATTTTGTTGTGACTATTGGAAAGCAGGGGCAGGTTTAAGATCTTTGCCGTGGCGTAAAGAAGGGTAAAGTCAGCCCGGCGCAAGCGATAGGCGGCCGTTCGCAGTTGTCATGCCATAGTAACTACGCCTTGGTTTCAGGTTTAACCGATGTCTCGAATACTGATTGGTGATGATGATCGCGAGCTGTGTTCGCTGCTCGCCGAATACCTGCGGCGCGAAGGCCTGCAGGTGGAGGTGGTGCACGATGGCGAAGGCGTGCTGGCGCGGCTGCGCGATCCGGCCTTGCGTCCGGATTTGTTGATTCTCGACGTGATGATGCCGGGTCGCAGCGGTTTGGATACCTTGCGCGATTTGCGCGCGCAATACCGGTTGCCGGTGATCATGCTTTCCGGGCGCGGCGAGCCGGTGGATCGCGTGGTGGGGTTGGAACTGGGCGCGGACGATTACCTTTCCAAACCATGTCTTCCGCGCGAACTGTTGGCGCGTGTGCGTGCGCAATTGCGTCGCCATACGGTGGAAAGCGTGGGTGAACTCAGCGCCGGTGTATTGCGTTTATTACCTGGCGAACGGCGTGCGTATGCGGGCGATCAGGAGCTCAATCTTACGGGCGCCGAATTCGCCTTGCTGCTGTTGCTGGTGCAGCGCGCCGGTGAAGTGATCGACAAGACGTCGCTTACGCGAGTGGCCTTGGGGCGCGAGCTGGAACGTTTCGACCGCAGCATCGACGTACACGTCAGCCGGCTGCGACACAAGCTGACGGAAGCCTCGGCGCAATCGCCGCGCATCGATTCCGTACGTGGCGCCGGCTACGTATTGCTACCCCATAGCGCGACGCCGGCATGACGTCATTCAACAGCCCTTTTCGCAGTCCACTGTTCTGGCGCCTGCTGGTTTCCGTGTGCATCGCCAACGTGCTGGTGCTCATGCTTGGTGGTTTGCTCACGCGCAGCTTCATCAATTTTTCGATGCAGCAGGCGTTCGATTGGCCTGCCCTGGCGCAATCTGCCGAGCAGGCCTATGAGAAGGACGGTGCCAGTGGACTGGATGAATGGGTAAGGCAGCAACGCGAACAGGGCGTGGATGCCACGCTGTATCAAAACGGCGAACCATTGCGCGATATACGCCTGCCGTCATCGATCCGCGACATGCTGCCGGACTGGCTGGCTTCCGGCCACGACATTGCATTGAATCCTTGGCCTGGCTTCTACGTTGCCGTACAGAACGTGACGGGTACGGACGGGCACGTGCGGCAGCTGGTGGCGGTAAGCAGTTCGCGTACGCGCATTCCGCCACGTACGCGAGGAAAGATTCTGCTTGGCGTGCAGTTGGGTCTTTCGCTGTTGATGATTGCCGCCATCGGCTGGTGGGTGGCGCGCAGCGTGTCCCGCCCGGTGGAAGCAATGCGCGCAGCGACCCGTAAAATGGCCACGGGTGAATTCACGACGCGCGTGGATCAACGCTGGAGCAACAAGCATGACGAGCTTGGTCAGCTTGCACGCGATTTCAACGGCATGGCCGAGCGCATCGAACATCTGGTCGCGCACGATCGCGGCGTGCTGCAGGATCTCTCGCACGAATTGCGTTCACCGCTGGCACGGCTGCATCTGATTCTGGATCTGGCCCAGCACAGCGCAAATCCCGAGGAAGCCTCGGCGCATTTTGAACGTGCTGAGCACGAAATTTCCCGCATGGACCGCATGACGGCGGAGATGCTGGCGCTATCGCGGCTGGAAGGTGGCTTGCCGGGCATGGTGCGTGAATCGGTCGATCTGGCGGCGCTGGCCAAGGATCGCGTTGCCGCTGCACACATCGATGCGGAGGCCCGCGGCGTGGTCTTGCAGATGGCGGATGATGGTCCCCTCAGCGTGCAGGGCAGCAGCATTCTGCTGGAACGCGCACTGGATAACGTGATTGCCAATGCGATCAAGTTCAGCCCGTCGGAAGGTGTCGTGCAAATAGCCTTGAATCGCCGCGGATCATTCGCCGAGCTGTACGTTCGAGATCACGGGCCAGGTGTGCCGGAAGAAGAGCTGACTCTTTTGTTCCGGCCGTTCTTTCGTGGCACCAATGCGGCGCAGGCCGGTGGTCACGGCCTGGGCTTGGCGATTGTGCAGCGGGTGATGCAGGCTCATGGCGGCGAAGTCACCGCGCGGAACCTGGAAGGGGGCGGCTTGGAAGTGGCTATGCGCCTGCCGTTGCAAGTCACCGCAGAAGCAGCCAACGCGTAGGTTGGGATGAGCGGAGCGCGAACCCCAACGTTCTTGATACCTGCATGTCATGGTGGGGTTCGGTTTGGCCTCACCCTCAACCTGAAGCGCGTCTTCAATCCACACGCTGCCAGACCACTTCGCCATGCGCACCATCTCCGGCACCACTGCTGGGCTTGGCAACGACATAGGTGAGCTGGTTGCCATTGAGCGTATAGGTGGTGGTACCACCACGACCGACCCAATTGGGAAAAGACGCCTGCTCGATATGCGTGCTCATCTTGTCGCCTTTGACGCTTACGCTGCCGTAGTGTGCGTTGACGTCCAGCGACGCAGCACGATATTCCTCCGGCGTGCCTTTTGATTTGTCGCCAGCCGCGAACGGCGTGCGCTGGGCGCGCGCGATCAGCATCCTATAGCGGCCATGGCTGTCGATCATTCATGCCTTGCGGATGCGGTCCATACAGTTCGATGCGTCGGGAATCCGGCCAACACGGGGCAAACCGATATTTCAGTGATTGCGGATCGACATGGTGATCAATCCCAGCGATTGAGGTACGGCCCGAATGCCTCGCGCTGCTTGTGCACGATGCAGAAGCGATGCCCGCTCGGCGCTTCCATCACCCACCAGCGTCCGCGCACATAGGCAATGCGCCTGGCGCCGAGTTTTTCCAGCCGGGCCACTTCCGCATCCTGGTCATCCGTTTCGATATCCATATGCACGCGGCTGGGATGAGCGACTTTCTGCAACAGAATAAGCGGCTCGTCGTGGGCTGTTTCCAGTTCGGCGTATTTGCCGTCGCTTTCCGCGTCGACCTTGGCGATCGGCTTGCCGAGTGCGGCGCTCCAGAAGGCGGTGGCATCGCGGAGATCGTCGCACTGGCAATCCAGTACCAGCGTGCTCAGCTTGCTGTGGTGCATGGCGCGTTCCTCCCGGTGGTTGACGGCTAGTGTGCGGATGCCGGTGTGAAGAAGTCGGCCTGTTGCGTTGCAACGGCAAAAGATACGAGTTTGTGTAGGGATGGCAGCACGAGACATGCGGCAATCGCTGAGGTTCATATCGGAGCACGTTGACTCACTTATGCGTGACAACCACCGCACAATCGGACCTTCGGCATTTTTTTGAGCGATGGAAGACATGAGCGCAACGGATAGCAAGCAGCTTTATATTGGTGAAGGATTCGAAGGCCCCGGCGTCAATCTCGCGCACATCAACGTGCTGGTCGGTCCCCGCAACGGCCCCGCAGGCCAGGCATTCGCCACGGCGCTCGCCACACCTTCCGCCGGGCATGCGCCGTTCGTGATCATTGCGCGCCCGGGCATACCGGCCAAGCCGCTGACGCTCTACGTCAACAAGGCCCAAATCACTGGCGAATTCCACGGTAACGCCACGTGGGGCGCATCGCAGGCAGGCATCGCCAAGGCCGTGGCCGAGTCATTGGAAGAGGGCGTGCTGCCGCCCGAGGCGGATAACGATTGGGTCATCGTGTCGGCCAATTGGGTGAACCCTGCTTGCGACGACCTTGACGCGGTCTACGAGAACAACTACCGCGCCTGCAAGAACGCCATTCGCGCCGCCATGCTCGGTTTGCCGGACAACAAGGACGTCTTTGCCGCCGCAGCGAACGTCAGCAATCCGTTCTACACACCCAAAGCCTGAGCGATATCCGGAGTCCCGCATGCAATACGTACGACTTGGCCAGTCCGGCCTCAAGGTGTCGCGGCTTTGCCTCGGCACCATGAACATGGGAACGCCCCAGTGGAAGCCGTGGATTTTTGATGAAGCGCAGAGCGAACCGATCGTGCGCCATGCGCTTGAGGCAGGCGTCAATTTCATCGATCTGGCGGATTTCTATTCCACGGGCATTGGCGAAGAAGTCGTCGGGCGCATTCTGAAGCGCCTGGCACGGCGCGAGGAAGTCGTCATCACCACCAAGGTGGGTTATGCCATGGGTGAATACCCCAACGCGGGTGGCCATTCGCGCAAGCACATCATGGATGGCATCGATGCATCGCTCACCCGCTTGGGTACGGACTACGTCGATATCTATATGCTGCACTTCTTCGACGTGAATACGCCCGTGGAAGAAACCATGGGCGCGTTGAACGACATCGTCCGCAGCGGCAAGGCGCGCTATATCGGCGTATCCACCATGTACACCTGGCAGCTCGCCAAGATCATCCAGGCGTGCGAGCGGCATGGCTGGGACAAGCCGGTCAACATGCAGTTGCAGCTCAATCTTGCTTATCGCGAGGAAGAGCGCGAGATGATTCCCTACTGCGCCGATCAGGGCATCGGCGTGTCCGTATTCAGTCCGTTGGCGCGTGGCCTGCTTAGCGGCGACGTGAAGTCCACGCGCAATCAAACCGACTTCTTTACGGCGCAGATGTATGGCGACAAGGCGTCGCTCGCCATCGCCGCCTCGGCGGCCCGCGTCGCCGAACGCCACGGCGTACCCGCCGCGCAGATTGCGCAGGCTTGGGTGCTCGCACGGCCACAGGTGGCCAGCATGCTGGTGGGGGCCGATTCGCCGGCCCAATTCGATAGCGCGCTGGCTGCCCTGGACACCAAGCTGGATCAAGACGAGCTACACGAACTGGAACGCAACTACACCCCCTGTGATTTGATCAACGACTACACCGCCGGCTGCCGCATCGCGCGCGAGCCGCGCCCGGCGCAGGGATGGTTTGCACACGACAAGGAGAAAACGGCATGAACGACGGCGATCACCAGATCGAGATCAACCTGCTGCGCAACGGCCACTACATCGATGGCAACTGGCGCGGCAGTTCGGAAACCTATTCCGTCTACAACCCTGCTACCGGTGCCGTGCTTGTTGAAGTCGCCAAAGGCGGCGGTCTCGAGGCCCGACAAGCAGTGGACGCTGCTGCCAACGCTTTTCCGGCCTGGCGTGCGCTGACGGCAAAAGAACGAAGCAGCAAGGTGCGCCGCTGGGGTGAGCTGATGCTGATGCATCGCGAAGCCCTGGCCGAGTTGCTATCGCGCGAGCAAGGCAAGCCTCTGGCCGAAGCGCGTGGCGAAGTTGCGTATGCGGCGAGCTTTCTCGAGTGGTTTGCGGAGGAGGCCAAGCGCGCCTATGGCGATGTGATCCCCAGTCCGTCTGCCGCTTCCAAAATTTTGGTTCTCCGCGAGCCGATTGGTGTTGTCGCCGCCATCACGCCGTGGAATTTCCCGCTTGCCATGATCACCCGCAAGGCAGCGCCCGCATTGGCGGCGGGTTGCACCATGGTGCTCAAGCCGTCGGAGGAAACGCCGCTGTCGGCATTTGCACTGGCGGTGCTGGCGGAACAGGCCGGCATTCCGGCTGGCGTGTTCAATATTGTTTCTGGCGATGCCATGGCCATCGGTGCGGTGCTGACGGGCTCAGGTGTGGTTCGCAAGCTGTCGTTCACCGGTTCCACGCGCACCGGCAAGCTGTTGGCGCGCCAATGCTCCGATACGCTCAAGAAGCTTTCGCTCGAACTGGGCGGCAATGCGCCATTTATCGTGTTCGACGATGCGGATATCGAAGAGGCGGTGCGCGGTGCAATCGCCTCGAAATTCCGCAACACTGGCCAGACCTGTGTATGCGTGAACCGCTTCTACGTGCAGAGCGGCATCTACGGCGATTTCACTCGAACCTTGGCGAAAGCCGTAAGCAAGCTGCGCGCCGGCGATGCATTCGCTGGCGACTTCGAGCAAGGTCCGCTGATCAATCAGGCAGCGTTAAACAAAGTGCAGCAGCACGTCGAGGATGCCGTCAGCAAAGGTGCGCGTGTTCTGACGGGCGGCAAACCGCATGCGCTCGGCGGCACGTTCTACGAACCGACCGTGCTGGTGGGTGCAACCCACGACATGCTGATTGCTCAGGAGGAAACCTTCGGTCCCGTTGCCGCATGTTTCCGTTTCGATTCCGAAGAAGAAGCCCTGACTGCCGCCAACAGCACGCCCTATGGCCTAGCTGCCTACTTCTACACGCGCGACATGGCCCGCAGCTGGCGAGTGGCCGGCGCACTGGAAAGCGGCATGGTGGGCATCAACGAAGGCATCATTTCCACCGAAGTGGCCCCGTTCGGTGGCGTCAAGGAATCCGGCCTTGGCCGCGAGGGTTCCAAATACGGCATTGATGAATACATGGAGTTGAAGTACCTGATGCTGGGTGGTTTGCACGCTTAAAGATCAACGAGGCACACAAGCGGGGGATAGAAGGGGCGCAACCCGCGCCCCCATACAATGGAAGGAGAAACCATGAGTGGCGGAGATGGACAGGTGCTGGTTGCGGATACGCCAGCCGGCTACGGAGATGGCGACCGGCGGAGCGATGGAAAGATTCTGCTGGACGATGTGCCGCTCAACTTCTTCCACTGCAAGATCGCGGCGCTCACCTTTGGCGCTCATCTCACGGAAGGTTACGCGATCGGCACCATCGCCTACGCCTTGACGCCCTTCCTGAGCCAGATGTCCGTCGTGCATGCGGAACACCGCGCTCTGTGGGAAGGGTTGATCGGCAGCTCCACCCTGCTAGGCATCTTTTTCGGCAGCCTGCTGTTCGGCTGGCTATCGGACCGTGTGGGCAGGCAGAAGATCTTCCTGCTCAGTTTCGTCATCATCACCTTCGCGGCCTTCGCGCAGTTCTACGTCAACACGCCCTTGATGCTGTGCCTGCTGCGTGTGTTGCTTGGCCTGGGCATGGGCGGAGATTTCGCGGTGGGTCACGCGATTCTCGCCGAGTTCTCGCCGCGCAAACATCGCGGCATGCTGCTGGGTTCTTTCAGCGTGATCTGGACCATCGGCTACGTCGCGGCCAATGTGCTGGGCATGCACGTCGTGCAACATTCCGCGGACCCCGATGCATGGCGCTGGCTGTTGGCCTCCAGCGGCATCCCTGCGTTGATCGTGCTGATCCTCCGCATGGGTACCCCGGAGTCGCCACGGTGGTTGTACAACAAGGGGCGCCGCGCCGAAGCGGATGCCGTAGTGAAGAAATACTTCGGGAAGAAGGTGGTACTGGATACCAGCCTGCACGATGGCGATCATGTTCCGGGTGGCTATGCGCGCCTGTTCCATCGCGACATGATCCGTCGGACGGCATTCAACAGCATCTTCTTCGTATGCCTGGTGATTCCGTACTTTGCGATCTACACCTTTCTGCCGAGCATCCTGCAGATCATCCATCTTGCGGATGGCAGCGGAGCGGACCTGCTGTTGAATGGCTTGCTGGTCGCGGGAGCCGTGACAGGCATCTGGCTGACGATCAAGCTGCCGCGCCGCAGCTTCCTGATCAGCTCATTCGCCGTCACCGCAGTGGCCTTGGCCTCGCTCAGCCTGATGCCCGAATCGGCGTCCGTGGCACTGGTCGTGTCGTTTGCCTTGTTCACCGTTACCTTGTCGGCCGTGTCCAACCTGGTTGGGGTGTATCCGCCCGAATGCTTCCCTACGGAAGTGCGCGCCTGTGGCGTCGGGTTTGCCGTGGCGTGCAGCCGCCTTGGCTCGGCCGTTGGCGTGTTCTTGCTACCGCTTGGTGTGCAAGTCTTCGGCTTGCCATTGACGATGATGGCGCTGGCAGCCGTGCTGGTCGTCGGCATGGCCGTGTCGATCGTGTGGGCGCCGGAGACGCGGCATCTGCGTTTGAATGATTGCGCCAACGCGTAGGCTCATACCGGCTATGTAGGCTGGGATGAAAACCCCAGCATCGCCATGCAGAACAATGCTGAGATTTCATCCCAGCCTCCCGGCGGATTCGGCGATGCCAACTCGCATCGCTGCACGGGCGACGATAGTCGTCAGCGCAACTTGCGGTTCTGCGATCGTGGCGGGACCTGCACGGCGGTGTCTTCGGGTTTCAACACTCGCCCATCCCGGGCGCGAGGTTCGAGCTTTGGCACGGCACGGCCGGTTTTCCGATCGACCAGTCGTGCGTGAGTCTCGCCCGGTTCGAAAAAAAACGCCTCGCCCCATTGCCTGAGTGCGACGAGCAGCGGGAACAGGCCACGGCCTTTTTCCGTCAGCACGTATTCCTGGTAAGCGCTGCCATCGGAAGCTTCGATGGTTTCCAAGATGCCGTGTGCGACGAGATGGCGAAGACGCGCGGCCAGGATGTTCTTCGCCAGCCCCAGGCTTTTTTGAAACTCGCCAAATCTGCGCGAGCCGCCAAAGGCATCGCGCACGATCAGCAGCGACCAGCCGTCGCCGATGGCATCCATGGGGCGCGCCACGCCGCAGAGCGAGTCTTGGTGGGAAATGCGTTTGACCATGGATGTCCGCGTGCGTCGATAGTGGTTGCAAGATAAAACTAGAATTGCTACAAGGCAAATGGTTTTAATTTGAAACCTTTGGAGACAGCGATGATCCAGCCCCAAGAAAGCTTCCACGGCACGTTCCCGTATGTGCCCCATTTCACCGATGCAGCGGGTTTCCGCATGCACTACGTCGATGAGGGTCAACGGGATGGCGAGGTCATCCTGTGCTTGCATGGCGAGCCCACCTGGGGCTATCTGTTTCGGCACCTGATTTCCGCGTTGCGCGGCACTTACCGTGTCGTCGTTCCCGATCACATGGGCTTTGGTAAAAGCGGGACGCCACCGGAACGCACGTATTGGCTGCAAGACCACATCGATAATCTCGAACGCTTTGTACTGGCGCTGGATTTGCGGGACATCACCTTGGTCATGCACGACTTCGGCGGACCGGCCGGCATGGGCCTGGCTGCGCGTCACCCCGAGCGCATACGCCGCATCATTTCCACCAACGGGCCGACGCCATGGGGACAAGCGAGTCTTGTCGAGCGCCTGACTGCGAACGCGCAGGTTTCGCCATGGTTCCAGTGGATAGTGAAGGCCGAATCAGAGGGGCGCCTCGAGTCCGTGCTGGGCGAACTCGGCTTCAACATGCTGAGCACGTTGAAGCTCAATGGATTCGAGAACCACGCGTTGATCAGCGATACCTGGGTGCAGGCCTATGGCGCGCGTTTCGATCAGCGCGACCAATGCGCCGGTGCGATAGGTTGGGCCAAAGGCTTCGCCATAGGCGCGCATCGTTTTGAAGAACCCGATGCGGCAGCCAGGCGCGCGATGCAAACCAAACCTGCGCTTGCGATCTGGGGCATGGCCGATCGAACGCTGCAGGCGGAACACTTTCTGCCGCTCTTCGCCGAAGTGTTTCCGCAGGCACCCGTGCACAAGCTGGAAGGCGTGGGGCACTACTGCCTTGAAGATGCGCCGGAAGCGATCGCTGCCCGCGTTGCCGCATTTCTGAAGCAGCATTGAGCGTCGGGAAGGCATAAAAAAAGCGCCCATGAAGGGCGCTTTTCTTGAACAACACAACCGTCAGTTCGGCAGCGACAGATCGTCCAGCAACGCCTTCAGGAAGCGTGCCGCTTCACCGCCGGTTGCTGCGCGATGATCGAACGTGAGGCTGATCGGCATACGGCGATGCACTTCGATGCCGCCCATCACCGCAACCACGTCGTGGCTGAGCTTGCCGGCACCGATGATCGCTACACACGGCGGCACGACTACCGGCGTGGCATAGCGACCGGCGAACATGCCGAAGTTGGACAGGCTGATGGTGTAGCCGCTGAGCTCCGATGAGGGAATCGTGCGGTCTTCCACCTGCGTGCGCAGACGCTTGATGCCTGCGCGGATGCCTGCGCCGTCGAGCACGTCGGCGTTGCGCAGTGCCGGCACGAACAGGCCGTCTTCCGTATCCACGGCGATGCCGATATCCACATGCGGATGCAGGGTGCGGGTGAGGTTCTTGCCGTCGAACCAGGCGTTGAGTGCGGGCACGGCCTTGCAGGCTGCAACGATGGCGCGGATCAGGCGAGCAGTGATGTCCTGCTTGCCGATCCAGGCGTGCAGGTCGGCATCATCGACCAGCGTGGTGGGCACCACGTTGGCGTGTGCTTCGGCCATCACGCGCGCCATGTTGCGGCGGACGCCCTTGAGCTGTTCCGGCTGGCCACTGGCCTGCACGCTTGGGGGGGCAGTGCGCACCGGCTTGCCGGCCAGCGACACGGCCGTGCGTGTCGGTTCCGGCTGCGGCAGTTCGGGAGCGAGATGGCGACCTGCAGAGGCCGGCACAGCGCGCGCCGGTGCCGCGCCAAGTGCAGTGGAGCCGTTGGACGCAGCGTTCTTCACGTCCTGCATGGTCACGACGCCATCGGCACCGGTGCCGCGCACGCGCGTGATATCCACCTTCAGCTTCTTCGCCAAGGCGCGCACCGCCGGCACGGCTTTGACACCGCCAACGCTGGACGCCTGCTCGACGTGCACGTGGCTGCCGCTGACCATCGCACCGACCACCGTGCCTTCGTCTTCGCGATCGGCCTTGCTGTTGTTGGCTTCGATTTCGCCGCCTTCATCGGAGGCGGTGACTTTCTTTGCTTCGGCAGCGGCGGCTTTCTTGGGGCCGTGATGGTGGCCGGTGGATTCGGCTTCCGCGCGTTGCTTGGCGTTCGGATCGGGTTCGAAGTCGGCCAGTGCAGCGCCGGTATCGATCACGTCGCCGGCAGCGCCGTGCAGCTTGGTGACCTTGCCGGTGTAGGGGGAGGGCACGTCGACGACGGCCTTGGCGGTTTCCATCGACACCAGCGGGGCATCGAGCTTGATGGTGTCGCCTTCCTTCACGTGCCATTCGACGATGGTTGCGTCGGGCAGGCCTTCGCCGAGGTCCGGCAGGTAGAACGTCTTGATGTCGGCCATTGCTTTGGTTTCCGTCAAATTCGTTTTGTCGTCATCCCGGCGAACGCCGGGATCCAGTGTCGTGACTAAAGGCGCTGGGTCACGGCCTTCGCCGGGACGACGAGCGCAGGGTAAATCAGCTTGCGGCGAGTGTGCGCTTGGCGGCGTCCACCACGCGCTCCGCGCTGGGCAGGTATTTCATCTCCAGGCGGAACAGCGGAATGTGCGTATCCCAGCCGGTTACGCGCTCCACCGGCGCCAGCAGGTCGTAGATGCATTCCTCGGCGATGCGCGCAGCGATTTCCGCGCCGAAGCCGGCCGTCTTGGGCGCTTCGTGCAGGATCACGCAGCGGCCGGTTTTCTGCACCGATTCGGCGATGGTGTCGAAGTCCAGCGGCGTCAGCGTGGCCACGTCGATCACTTCGGCGCTGATGCCTTCCTCGGCCAGCGCGTCGGCCGCTTCGAGTGCCTCTTTCACCTGCGCGCCCCAGGTCACGATGGTGACGTCGGTGCCATCACGCAGCACGAAGCACACGTCGAGCGGCAGCGCTTCGCCGTCGTCCGGTACTTCCTCTTTGTATTGGCGATAGATGCGCTTGGGCTCGAAGAACATCACCGGGTCGGGATCGCGAATCGCGGCGAGCAGCAAGCCGTAGGCACGCGCGGGCGACGAAGGCATCACCACGCGCAGGCCGGGAATATTGGTGAACAGGTGCTCGTTCGCTTCGGAATGATGTTCCGGCGCACGAATACCGCCGCCCCACGGTGCACGCCACACGGCCGGCACGGTGATGCGCCCGCGCGTGCGGTTGCGCATACGCGCGGCGTGGCAGGCGATCTGTTCCATCATCGGATAGATGAAACCTTCGAACTGCGCTTCGGCCACCGGCTTCATGCCTGCCGCAGCCAAGCCTACGGTCACGCCGGCGATAGTGGTTTCATCCAGCGGCGTATCCAGCACGCGCAGCGCGCCGAATTTTTCCTGCAGGCCCTGCGTGGCGCGGAACACACCGCCGTTGACGCCCACGTCTTCGCCCAGCACCACGACGCTGTCATCGTGGGCCATTTCGTATGCAAGTGCCTGGGTAACGGCTTCGATAAGAGTGATCTGTGCCATGGTTCTAGAGCCTGTCTAGGGTTTCGACGTAGCCCGCGTTGTTACGGAGCGTCCGCCAGGTGGTAGTGCGCGGCGCAGCACTTGCCTGGCTGGCAAGCCAAGCTGCGCGCTGCCGCATGGTGGACGCTCCGTAACAACCCGAAGGGCCGGGTCTGTTTGCCCGCCGGGCGGCGTCCTCTCTCAGTTGTGTATCGACATACACGCCTTCGTTCCTCCTTGCCCGTCAGGCAAACAGATCCCGGCGCGGGCCACGCCGAGACCCTAGACAGGCTCTTACGCCTTCTTGTCGAGCGAGAGCGCGAGATCGCGCTGCTTGGCGAGGTCTGCGGGAACTTCGGCGAAGGTGTAATCGAACATCGCCGTGACGGGTTGGGTCTTGGTCTGAAGATAGGCGTTGACCTCGTTGTCCATCCATTCGTCGCACTCGGCCTTCCAGGCTTCTTCCTTCTGGTCATCCCACACTTTCCTGGCGACCAGCCAGTTGCGCAGGCGCTTCATCGGCTCCTTCGCCCAGGCGTCTTTTACTTCCTGCTCGCCGCGATAGCGGCGCGCGTCGTCGGCGGTGGTGTGATCGCTCAGGCGATAGGTGACCAGTTCCAGTACGCTGCCGCCTTCACCGTTGCGGGCGCGCCCCAAGGCATCTTCCATCGCCTTGCGCACGGCGATGATGTCGTTACCGTCCACCTGGATGCAGTAGAGACCGGCGGCGATGCCTTTTTGCGCCAAGGTCGGCGCACCGGACTGGATCTTGCGCGGTACGGAGATGGCCCACTGGTTGTTGACGATCACCGCCACCAGCGGCAGGTTCTGCGCGCCGGCAATGTTGATGGCGCCGTAGAAGTCGCCCTTCGACGAACCGCCGTCGCCGATCGTGCACACGGCCACGCGTTTCTCATTGCGAATCTTGAAGGCTAGCGCGGTCCCGGCTGCATGCAGGCACTGCGTGCCGATCGGCACCGACCAGGCGAAGTCGTGGCGTGCGGGCTCGTTCTGGTAATCGTTGCCGCGCTCGTCACCGCCCCAGTACATGTACACCTCGCGCGGCTGCACGCCGCGATAGAGCTGTGCACCGTATTCGCGATAGCTCACGGCGAGCACGTCTTCCGGCTTCATGGCGCTGCCGATGCCGACGTGCGAGGCTTCGTGCCCCAGGCAGCTTGCATACGTGCCCAGCTTGCCGGTACGTTGCAAGGCCACCGACTTGGCGTCGAACACGCGGGTGGACATCATCAGTTTGTACAGTTCGACCATGTGGTCGAGGTCTTTGGTGAATTCGGGCAGGTCATCCCTAACCTGCTTGCCTTCGGCGTCGAGATATTGCAGGTATTCGATTTCAAACTTGGCGGCGATGGACACGACTCGCTCCCGGAAGGGGTAGGGGAAACAGTGCGGGGGAGGCGCGGCCCATCCAGTGGGGCCGAACGCGCTGCGGGATGCTCTGGCTTATTTTACGTGGGCATCACCACGTTGTGTGTGTAGTCAGAGCAACCTTTCGAACCCAGACAAACGCCAATTGATAGCAGGCTGCCTTCTTGCGTCGCAAGGTACACTGCAGCATGCGAGTCCGTACGTAGGGGTTCGCCAGAGTGGTTAACATTCCATCTTTTTGCAGGTTTGCGCGCGCCATGACGGAAAACCAGCGGGACCTCGAGGCAGGGATCGAACTCGACTTGAGTGGCCGGACCTCGTATGGCGGCTATCTGCGGCTGGATCAACTGCTTAGCGCGCAACAGCCGCTCACCCAGCCACCGCATCACGACGAAATGCTGTTCATCGTGATGCACCAGGTGGCCGAGCTGTGGATGAAGCTGATCATCCATGAACTGACCTCGGCGATCGCGCACCTGCGTATCGATGACGTGAATGAGTGCCTGAAGATTCTTGCGCGCGTCAAGCACGTGCAGCGGCAGCTGTTTGAGCAGTGGGCGGTGCTGGAGACCCTGACGCCGGCGGAATACCTGGAATTTCGCGATGCGCTGGGTTCGTCGTCCGGCTTTCAGTCGTTGCAGTACCGCATCATCGAATTCACCTTGGGCAACAAGAATGCACAGATGCTCAAGGTATTTGAATATGATCCCGCCGCGCAGGCGCGCTTGCGTGAGGCGTTGGAAATGCCAGGTTTGTACGATGAATTCCTGCGCTATCTCGCACGCCGCGGCCATGCCGTGCCGGCGGCGCGCGTTGAGCGCGATTGGACGGAGCCGTATCAGCGCCATGAAGGTTTATTGCCGGTGTTCAAGCGCATTTACGAAGAGCGTGCGGCGTTCTGGACGGAGTACCACATGTGCGAGCAGTTGGTGGATATCGAAGAAAGTTTCCAGTTGTGGCGTTTCCGTCATATGAAAACGGTGGAGCGGATCATCGGACACCGGCGCGGAACAGGAGGTTCCTCGGGTGTTGCCTTCTTGAAGAAAGCGCTGGATCTGGAGTTCTTTCCCGAGTTGCTGGACGTACGCACGGTGCTTGGCACGTAGGTTGGGGTGCCAACCCCAACATCACCATCTGCACAGATATCCCATGTTGGGGTTCGCACCCCAACCTACGGTGCCATGCGTTGTGCGCAATTCGACCTTCGCCGCAGCGATATCCGCCGAACTTGCTGCGTTGCGTTTGACTTGAGCGCGCCCGGCCCGTTACATCTTCAAAAATCCAAGCCCATGGGGGAACCTGCGTGAACCAGCACTCTGAAGCCGGCGTCCAGGCCACGCCCGACTTTCCACAACTGTTCGGCCACCCGCGCCCGTTGTGGATGCTGTTCATGACGGAATTCTGGGAGCGTTTCGCGTACTACAGCCTCAGCTGGGTGCTGGCGCTGTATGCGGTGGCGCAGTTCTACAACGGCGATCCGACCGGGCAGGGTTGGGCCAGCAGCATCTTTGGCGCTTATGTGGCGCTGGCGTTTGCCTTTGGTGTGTTCGGCGGCTATGTCGCGGACAAGATCATCGGTTATCAGCGCTCGATCCTGCTCGGCGCGGTGGTGATGTCAGCGGGCTTGTTCGTGCTGATGATTCCCAGCCGCGATGCCTTGCTGTTCGGCCTGGCGATGGTGATCGTGGGCGATGCCTTGTTCAAACCGAACATCTCCTCAATGGTGGGGCAGCTTTACGCGCAAGGCGATGAGCGGCGCGATCGCGGCTTTACGTTGTTCTACATGGGTATCAATTGCGGTGCCTTCCTGGCGCCCATCATCACCGGCTGGATGGCCAGTTATTTCACCAAGACCCCGCTGCAGCAGAACTTCCGCATCGTGTTTGCGGCGGCCGGCGTGGGCATGCTTTTGAGCCTGCTGTGGTTCTGGTTCGGGCGGCGGGGTTTGCGTGGCGTGGGGCGTCCGGCACCAGGCAGCGAGAGTCGCATGCGCGTGCTGCAAGTGGTAGTGGGCGTGGCGATCGCTGTGCCGGTGACGTATCTGTTGCTGGCCAAGCTCGGCGCCGTGGGCCTGCAATGGGTGATGGGCGTGCTGTTCGTCGGCATGGTGATCGTGCTGATCGCCGAAGCCTTGCGCCACGATCGCGTGCAGCTTCATCGCGTGATCGCCATGCTGATCATCTTTGCCTTCAACGTGCTGTTCTGGGTGTTTTATTACCTGTTCGGCACCACCTTCAATTTCCTTGCCGAGAACCTGGTGGATCGGCAGATGTTCGGCGGCTGGATGTTCCCGGTGGGCTGGTTCCAGGCGATGACGCCGCTGTGGGTGGTGGCTCTGGCACCGGTCACTGCGCTGGCCTGGGGCTGGTTGGCCAAGCGCCACAAGGAGCCTTCCATTCCCCGCAAGTTCGGTCTGGGACTGGTCTTCGAAGGCGTGGGCTTCATCAGCCTGATCTATGCCTTGTCGCACCTGCTCGACAGCCGCGGCCTGATTCCGTTCTGGCCGTTGGCAATGTGTTACCTGTTCCAGTCGGTGGGCGAGCTGTGCCTGTCCCCGATCGGCCTGTCGATGGTGACCAAGCTGGCGCCGCCGCGGCTGGTGGGGCTTGGCCTGGGCGGCTGGTTCCTGTCGACCGCGCTGGGCGGCAACCTTTCCGGCATGCTCGCCTCGCATATCAGCGGCGCCACCGGCATGACGGCAGCCTCCGCGCTGAGCGGATTCACCTTCTGCTTCTACGTGCTGGCCGGGTCAGGCGTGCTGTTGCTGTTGATTTCGCCGCTGGTGAATCGCTTGATGCATGGCGTGAAGTAACCGGCATGCATGGCGAGCGCTGAAGCGTTTCAGCGCTCGCCGGGTTTCATGCCCGGCGCATCTTCCAGCAACTTGTCCAGAATGCGCGCCAGCCACTGGCGTTCGTTCTCATCCAGGCGGGCCAGCAGCTCGCGCTCATGCGCGCGGGCCATCGGCGCCACGTCGTCGTGAATGTGCCAACCGGCCTCGGTCAGGCTCAGCACCGACCGGCGCTTATCGTTGCCGTGGGTTTCCCGGTGCACACGGCCGGCTTCGACCAGGCCTGCCAGCGCGCGGCTGACCGCCACCTTGTCCATCGCCGTGCGTTCGGCTACTTCGCGCGCAGAGAGTCCATGGAACCGGGCCAGCACTGCCATCACGCGCCACTCGGTCATGCTCAGGTCGTAGCGGCGCTGGTAGTCGTTCGCGATCCCCTGGCTCACCGTGTTCGACAGGATCGACAGCTGGTAGGGCAGGAAGCGCTCCAGTTCTAGGGGAGCGTGTTCGGCTCCAGCGGGGGCGGGCTTGCGCGGATGGGACATTTGCGGCGGTGTTCCTTGCAATTAGTTTCAGTTGTAACTATAAGGGTCGTCTGAATCCGATGATGGCCCGATAACGGCATGAAGTGGAACGCTGATATCGCTGTCGTCGCGCATCGACCTACCAGGAGAGCGCCATGAACGCCCAACCCAATCTCGGCATGCAAGTCACCACCTTCGAGAACCCCATGGGCATCAACGGATTTGAGTTCGTTGAATTCGCCGCCCCGGCAGGCCGCGGCGGCGATTTGCATAGGTTATTCCAGAACATGGGCTTTACGGCGGTGCTCAAGCACAAGCACCGGCCGATCACCGTCTACCGGCAGGGCGGCGTGAACTTCCTGGTCAACGAAGATCCCGACTCCTTCGCTGCCGACTTCGCTGCCAAGCACGGCCCCTGTGCCTGCGGCTTTGCGATCCGCTTCAAGAAGGCTGCCAACGAGGTGTTGAAGGCGGTACTGGCCAATGGCGGCGAGGCGCCAGCGGGCAAGGTCGATACCAAGGCGGTGAACGCGCCGGTAGTGAAGGGCATCGGCGATTGCATGCTGTATCTGGTGGATCGCTACGGCCATGCCGGCGATGTCTACGACGGCGATTACGAGCCGGTACCGGGCGCCGAGCTGCATCCGGCCGGTTTTGGCCTCACCTTCATCGACCACCTCACGCACAACCTGTACTTCGGCAACATGCAGCAGTGGTCCGATTACTACGAGCGCCTGTTCAATTTCCGCGAGATCCGCTACTTCGACATCAAGGGCGCCAAGACCGGCCTGGTGTCCAAAGCGATGACCGCACCGGACGGCATCGTGCGCATTCCGCTCAATGAATCGAGCGACCCCAAGAGCCAGATCAACGAATATCTCGATGCGTATCATGGCGAAGGCATCCAGCACATCGCCTGCTTCACCGACAATATTTATGAGACGGTGGAAGCGATGCGTGCGAAAGGCGTGGAATTCCTGGATACGCCCGACACCTATTTCGACGTGATCGATCTGCGTATTCCCAATCACGGCGAAGACGTGCCGCGCTTGGCGAAGAACAAGATCCTGATCGATGCCGATCCGGAAACCAAGCAGCGCAAGTTGCTGCAGATCTTTACGCAGAACAACATCGGCCCGATCTTCTTCGAGATCATCCAGCGTAAGGGCAACGAAGGTTTCGGCGAAGGCAATTTCCAGGCGTTGTTTGAGTCGATCGAGCGCGACCAGATGCGCCGCGGCGTGCTGTGATCTCTAAATCTAAGATGGCAGGCGTAGGTTGGGTTGGCGCAGCGTAACCCAACATGTTCGAGCGGCATCGTTGGGTTACGCTGCGCCAACCCAGCCTACGGGGCGTGAAGTGATGAGAAAGCTGGGATTGTCATCCCAGCCTACGAGCCTCTCTCCCGGAGAGGGGAGTCTGGACGAGGCAAGAGCGAGCTTGATGATGCAATCGAACGGCTACCAATCCGGCTTCGGCAATGAATTCGCCAGCGAGGCGATACCTGGCGTGCTGCCAGTGGGCCAGAATTCGCCGCAGCGTGTCGCGCATGGTTTGTATGCGGAACAGCTATCCGGCACCGCGTTCACTGCGCCGCGCCACACCAATCATCGCAGCTGGTTGTACCGTATTCGACCTGCGGCAATGCATAAGCCATTCGAGCCGCTTGCGCATGCGAGTTTCCACAATCGCTTCGACGAAGCGCCGCCCACGCCGAACCAACTGCGCTGGGATCCGCTGCCACTGCCATCGCAACCGACGGATTTTATCGACGGCCTGGTCACCATCGCCGGCAACGGCGGTGCTGCCGAACAAGCTGGCTGCGGTATTCACTTGTATGTGGCCAATCGCTCAATGCAAGGGCGCTTCTTCTACAACGCGGATGGTGAGTTATTGATCGTGCCGCAGCTGGGCCGCCTGCACATCGCTACCGAGCTGGGCGTGCTGGACATCAAGCCGCTGGAAGTTGCGGTGATTCCGCGCGGCGTGCGTTTCCGTGTGGACCTGCTGGATGCCGAAGCACGCGGTTACGTCGCGGAAAACTTCGGCGCGCTGTTGCGCCTGCCGGATCTCGGCCCGATCGGTGCCAACTCCATGGCGTTGCCACGCGATTTCCTCGCACCGCATGCCGCCTATGAAGACGTCGAAGGCGATTTCCAGTTAATCGCGAAATTCCAGGGCGTGCTATGGAAGGCGGAAATCGACCACTCGCCGTTGGATGTGGTCGCATGGCACGGCAACTACGCTCCCTATAAATACGACCTCACGCGCTTCAACACGGTCGGCTCGATCAGCGTCGATCATCCCGATCCGTCCATCTTCACCGTGCTGACCTCGCCCAGCGACACCCCCGGTACCGCGAACGTGGATTTTGTGATCTTTCCGCCGCGCTGGCTGGTGGCTGAGCGTACCTTCCGTCCGCCGTACTTCCATCGCAATGTCGCCAGTGAATTCATGGGACTGATTGAGGGTGTGTACGACGCCAAGGCCGGCGGTTTCGCGCCGGGCGGCGCGAGTCTGCACAATTGCATGAGCGGCCATGGCCCGGATGCGGCAACATTCGAAAAGGCAAGCCATGCTGACGTCAGCAAGCCGGATCACATCACCGGCACCATGGCTTTCATGTTCGAAACGCGCAAGGTGATCCGTCCCACCAAACAGGCGCTGGATGCACCGCAGCTTCAACGCGACTACTACCAATGCTGGCAGGGCATCGCCAAGCACTTCGATCCAGGCCGCGCCTAAACTAGCCGGCTTGTTTCGGTGATGGCGAAGAGCTATCGAGACCGTAACCTCAATCAACGATGTAATGGGCTGCCCATCCCTGCAGCCGATGGAGTCAATGCATGAAACTGGGCAGTCTGAAGGAAGGCGGTCGCGACGGCACCCTGGTCGTGGTCGGACGTGATCTCATGCACGCCGTGAAAGCCACGGGTATTGCCGCAACGCTGCAAGCTGCGCTCGATGACTGGTCGAACGTCGCGCCGCGCCTGAATGCCCTGTCGGATGAACTCAACGCCGGCAAGGCAGTCGGCGCATTTGCGTTGGACATGGCTTCCCTGGCGGCGCCGTTGCCGCGCGCTTATGAATTCGTCGATGGCAGTGCTTACCTGCCGCACGTCGAACGCGTACGTCGTGCACGTGGTGCGGAAGTGCCCGAGTCGTTCTACGTTGATCCGTTGATGTATCAGGCGACGAGTGCGGGGTTTCTGGGGCCGCGCGATCCTGTCGTCGTGCCGAGCGAGGATTACGGCATCGACCTGGAAGCCGAAGTGGTGGTGATTACCGATGACGTGCCGATGGCCGTCACCACCGAGCAGGCTGCCGGCCATATTCAACTCGTCGGCCTGGTCAATGACGTCAGCTTGCGCAATCTGATCCCGGGCGAACTCGCCAAGGGTTTTGGGTTTCTGCAGTCCAAGCCGCGCTCGGCGTTGTCGCCGGTGTTCGTCACACCCGATGAACTCAGCGATGCATGGCAAGACGAGAAGCTCCATCTGCCCATGCGCACCTGGCTCAACGGCAAGTGGTTCGGCGAAGCCGAATGCGGTGTCGACATGCAGTTCAACTTCGCCCAGCTGGTGGCACATGCGGCCAAGACACGGCCGCTTACGGCGGGCACCATCGTGGGCTCCGGCACCATTGCCAATCAAGATACCAGCAAGGGTGCTTCTTGCCTGGCGGAACAGCGCACGGTGGAAACGCTGCGCGATGGCAAGGCGAGTACGCCGTTCCTCAAGTTCGGCGATACCTTGCGCATTGAAGTGACCGACAAGCAGGGCGCTTCGATCTTCGGTGCGATCGAGCAACGCATCGCGCCTCTGTAGCTTGGGGTGCGAACCCCGACATTTTGTTCGTGCCGGCATCGTGATGTTGGGGTTCGCACCCCAACCTGCGCTGCCCGCGTGAATACGAACAGGTGACGCGCCGAATCATCGGCGCTATCTTCCGGCGATCCTTCACTCGCAGACGCCAGGAGCTACACATGTCGCAAGTCACCCTCAAAGGCAATCCGGTTCAAGTCGATGGCCAGCTTCCGGCCGTGGGCGACAAGGCGCCTGCCTTCAGCCTTGTTGCCAAGGATCTTTCCGACACCGCACTCGCTGGCTTCGACGGCAAGCGCAAGGTGCTAAACATTTTTCCCAGCATCGATACGCCGACGTGTGCCACTTCGGTGCGCAGGTTCAACGAAAAAGCCAGCCAGCTCGATAACACCGTCGTGCTTTGCATTTCGGCGGACCTGCCGTTTGCACAGGCACGTTTCTGCGGTGCCGAGGGCCTCAACAACGTCGTGACGCTCTCTACGCTGCGCGGCCATGATTTCCTCAAGAACTACGGCGTTGCGATCGCTTCCGGTCCGCTGGCTGGCCTGGCTGCGCGCGCGGTCGTGGTACTGGACGAACAGGACAAGGTGTTGCACACCGAACTGGTCGGCGAGATTGCCAACGAGCCGAACTACGATGCCGCACTGAAAGCGCTTGGCTGATTGAGATGACTGCCCTGTCCATCGCCTCTTTGCCGCGAGGCGATGGATATGCGCATCAGCTACGGCCGATCACGGGAATGGCGAACGAAGTCTCGCCGAGGCGTTCCGGCAGGCCCATCCCCAACCGCAAGCTGCGCCCGATACGGTCGGCATGTTCAAGCATGAGCTGCGCGTCGGCTTCGTCCAGCACTTCGCGCGTGGTCGCCTTCCATAACGACAGCCAGCGCTCGAAGTGTTCGGTGCGAATGCTGGGCTGCATGCGATGCACCGCCATCGGGTTGCCGCGATAGCTGTTGGCGCGCAGTGCAACCGAACACCAGAAGGAAGTCAGCGTGCGCTTGTGGTCGTCCCAATCGTGAACGGCGGCGTTGAAAACGGGGCCGAGCAGGGAGTCGACGCGCACCTTTTCATAGAAGCGATCGACCAGGTGGGCGATCTGCGAAGCGTCGAGTCTGGATGGTTCTTGCATGACGTCATGTTACCACCGGCGGCTATCGCACTCGTGCGGCAAGAGGACGCTCCGGGCAAGAAAAAAGCCGGGAAAACCCGGCTTTTTTTGTGACGTATGGCTGAGCTTACTTCGCCGCCACCAACGCCTTGGTCATGTCCAGCATACGGTTGGAGAAACCCCACTCGTTGTCGTACCAGCTGAGCACTTTCACCAGCGTTCCACCCATCACGCGCGTCTGCGTCGAATCGTAGATGGAGGAGTGCGCGTTGTGGTTGAAGTCGATCGACACCAGCGGCTTGGTGTTCACGGCCAGGATGCTCTTCAGCGGGCCGTTGGCGGCTTCATTGATGGCGGCGTCGATTTCTTCCTTGGTGGTGTTGCGTGCGGCTACGAAGGAGAGGTCCACCACCGAGACGTTGATGGTCGGTACGCGGATGGCGAAACCGTCGAGCTTGCCGGCGAGTTCCGGAAGCACCAGGCCCACCGCGGCGGCGGCACCGGTCTTGGTCGGGATCTGCGAGTGCGTGGCGGAGCGGGCGCGGCGCAGGTCGGAGTGGTAGACGTCCGTCAGCACCTGGTCGTTGGTGTAGGCGTGGATGGTGGTCATCAGGCCGTGCACGATGCCGATCTTTTCGTGCAGCACCTTGGCCAGCGGCGCCAGGCAGTTGGTGGTGCAGGAAGCGTTGGAGATCACCTGGTGCGAAGCGGTGATCTTGTCGTGGTTCACGCCATACACGAAGGTGCCGTCCACGTCCTTGTCGCCAGGAGCGGAGATGATCACCTTCTTGGCACCTGCAGCGAGATGCGCGCCGGCCTTGGCCTTGGAGGTGAACAGGCCGGTGCATTCCAGCACCACGTCGATGCCGAGCTCGGCCCACGGCAGCTTGGCCGGATCGCGCTCTGCGCAGACCTTGATGCGATCGCCATTGACGACCAGCTCGCCGCCTTCCACCGTCACTTCGCCCGGAAACCGGCCGTGGGCGGTGTCGTACTGGGTGAGGTGCGCGTTGGTCTCGGCGTTGCCGAGGTCGTTCACCGCGACGATCTGGATTTCATTCGTGCGCTTGGCTTCGTACAGCGCGCGCAGCGTATTGCGGCCGATACGACCGTAACCATTGATGGCGACCTTGATGGCCATGAGACAGCGTCCTCCAAAGGATGATGGGGCAGCGAAGCGGCGGCCAGAGGGGCCGCCGAAACCCGCATTCTAGCCCGAACCGGCCGCATCCCTCATCCGGGCAACGGCCATGCGCCGGGAATCGTGCATGATGCGTGACCATCCATAAGTGAGGAAATGTCATGAGCGGTGAGCAGCTGATTGAACTGACCCTGGAACAGACCGGTGAGTATGAGTTCCGGGTGCGCTTCGACGGCACCGCCATACCGGACATCACTACGGATGAAACCGCACCGCTGGGTGGCGAGGCCGGGCCTAATCCCGGCCGCTTGCTCGTTGCCGCGGTGGCGAACTGCCTGTCTGCCAGCCTGTTGTTTGCCTTGCGCAAGTTCAAGAACGCGCCGGACAAACTGGTGACCAAGGCCCGCGCAATGCTCGAACGCAACGAACACGGCCGCTTGCGCGTCACGCGCATCCAGGTGGAGCTGCAATTGGCCGAACCCACTGCGGCACTTGAGCACATCGAGCGCGCGTTGGCGCAATTCGAGGATTTCTGCATCGTCACCGAAAGCGTGCGGCAGGGCGTCACGGTAGACGTCAGCGTGCGCGATGCCGCGGGTGCTGTGGTGCACAGCAGTCACGCCTGATTGTCATCAGGCGTGTGGCATCATCCTCGGCTGCTTATTAGGAGTCTCCGCATGCTTTCCGCCCGTCGCCTTGCCGCCGCGTTGTTCGCCAGCGTGGCCATCACGCCCGGCGCGTATGCGTGGGGGCCACTCGGGCACAGCGTGGTGGCTGAGTTGGCGCAGCGGCATCTGAGTCCGACGGCCGCGGCGGAAGTGGCGCACTTGCTGGCGCTCGATCACACCACGTCGCTGGCCGATATCGCCAGCTGGCCGGACGAGATCCGCAACGATCCCAGGCAGCAGGATCTGTGGAAGGCAACGCGTGCGCAGCACTACATCGACTTCCGCGATCCTTCCTGCAAGTACGTGCCGCCGCGCGATTGCAAGAACGGCCAGTGCGTGGTGGAAGCGATCCCGCGCTACGTTGCCATCCTGAGCGACCGTAGCCAGCCGGATGCGGCAAGGTTGCAGGCGCTGAAATTCGTGGTGCATTTCGTGGGTGATATTCATCAGCCCCTGCATGGTGGCTACCGCGACGATGCCGGCGGCAACACCTATCAAGTGCAATTCCAGGGGCAGGGCATGAATCTGCATCGGGTGTGGGATTCGGGCCTGCTCGGCACCCGCGGCCTGGATTGGAAGGCGTATGCCAAGCGGCTCGACGCCGAAGGCATCGCTCCGTTGCCCGCGCCGATGGCGCCGCTCGATAAGCCTGCGGCGCAGTGGGCGGAAGAGTCGTGCCAAATGACGCGCGACATTTACCCGGCCAGTCACAAGATCGATCAGGCTTATGTGGATGCGGAATTGCCGGTGGCCGACAGCCGGCTGCGTGAAGCGGGCAGGCGGCTGGCTGAAGTTTTGAACCTGGCGTTGCAGAACGGCTGATCAGGACGGCCGCATGGACGATGCGTCATGCGAGCGAAGTGCAGTTCTGTGACACCGATCGCCGACGACCATGCGCGAACGTATCCACGTGCTGTAGCCCAAAGCCGGCGCCAATGAGCGCCGGTCAGCGATGCATGCTTGAGATAAACCCATTTACGTCTAGCCGTCCAAATTGCCGTCCGCCCGCTTTGCGGCGCTGCCACACGCAATCTTGCATACGATTGCACGCAAAAAGATATTGCAGTGCAGCCATGGTGTTCTGTTAGTCTCGTCCGACAAATTTCAAAACTCCCCGCAATGGCCACCGACACACACTCCCGCCGCACCAAAATCGTTGCCACCCTGGGCCCGGCCACCGACGCGCCCGGCATGCTCGAAAAAATCATCGCCGAAGGCGTCAACGTGGTACGCCTCAACCTGTCCCATGGGCAATCCGACGATCACCGCGCACGCGCGGCGGCGGTGCGCAAGGCAGCCGAAAAGGTTGGCCGCGAGGTGGGCATCCTGGCGGATTTGCAGGGGCCGAAGATTCGCGTGGAGCGTTTCGCCAACGGTCCGATCGAATTGCGCGACGGCGATCCGTTCGTGCTCGATTGCCGCGCCGACGCACCGCCCGGCGACACCACGCGCGTGGGTGTGAGCTATCTTGGCTTGCCCAAAGATGTGAACGCGGGCGACATCCTGTTGCTCGACGACGGCCTGGTCGCGCTGACCGTGCTTGAAGTGGCCGGCACCGAGATCCGTTGCCAGGTGCTGATCGGTGGACGTCTTTCCGATCGCAAGGGGTTGAATCGCCAGGGCGGCGGCCTCTCCGTCGATGCGTTGTCCGATAAGGACAAGGCGGACATCAAGCTTGCCGCCGAGATCGGCGCGGATTTTCTTGCGGTGTCGTTCGTGCGCTCCGCCGCCGACATGGACCTCGCGCGTCGCCTGCTGAAGGAAGCCGGCGGCAATGCGTCGCTGGTGGCGAAGATCGAGCGCGCCGATGCGATTCCGGTGCTCGGCGAGATCATCGACGCTTCCGACGTAGTGATGGTGGCGCGCGGCGACCTCGGCGTGGAAATCGGTGATGCCGAACTGCCAGGCCTGCAGAAGAAGATCATCCGCGAAACCGTGCAGCGCAATCGCGCCGTGATCACGGCCACGCAGATGCTGCAGTCGATGGTGCGCTCGCCGATCCCCACGCGCGCCGAAGTGCTGGACGTGGCCAATGCGGTGATCGACGGCACGGACGCAGTGATGCTGTCGGAAGAATCGGCCGCCGGCGCGCATCCGGACAAGGCGGTGGCGGCATTGCGCCGTATCTGCCTGGGTGCGGAGCGTCAGTTCGAGCCGAAGGAAACGCTCACCAAGGATGGCCATCATCTGGATCGTACCGACCAGGCCATCGCCCTGGCAGCCATGATCTTGGCCAGCGAGATCGGTGTGCGCGCGATCGTGGCGCTGACCGAATCCGGCGCGACCGCGCAGTGGCTGTCGCGCTACCGCAGCGCCGTGCCGATCTATGCGCTGTCGCCGTTCGACGATGCACGCCGCCGCATGCTGGTACTGCGCGACGTGCAGCCGGTGAAGTTCACGCACGACACCTTGAATCCGGCCGTTTCGGCGCGCGAAGCCGTGCGTCAGTTGTTCGGCGCCGGCAAGCTTTCCGAGGGCGATCGTGTGGTGTTGACGCATGGCGACCACATCGGCAAGGGCGGCGGTACCAATACGCTCAAGCTGCTGTCGGTGGGTGCGGACGGCATGGTGGAAAGCCTGCGCGACCTGTAATGCCGCGTAGGTTGGGTGCGAACCCCAGCATCGGGCGCGACATGCATGGCGATGTTGGGGTTCGCACCCCAACCTACGGTCGCCGACGAGTGCGGAGGTGGGATTGGGCAGTGCCGACGATTTTTCCAATTGGCTAGACTGATGCCACGTCCCCACTGCTCCATCGGAGGTTTCGCCATGCGCACGACAACTCGTTTTGCTCCATCCCTGCTCGTGGCCGCACTGCTGGTAGCCGGCATGCCGGCCATGGCCCAGGAGGCGCAGAGGGTGGCACCGGAGCAGTTGTCCAATCAGTGGATTCTGCTCAATCGCGATGTTTCGGTGGACGTGCCCAACAGCGGCGTCAACATCTACAAGCCCAGCTGCATTGCCGTGACCTACACGATCGGCAGCGACGGCGTGCCAATGAACGTGCAGGTGGCCAAGATGGTGCCGAAGAGCGATCTCGGCAAAGCGGCAGTGAGCGCGGTGTCCAACTTCCGGTATGGACCCTCGCTGACCAATAAAAACCACATGCCGGTCAGCACTTACTACATCGTTCCTTTCAATTCTCCCGACGACCCCGCCCAGCGCGCACAGCTGATGGCGCCTTGCAAGCTGCCTGGCTACGGCCAGGGCTGACGGCCCCCGGGGCCGGCTGTGAACGCCCCAACGAAAGGGAGCGCCCTGACCCATTTGCACAGGCGCCATCGGCTTTGTTCGCACCCATCCCTTCGGCCTGTCGGCTCGACAGACAGCCAGTCTGCCTTCGCCGTCAGTCCTGTGGTCTGAGAGCGGACAAAGCCGATGGCACCTGTGCAAATGGGTCAGGGCACCCCTGTGGGGCTATAATCGCGCGCTTTCCACCTTGTCCGCCCGCTAGGGTGGCCTCCCTGCCTTGCGGCCTCGCGCCGCCAAAGTTTTACGGAGTCGTCCCATGAGCATTGAAGATCTCGAGAGCGTAGCCCTGGCCATGGTGGCCCCCGGCAAGGGCATCATCGCCATCGACGAATCGACCAACACGATCAAGAAGCGCTTCGAATCGGTCGGCATCGAGAACACGGAGGAGAACCGCCGCGCCTATCGCGAGTTGCTGCTCACCACGCCGAACCTCTCCGAGCATATCTCCGGCGCGATCCTGTACGACGAAACGATCCGCCAATCCACCAAGGATGGCGTGCCGTTTACCCAGATCATGAAGAAGAACGGCATCATTCCGGGCATCAAGGTGGACAAGGGCACCGTGGCGCTGGCCGGCTTCCCGGGCGACGTGATCACCGAAGGCCTCGATGGCTTGCGCGAGCGCCTGGCCGAGTACGTAAAACTCGGCGCGCAGTTCGCCAAGTGGCGCGCGGTGATCAACATCAGCGAAGACAACCCCAGCTCTACCGCGATCGAAGCCAATACCCAGGCACTGGCCCGCTATGCCGCGCTGTGCCAGGAAGCTGGCCTGGTGCCGATGGTCGAGCCGGAAGTGATCATGGACGGCGATCACTCGATCGAAGTCAGCTACGAAGTGCACGAGGCCGTGCTGCGCAGCCTGTTCAATGCGCTTTACGAGCAGAACGTGCTGCTGGAAGGCACCATCCTGAAGGTCAGCATGGTCATTCCGGGCAAGGATGCGGATGAGCAGGTCGACGTCGAGGAAGTGGCCGAAGCCACCGTGCGCGTGCTCAAGACCACCGTGCCGGCGACGCTGCCGGGCATCGTGTTCCTCTCCGGCGGCCAGACCGACGAACAGTCCACCGCGCACCTCAATGCGATGAACCGCATGGGCCCGCACCCGTGGCCGCTGTCGTTCTCCTATGGCCGCGCCATGCAGCAGGCCGCGCTGAAGCTGTGGTCGAAGGACATGAAGGCCAACTACGCTGACGCACAGAAGGTTGTGCATGCGCGCGCCAAGGACAATGGCCTGGCAGCGCTGGGGCAGTGGAAGGGCTGATCCCGCTTCAATGCGGGTCAATAAAAAAAGAGCGCCGCAAGGCGCTCTTTTTCGTTCGCGCCCTCTCCCCTTCGGGGAGCGGGTTGGGGCGAGGGGACAATCTTGCGAAAGCCCCGCTCGTGTTCACCCTGTTAGAAGCGATATTCCACGGACGCCGTGTATGCATTGGTCTGCAGTTGCACGCCATGGTTGCGGTTGGAGCCGTCGTAGTAGTTGTAGTTCACGCCTACGCTCCAGTTGTCCGTCAGGTTGTAGCCCACGCCCACGCCGGCGTAATAGCGGGTGCGATCGAAGCGCTGGTAGCTTGAGTTGTAGCTATCGGTCAAACCCTGGCCCTGCGCGTAGAAGGCACCGGCACGCACTTCGCCATACCACTTGGGCGTGAAGTTGTAGCGCAGGTTGGCGCCGAGCGTCGGGCCATACAGCTTGGAGCGCAGCGAGGAGTCATTCGAATAGCGCGCATCGATGCGGCCCAGGTACTGGTAACCGGCTTCCACGCCGACCGACATTTCCGGATTGATGGCGAAACGGTAGCCGCCCTTGATGCCGCCGATGGCATCGCCTTGGGAGTCGTACGGACCCTTGTTGATCTGACCGTACCCGACGTCGCCGTCGATGTACCAGCCCTGCTGGGCCGTCTGGGTGGGAGCGCTCTGGGCGAAAGCGGCGGGGACGGCGGCCAGGCCCATAGCGGCGAGAGCAACAGCAAACAACGTCTTCTTCATGGAGTACTCCTTGTCATGCTTTTTGATCGAGGTGTGTCCGGCACTAGGGGGGAAGCCGGCGACCCCGTGCGCATGCTTGTGCGTGCGCTTTCATGAAGTAAGGACGTGTCCGATAGATTCAATACCGACGAGTTCAATATTAAGAGTTGATTAAGATTACGTGCACGAAGGGATGGGCGGACGCGATGTCCCGCCCATCCCTGACACTCAGAATCGATATTCGCCGGTAAGCGAAAGGATGCTGGTGGAACGCTTGAGCGTGGCGATCTCCTGATCGGCCAGCCGCACGCGACCGGCGTTGGCGTGGTAGTAGTCGTAGCTCAGGCCGACACCCCAGTGCTGGTCGATATCCCAGCCGGTGCCCACGCCAGCGTACCAACCGTTGCGGCCGGACTTGGCCGTGGTGAATTCACCGAGGTTCTGGTCAACGTTGTCGTAGATATGGTCCGAGCCGTTGGCGTGGAAAAAACCACCGCGTGCCGACAGATACCACTGCGTAGCCAGGTTGATGCGGCCATTGGCGCCGACCAGCCAGCCGCGCAGGGCTTGCGTGGTGGAGGTCTGGTCGATCTTGTCGCCATTGAACGTGTTCTGCAGCTTGAAATTGCCAAGGTCTGCATAGCCGGCTTCGGCACCTAGCGCCAGGTTCGGACCGAGTTTCCAGCGATAGCCGCCAAACAGGTTGTAGCCGGTCTTGCGGCCGCGCTGGCTCTTGCCGAAGTTGAAGTCACTGCCGATGTTGGAACCAAAGCCGCCGCTGGTGGAACTGCCGGTGCGGCCAATGCCGGCATCGATGAACCAGTTGCCGGAACCGATCGTCTGCGTCGGCAGGTAGCCCGACGAGTCCTGGGCAAACGCGGGAAGGGCGATGAGGCCCGCAGCGGCGACTGCCGCGGAGAGAAGGATCTTGCGCATGGGGAACCTCCGTTTTGTCTTTTTGTGTTTCCAGATCCGAGTCGCGAGGGGAGGGCGATCGAATGGAACGGCTGCGACGTGCAGCGGGGCTATTAAAAGGGAGCGCTGCCGGGAATCTCCCCTGGCCGGAGAACGAATTAAGGCCGTGTTTAAGCCATGAAATCAAAGGGCTGTCGGCATTGGACGACAGACAGCGGACGATCAGCGACAATAATTGTCTTTGCGCCCGCCTCCGGAGAAACCCCTGATGACATCTCGCCGCGAACTCGCCAACGCCGTCCGCGCCCTAGCCATGGATGCCGTGGAGGCAGCCAAGTCCGGCCACCCCGGCATGCCGATGGGCATGGCCGATATCGCTGAAGTGCTGTGGAACGATTACCTGAAGTTCAACCCGGTCAACCCGAAGTGGCCCAACCGCGACCGCTTCGTGCTCTCCAACGGCCACGGCTCGATGCTGCAGTACGCATTGCTGCATTTGACCGGCTTCGACCTGCCAATGGCGGAACTCAAGCGCTTCCGCCAACTGCATTCCAAGACCGCTGGGCATCCGGAAGCCAGCGAAACCCCAGGCGTGGAAACCACCACCGGCCCGCTTGGCCAGGGCTTCGCCAACTCGGTCGGTCTGGCGCTGGCAGAAAAGCTGCTCGCTCAACACTTCAACCGCCCCGGCCATACCATCGTCGACCACCACACCTTCGTGTTCATGGGCGACGGCTGCATGATGGAAGGCGTATCGCATGAAGCCGCTTCGCTGGCGGGTACGTGGAAGCTGGGTAAGCTCATCGCGGTCTACGACGACAACAACATCTCCATCGACGGCGAAGTGGAAGGCTGGTTCACCGACGACACCCCGAAGCGCTTCGAGGCTTATGGCTGGAACGTGATCCGCGGCGTCGACGGCCACAATGCCGACGCCGTGCAAAAGGCGTTTGCCGCGGCGACCACGCAGAGCGACAAGCCCACCTTGATCTGCTGCAAGACCATCATCGGCTTCGGCGCTCCGCACAAGCAGGGCAAGGAAGAATCGCACGGTGCGGCGCTGGGCAAGGATGAAGTCGCCGCCGCACGCGATGAACTCGATTGGCGTTATCCGCCCTTCGAAATCCCGCAAGACATTTATGCGGCGTGGGACAAGAAAAAGATCGGTGCCGAGCGCGAGCAGCAATGGAACGAACTTTTCGCCAAGTATGAAGCTGCCTTTCCCGAGCTCGCCGCGGAATTCCGCCGCCGCACGGCCGGCGAACTGCCGGCGGATTGGGCCAAGCTGTCGCAAGCCTATGTCGACAAGGTCAACGCCGATGGTCCGGATGTCGCTTCACGCAAGGCCTCGCAGATGGCGCTGGATGCATTTGGTCCGCTGCTGCCGGAAATGATCGGCGGTTCGGCAGATCTTGCCGGCTCCAACCTCACCATGTGGAAGGGCAGCAAGAGCGTCACCGGTCCGGATGGCAACTACGTGCATTACGGCGTGCGCGAATTCGGCATGACGGCGATCGCCAACGGCCTTGCGCTGCATGGTGGTTTCATTCCGTATGACGGCACCTTCCTGGTGTTCTCCGATTACGCGCGCAACGCGGTGCGCATGAGCGCGCTGATTCCTGCGCACTCCATCCACGTGTATACGCACGATTCGATCGGCCTGGGCGAAGACGGCCCCACGCATCAGCCGGTGGAACATCTCGCTTCGCTGCGTTTGATTCCAAACAATCGCGTATGGCGTCCGTGCGATGCGGTGGAGTCGGCGGTGTCATGGAAGGAGGCGATCGAGCATAAGCATGGCCCGTCGTGCCTGATCTTCTCGCGCCAGACGCTCAAGCATCAGCAGCGCACGGCGCAGCAATTGGCCGATATCAAGCGCGGCGGCTACGTGCTGCTCGATCCGGTCGATACGAAGTTCAAGGCGATCCTGATCGCCACCGGCTCTGAAGTGGAGCT
This sequence comes from Dyella sp., assembly GCF_035277725.1. Classification (GTDB taxonomy): domain Bacteria; phylum Pseudomonadota; class Gammaproteobacteria; order Xanthomonadales; family Rhodanobacteraceae; genus Dyella_B. The sequence continues at coordinate 78,867 of NZ_DATEJY010000030.1, read as the reverse complement.
GGCGATGGAAGCCGCCCGCACGCTGGCGCAGCAGAACGTGCCGGTACGCGTGGTGTCGATGCCCTGCAACGAGGTATTTGATGCCCAGCCGCTCGAATACCGCGAAGGCGTGCTGCCCGGCTGGTGCCGCGCGCGCGTGGCGGTGGAGGCGGCCACTGCCGACTTCTGGCGCAAGTACGTCGGCCTGGATGGCGAGGTCATCGGCATGACCACCTTCGGTGCTTCCGCACCGGCGCCGGCATTGTTCGAGCACTTCGGTTTCACCGTGTCGCACGTGGTGGATGCGGTAAAGAAAGTGATTGGCTGAGATGCGGTAGGTTGGGGTGCGACCCCCAACATCGTGATGCATCCACGCATGGCGATGTTGGGGGTCGCACCCCAACCTGCGCGTCTCAGGTGCTGATCAGCGTAGTGGCGATACCAAACACTACCGCCATCACCACGCCGACCGCCACACACGCGCTGCCGATGCGAATCCGACGCGCATCCACGCGTGGAATCAAACGCCACAGGGCGGCCACGCCAATCAACATCGACAGCACCAGCGCTACCCGAAACGCACCGCTTGCAAGCAACGGACCCAACGGTGGACGCGTAATGCCGGCATGCGCTGCGGCCATCGCACCGATCAACAACGTGAGCAGGCTCCAGATCAGGCACGCAAGATAGGTGCGGTTGAACACCACCGGCGCACCTTCGCTCCAGCGCAGCACGATCCAGGCAATCAGGCTTGGCAACACCGCGCCGATGCTTCCGAACAATACCCACCAGATCAAGCTGCTGAGCAATGCAAGAAAACCGGTCATGGTTTTTCCTTGAGGCCGATGCGGTTCAACAGCTTGTCCATCAGCCACGCCGGGCCGACGAGTAAATAGGCAAGGTCGGTAAAGAAGCTCGGCCGTCGTCCTTCGAACAGATGGCCGATGAATTGCCCGATCCACGCCACAACAAACACGCCGAGCGCCAGCCAGCGCATGCGAGCCGTTCCCAGTGGCGCAAATACCCAAGCGCAGATCAGCGCTAGTATCACCAATGCGATGAGCAAAGCAGCGCCAAGACGATGCGAACGCTTCCAGTACCACGCGAATGCCAACACGATCGCAAACACTGCGTAGGCGCCGGGACGCAACAGTGACGTCGGCACCGGCACCGTCCATAGCAGAGCCAGCGCGCTCCACACGATCAGCGGAACGCAGATCCAGTGCAGCAAGCGATTGATGGGATGTTGATGATCCTGGCTGTAGCTGTCCAGCCATTCGCGCATGCTGCGTTGATCCGCGGCGAGCGCCATCAGTGCGCGGCGCTCTTGGAAAAGAGGTTAAGCACCAGCACGCCCGCCACAATCAACCCGATGCCGAGCATGGCGGCAGGATCGAGCTTCTGCTTGTACAGCACGATCCCGATCAGCGCGATGAGTGCGGTGCCTGCGCCCGACCAGATCGCATAGGCGATGCCAAGCGGCACGCTGCGCAGTGCAAGGCCCAGGCAATAAAACGCTGTGCCGTAACCAGCGATCACCACCAGGCTCGGCACCAGTTGGCTGAAGCCATTGGCGGCTTTCAGTGCACTGGTACCGATCACCTCGGCGACGATCGCCAGCGCGAGATAAGCCCAGGCATTCATTCCAGAGTGATGCCAGCCAGGCGTTGCAGTGCCTCGGCGTATTTGGCCGACGTGCCGGCGATGACTTCCGCCGGAACACGCGGACCGGGCGCTTTCTTGTTCCAGTCCAGCGTCTCCAGATAATCGCGCACGAACTGCTTGTCATAGCTCGGCGGGCTGATGCCGACCTGATACTCGTCAGCCGGCCAGAAGCGCGAGGAATCGGGCGTCAGCATTTCATCCATCACGTAAAGCTTGCCGTCTTCATCGGTGCCGAATTCGAACTTGGTGTCGGCGATGATGATGCCGCGCTCGGCCGCGTACGCGGCGGCCCATTTGTAGATTGCCAGCGTTGCGTCGCGCACTTGTTCGGCCAAGTCCTTGCCGACGGCTGCGATCACCGCATCGAAGCTCACGTTCTCGTCGTGATCGCCAACGGCGGCCTTGGTCGATGGCGTAAAGATCGGCTCCGGCAACTGCTGGGCCTGGCGCAGCCCGGCGGGCAGCCTGATACCGCACAGCGAACCGGTGGCCTGGTAATCCTTCCAGCCCGAGCCGATCAGATAACCGCGGGCGATCGCTTCCACCGGCACCGGCTTCAGGCGCTTGGTAACCACGGCGCGCTTGCGATACAGGGAGATATCCGTGCCTGCAGGCAGCACTTCCTCCAGCGGGGTGTGCAAGAGATGGTTAGGCACGATGTGCGCCGTCTTGCCGAACCAGAAGTTGGAAATCTGCGTGAGCATCTCGCCCTTGCCGGGGATTGGATCGGGCAGCACCACGTCGAACGCGGAGAGGCGGTCCGTGGCCACGATCAGCAGGCGATGGCCGGACAGCGCATAGACGTCGCGCACCTTGCCGCGGTGGATCAGCTCCAGTCCAGGCAGGTTCGATTGCAGCAGGGTGGTGGGCACGGCGCGCTCCGATCAGTGTGACAAGCCCGCTATTGTACCGGCCGCTGCCGTCAGCAAGGCTGCTATAGAATGCATGGCTTTAACGCCTGCGTGCTCCCCGATGCGATTCGTATTGTTCGCGGCACTTGGTTTGACCGGTGCCCTGCCAGCGTTTGCTGCCGATCTGCCAACCAAGCCGGTGCGGCTGGGCCTGTGCGCGGCGTGCCATGGTGAAATGGGCATGGCGCAGATGCCAGGCGCGCCCAATCTCGCGGGCCAGCGGCTGGACTATTTGCGCAAGGCGTTGCAGGACTACCGCGACGGTACGCGCAACGTGCCGCTGATGCGCACCGCCACCGGTCCGCTCAATGACGCGGAACTGGATCAGCTGGCGCGCTGGTACAGCGCACAGACGCCGCAACTACCGGCTGCCGCGCATCCATGAGCTACACCTATACCTTCTGGTTCGCCATGGCGGGCCTGCTGCTTGGCCATGGCTTCGTCGGGATGGGCGTGGGCGCGATCGTCGGTTTCGTGCTCGACAACTTGCGCTACAGCCAACGCCGCGCCGCGACTCCCGAGGCCGGCGGCTACGTTACGCCGCTGTTCGCACTGCTGGGCGCCATCGCCAAAGCCGACGGCCGCGTATCGGAAGCCGAAATCGCCATTGCCGAGCGCATCATGGCGCGCATGGGGTTGGAGGGCACGGCACGTCAGCAGGCCATCCATGCCTTCAACCAAGGCAAACAACCCGAGTTCGACGTCACCGCGCCGATCAATGCGCTGCGCCAATGGGTGGGGCTGCGCCGTGACCACGCGTTCCCGCTGCTGGACGTGGTGATCGAAACGGTGCTGGCTGAAGGCAATCCGTCACCGGAAAAAATGGCAATCCTGCGCCAGCTCGCATTCGCCCTGCGCATCAGCGACATGGAGCTGATGGCCCTGATGGCGATGAAAGGCTACGTCTGGCAAGGCGCGGCTGGCGCGCGTGGGCGTGCCTACGGCACTGGCGGTGGTTACGTGCCGCCGCAGCGGAACACGCAAGGGCCTGATCCTTACGCCGTGCTCGGCATTACCCGCGATGCCGATGAGCGCGCCATCAAGCGCGCCTATCGCAAGCTGATTTCCGAACATCATCCCGACCGCCTGGGCGATCTGCCCGACGAAATGCGCAAGCGTGCCGAGGGCCGCGCCAGCGAGATCAACGCGGCGTACGAGCGCATCAAGGCGGAGCGAGGCTTCAAGTGAGGGAATAGGGAATGGTGACAGCGCCACGCGTTACTATTCCTTATTCCCTCAATGCCTATTGCCGCTATGAAACAGTCCCCCGTCATTGCTCCTTCCATCCTCTCCGCCGACTTCGCGCGATTGGGCGAAGACACCGCCAAGGTGTTGGCTGCCGGCGGCGACTGGGTGCATTTCGACGTGATGGACAACCACTACGTGCCCAACCTCACCATGGGGCCGATGGTGCTCAAGGCATTGCGCGATTATGGCATCGCCAAGCCGATCGACGTGCACCTGATGGTGAAGCCGGTCGATCGCATCGCGCCGGATTTCGCCAAGGCGGGCGCCAGCTTGATCAGCTTCCATCCTGAGGCCTCCGAGCATGTGGATCGCACCATCGGCATGATCAAGGATTCGGGTTGCCAGGCGGGGTTGGTGTTCAATCCTGCCACGCCGCTGAACTGGCTCGATCATGTGCTCGATAAGCTCGACCTGGTGCTGATCATGTCGGTGAATCCTGGCTTTGGTGGCCAGAAATTCATTCCTGAGGCGCTTGAGAAACTGCGTCGCGTGCGTCGCCTGATCGATGAAAGCGGGCGCTCGATTCGCCTGGAAATCGATGGCGGCGTCACGGCGGACAACATCGGCGAGATTGCGGCAGCCGGTGCCGATACTTTCGTGGCCGGCTCGGCCATCTTCGGCGCGCACGATTACGCCGCGGTGATCGCCAAGATGCGCGCCGCGATCGGCTGATTCGAATTTTAGAAAAAGAGAAACCCGGCACAGGGGGAAGTCTGCGCCGGGTTGGAGGGGCGTCATCATGACGCTAGAGGAGACACCATCGGCAGTTGCAGCCTGCACGCGGTCAGAAGGACGGGAGGCTCGGCCGTCAATCAGACCTCGGCGAGTTCCACGGCAATGGACTATGCGCCTGCCATGTAATCGGACATGGCTCCCTTTGAATGGTTCCCGCCAGGTGTGAAAAATTTCTCCGCCCAAAAAAATCCCCTCCGTGGGAGGGGAAGGAACGCCAGAGGACCAGCATTGACCGGAAAACGGTGGATGGGTTTGGAAGCTGCAAGGCATTCACCCCGCCGGGTGGCGCGACCGGTACCCATCCTTGGCGCACCGGCCGCGCCCATGCCTTCCACGGCAGCTTCACGTCATGAAATCAGTACAGGCTGATCAGGGCGGCCAGTAGCAGCGAGCCCAGCGCCAGCACCACGCGCAGCGGTTCGAACGTACGCAGTTCGGCATTCGGATCGACGGAGGGGTCGGCGCGCATGGGTAAGACTCGTTGCTCGGTAGCGTTGGAGATATCAAACACCTCAGCGGGGCGCCGCGGCCGGCACCTCAAGGGCGCGGGGGCGATGGAATATGGCAGAACGCGGGCAAGCTGCACGCCCGGCTTGCGCAAGCGCCGTGCCGCATAGCACCCTGCGCGCCATCCTCACGAGGAATCCACATGGGACGCAACATCGCCATCGTCGAAGACGAACCCCTTATCCGCGCCAATTACGTCGAGGCGCTGAACCGCTTCGGCTATGACACCCGCGGCTACGGCTCGCGGCAGGAGGCCTCCAATGCCTTCGCCATCCGCCTGCCGGAGCTGGTGATCATCGACATCGGTCTGGGCGACGAGCCAGAAGGTGGCTTCGATCTTTGCCGCGAGCTGCGCGCGAAATCGTCGACGCTGCCGATCATCTTTCTCACCGCACGCGATTCGGATTTCGATGTGATTTCCGGCCTGCGCCTGGGGGCCGACGATTACCTCAGCAAGGACACCAGCCTGCATCAGCTGGCGGCGCGCATCGCGGCCTTGTTCCGTCGCATCGAATCGTTGAAGGCGCCGGCCTCCAGCGAAACGGTGATCGGACATGGTCCGCTCAAGTTGGAATCCGAGCGCATGCGCGTCACTTGGGCCGACGTGGAAGTGCCGCTCACCGTGACCGAGTTCTGGATGGTGCATACCTTGGTGCGTTTTCCCGGTCACGTGAAAAACCGCGACCAATTGATGCGTGAAGCGGAATTGGTGGTGGATGACGCCACCATCACCTCGCACATCAAGCGCATCCGCAAGAAATTCATTGCGGTCGCGCCGGAGTTCGATGCCATCGAAACCGTGCATGGCGTTGGCTACCGGTGGCGTCCGTGATGCGACGTTTGTGGCCGGTTTTGCTGCTGAGTGCACTGACGCCACTGGCATGCGCCAGGGGGTCTCATCCGCAAGACGTGCTGGCGCACGGCAAAACGGACGGCAACGCGCCTGCTTGGTCCATCAGCACCGATCTGCCGAAGGGTTGGACGCAGGATTGCTGCACCTACGCCGCCACGATTGGCGCCAGTCTGGTGCTGTATCAAGGCGCGTGGACAGGCAAGCCGGAGCGCGTCATGGTGCTCAACGTTTGGCCGGCCAAATTGCCCACGCTTGATGCGGAGCTGCAGGACGATCGCCAGCATTACCTGCAGTCCGATGCCCACGGCAAAGCCAACGCATTCCCGCTGAGGAATCCACGCGCAAGCGCTTGCCAGGGCGTGCTCTATCAAGGCTCCGACCATATCGACGACGTAGTGGTGTTCTGCGATCCCGGCAAGAAAAGTGGCGTTCGCTACAGCTGGTCGATGACGGTCAGCGCGGCGGATCCGAATCGACAGGCGTTGATCGATACCTTCAAGCAGGTGGTGCAGGATTCCGTCTATATGACTTACGTGCCGGAGTCCAAGCCGTCGCCTGCGGCTGCAGCGAAACCGTAACGTCGTTCAAGCATGAGCCTGCGCCAACAACTTCTGCTTGTCGCCCTTTGCACGCTCGCGCTGCCGATCGCGGGCTGGCTATATGTGCGTCAGATGGAAACTCTGTTACGCCAGGGACAGGAGCAGGCGCTGACCGCGACAGCCACCGCCATCGCGCGCAGTCTTGCCGTCACCGACATGCCGCTGCCGCAACCGGGCAAGGGCTGGTATGCGCAGCAGGCGGTGAACCCCATCGTCGTCGACGGCTATGGCGATGATTGGGCGCCGATGACACCGTGGAGCCAATCGCTCGGCAAGCAGAACAAATTGCTGCTGGCGGAGGACGACAACGGCTTCTATCTCCATATCGACGTGCGGACGGGAACCCGCACTCGTGCGGATGCCGGTGATATCAATGCGCTCTCGGCCGATCATGTCCTGCTCGATCTGGTGCAAGGCGATCAGCATCGGCGTTATCTCATTGCGAGCGCCGCACCCGGTGCTTTTACGGCGTTGACACTCGATCCGCCCGCCGGCGATTTGCCGGACCGGATCATCGGGCAATGGCAAGAAGATGGCAGTGGCTACCACGTCGAACTGCGTCTGCCGCGCGGTCTCGGCTTGAGTACGCTGGGAGTAGGGATTTACACCGCCGCCGATGGTGGCAATCCGCTCGCGGCAGATGTGCGGCCGTTGTGGCGTTATTCGCAGGATCTGTCGCAAGAGCTGGCGCAACTGTCGCCCGACGATACGCGCACGCGACTCGTCACGCCGCAGGGTTGGCTGCTTGCACAAAGTGGCCGCCTGAAAACGTCCGGCCCGCAGCCGAGTTGGTGGTCGTCGGTGATCTACCACTGGTTGCTTGCCAACCCGCTGGAACAAGCCCAAGCCTGGACCAGCGATGCACCGCGTCTCGATCTGCCCGAAGTGAAATACGCGCGCGATGGCCGGGCAACCACCGTATGGCGCCAGGGCGAGGAGCGCGACAGCGTGGTGTTGGCGACGGCCGTGCCGGTGGAGCGTGGCCAGACCGTGGTGGGCGTGCTATTGCTCGAACAGGCCAGCCGTGCCGTGCCCTTGCTGGCCAATCGTGCCTTCCTGAGCCTGCTCTTGACCAGTTTCAGCGTGATGCTTATCGCCGGCGCCGTTCTGCTGTTCTTCGCCACGCGGCTCAGCCTGCGCCTGGGGCGTTTGCGTGATGCGGTGGAGCGCGCGCAAGTCAATGACGGCCGTCTGGATGGCCAAATGATCCAAAGTCACTTTCCGATGGCCGAGTCGGAAGACGAGATCGGCGATCTGGCACGCAGCTTCCAAAAATTGTTCGAGGCTGTCGGCGGCTATACCGATTACCTGCGCACGCTGGCCTCGAAGTTGTCGCATGAACTCAATACGCCGCTGGCGATCGTAAAGTCCTCGCTGGACAACCTCGAACACGCCGAACTATCCAACGAAGCACAGCCCTACCTGGCCCGTGCGCGTGACGGCGTGGCGCGCCTCGGCACGCTGGTGCGCGCCATGAGCGAAGCCAGCCGGATGGAGCGCGCCATTGCCGCTGCCGAGCCGGAAGACGTGGATCTGGTGGACGTGGTGGCCGGTTGCGCCGACGCCTATCGACCGCTGGCGGGCGTGCGCCCCTTGGAATGCGTGCTACCGGATCAGCCGGTTCACTTGCACGGCGCTCCCGAGTTGATCGCGCAGGCGCTGGACAAGCTGTTCGACAACGCACTCTCGTTCACCCCCGCCGATGGCTGGCTACGGCTCAGCCTTCGTCCGGTCGATGGTGGCGCGGAGATCGAGCTGGCCAACCAGGGGCCGCCGTTGCCCGCCGCCATGCAGGGACGGCTGTTCGATTCGCTGGTCAGTCTGCGCGACAAGGCCACGCCGGGTGATGCCCCGCATCTCGGCCTTGGTCTGTACGTGGTGCGGCTGGTGGCGGAGCGCCATGGCGGCGTGGCCTCGGCGCGCAATCTGGAAGACGGCAGTGGCGTGGCTTTCAGCCTCCGCTTGTACGGCATGCCCAGGCAGCGCCTCGCCGGTTGAACACGCCGGGCTGCCGACCTGGTCAGTCAAGCGGGCAACCTCGGCTAAAACTTCACGATGACCTTGCTGAAATGGCCGTCCATTTATCGGGCGACGCGGAGCCCATCGCATGAATGCCCCTCAGCGCCATCGGCTCCCTCAAGAAAAGGAGAGAAAAGCAACGGCCACCCTATACAATCTCCCCTTTCTGCGTTTCACGGACTTCCCGCACGTGATTTCTCGCGACGAATTCAACGCGCTCGCCGCGCAAGGCCATACCCGCATCCCGTTGGTGCGCGAGGTGTTTTCCGATCTGGACACCCCGTTGTCGGTCTACCTCAAGCTGGCCGATGGCCCCTATACCTTTTTGTTCGAATCGGTGGAAGGTGGTGCCACGTGGGGGCGTTACTCAATCATCGGCCTGCCGGCCAAGCGTGTGTATCGCCTGCGCGGGCACGAGCTTGAAGTGGAAGATGCAGGGGAAATCATCGAACGCCGCCACCTGGACGACCCGCTCGGCGAAATCGAAAAGCTGCGTCAGCAATACGACGTACCGCGTCTGCCGCAGCTGCCGGCATTCAGTGGCGGATTGGTCGGCTACTTCGGCTTCGAGACCATCGGCTACATCGAGCCGAAGCTGGCGCAATGGGATCGTCCCGACGAACTTGGTACGCCGGATGTGTTGTTGATGCTGGCCGAAGAAGTGGCCGTCTTCGACAACCTCAAGGGTCGTCTGTACCTGATCGTGCACGCCGATCCCGCGCAGCCGCAGGCCTATGCACAAGCGCAGCGCCGGCTCGACGCGCTGACGCATCGCTTGCGCCAGGGTGGCGCGGCCTATCCGCAACTTACGCAATCGACGGCACTCAACGAGAGCGATTTCAAATCCTCCTTCACCCGCGAAGAATTCGAGGCGATGGTGGAGCGAGCGAAGGAATACATCCGCGCCGGCGACATTTTTCAGGTCGTGCCTTCGCAGCGCTTGAGCGTCGGATTCAATGCGCGACCGGTGGATGTATATCGCGCGTTGCGTGCGATGAATCCATCGCCGTACATGTATTTCGTCGATCTGGGCGATACGCAGATCGTCGGTTCGTCGCCGGAAATTCTGGCGCGCATGAAGGATGGCAAAGTGGTTGTGCGCCCGCTCGCCGGCACTCGCAAGCGCGGCGCTACGGACGAAGAAGATCGTGCGCTCGAAGAAGAACTGCTGGCCGATCCCAAGGAGCGCGCCGAGCACGTGATGCTGATCGACCTGGGACGCAACGACATCGGCCGCATCAGCGATACGGGCACAGTCGAAGTCAGCGAATCCTTCGTGGTCGAGCGTTACTCGCACGTGATGCATATCGTGTCGCAAGTGCAGGGCACCTTGAAGCCCGACGTCAGCTACATGGACGTGCTCAAGGCCACCTTTCCAGCCGGCACGCTCAGTGGCGCACCCAAGATTCGCGCCATCGAAATCATCCAGGAACTCGAGCCCTACAAGCGCAACATCTACGCTGGCGCCATCGGCTGGATCGGCTGGTGGGGCGATGCGGACACTGCCATCGCCATTCGCACTGCGGTGATCCAGGGTGGCCGCCTGCACGTGCAGGCTGGCGCCGGCATCGTGTACGACTCCGATCCGGCATCGGAGTGGGAGGAGACGATGAACAAAGGGCGTGCGTTGTTCCGCGCCGTGGCGCAAGCGGCGAAAGGATTGTGAGACATGCGAAGCATTATCCGTGACGTTGGTTTTGCTATGACCATCATGCTGACGTGCGCATCGTCTTTGTTGGCGCGTGAATCAACATCCAACTGGCCAGATACCGTGTTGAGCCGCACACAGGCCTTGGCTGAATTGCAAACCTTGAATGCTCAGCTGCTCAGCCATCCAAGCGCGACGCTGACGCTGGAGCAGTGGTGCTCTGCGCATCACTTGTCGCCGGAGGCGAAGGTCGTCGCGCATCGTGTGCATGGCGATGACAAGCCGCTGCCTGATGGTGCCCGCAGCTTGCTTGGTATCGGTCCCGACGAACCTGTGCGCTACCGCCGAGTGGCGTTGAGCTGTGGCAACGTGGTGTTGTCGGATGCCGACAACTGGTATGTGCCGGCGCGCCTTACCGCGGATATGAACCATCAGCTGGATACCTCGGACGTGCCGTTCGGCAAAGTGGTGAAGTCGCTGCACTTCCGCCGCGAAACACTTTCCGCCGACCTGCTCTGGTCCCCGCTGCCGGAAGGCTGGGATAGCGGCAAGGCGTTGCCGCCCTCAAGCAACCAGCCGCTGGCCATCCCGGATCACGTGCTCCAGCACCGCGCGGTGCTGTACACCGGCGACAACCAGCCTTTCAGCCTGGTGGTGGAAAGCTACACCAGGCACGTGCTGGTGAGTCCTTAATTTTTGATTTCCTTGGCTTTTTAGATGGCCGCCATGACTGTTCGGGCATACATGAGGGTTAGCCATGTGCGAATGCCGGCGTGGCAGATGACGGCGGCAAATCCCATCGCGCACAATGAGCATCCTTGCCGCAGTGCGGCATCGCGGGCATCCAGGAATTTCCAGCCATGTTGCTGATGATCGACAACTACGACAGCTTCACCTTCAACCTCGTGCAGTACCTAGGCGAGCTGGGACAGGAGGTGAGGGTGGTGCGCAATGATGCGCTGGACGTGGCTGGCATCCGCGCGTTGAAGCCTTCGCACATCATGATTTCCCCGGGTCCGGGCACACCGGACGATGCGGGCGTTTCGCTGGCCGTGCTGCGCGAACTGAGTGGCGAGATTCCGGTGTTCGGCGTATGCCTGGGGCATCAGGCGATCGGCCAGGCGTTTGGCGGCAAGGTGATTCGTGCCAAGCAGATCATGCATGGCAAGACCTCGCCGGTGCGCCATCTGGGCAGGGGCGTGTTTGCCGGCTTGCCCGATCCGTTCGAGGCCACGCGCTATCACTCGTTGGTGGTGGAGCAGGCATCGTTGCCGGATTGCCTGGAAGTCACCGCCTGGACGGAAAACCCGGACGGTTCCATCGACGAAATCATGGGGCTGCGTCATAAGACCTTGCGGGTCGAGGGCGTGCAGTTCCATCCCGAGTCGATCCTTACCCAGTACGGCCATGACCTGCTGCGGAATTTCCTGGGCTTGCCGCTGCAAAAGCTCGCCGCATGACGGCGGGCCGGGCCATCACCATCACGCCGCAGGAAGCGCTGCAGCGGACGATCGAGCATCGCGAGATTTTCCACGATGAAATGATCGCGCTGATGCGCCAGATCATGAGCGGCGAAGTGAGTCCGCTGATGACTGCCGCGATCATCACCGGCTTGCGCGTCAAGAAGGAAACGGTCGGCGAGATCACCGGTGCGGCGAGCGTGATGCGTGAGCTGTCGGCAAAGGTGGATGTTCCGTCGCATCCTCATTTTCTGGACATCGTCGGCACCGGTGGCGACGGGGCGTCGAGCTTCAATATCTCCACGGCGGCGATGTTTGTCGCCGCCGCCGCCGGCGCGCGGATTGCCAAGCACGGTGGGCGCAGCGTGTCGTCGAAATCGGGTAGTGCGGATGTGCTCGAGGCACTCGGTGCGCGCATCGATCTGCAGCCGGCGCAGGTGGCGCAGTGCATGGTCGAAACGGACATCGGTTTCATGTTCGCGCCCAACCATCATCCGGCGATGAAAGTGGTGGCTCCCGTGCGCAAGGAAATGGGCGTGCGCACCTTGTTCAACATCCTGGGGCCGCTTACCAATCCTGCCGGCGCGCCGAACATCCTGATGGGTGTTTTTCACCCGGATCTTGTCGGTATCCAGGTACGTGCCTTGCAGGCTTTGGGCGCAGAACACGCCATGGTGGTGTGGGGGCGCGACGGCATGGATGAGATTTCCCTCGGTGCATCCACCCTGGTGGGTGAGTTGCGCGACGGTGAAGTGCACGAGTACGAGGTGGAGCCGGAGGACTTCGGCCTGGCCATGGCCTCCAGCCGCAACCTGCGGGTGGAAAACGCCCAGGAGTCCAAGGCCATGCTGCTGGATGCCCTGGGAAACCACCATGGCGTGCCGCACGACATCGTCTGCCTGAATGCGGGCGCCGCGCTGTATACCGCCGGAGTGGTCAAAAGCATCGCCAGCGGCATCGAATTGGCCCGGGCCACCATCGCCAGCGGTGCGGCACGTGCCAAAATGGAAGCGTTCGTGGCAACCACCCGGCGATTGGCGGAGAGTTGACCCGGACGCGGCTTTGCCGTTTTCTTAGGAGCCTGTCGGACTTGAGTGGTCGAGGCGAAAATTCGCCTGCGCGAGGACAGATTTTCGGCGATTCGCCGGCCCATAGCGGTTCTATGCGTCAAGAATTGCCGGAAATATGGACCGCGCAGGCGGATTTGCAGCCCGGCCAACTCAAGTCCGACAGGCTCCTTAGCCCCCCACACGTGCCGATCAGAATCCCATGACCGACATTCTTCAACGCATCCTCGCCCGTAAGGCGGAAGAACTCGCCGAGCGCAGCGCCAAGTTGCCGCTGAAAGAGCTGTCCGCACGCGTGGCCGACATGCCCGATACACGTGGCTTTGCGGCGGCCATCGAAGCGAAGATCGCCGCGGGCGATTCGGCGGTTATCGCCGAGGTGAAAAAGGCCAGCCCCAGCAAAGGCGTAATCCGCCCCGATTTCGATCCGGTGGCGATTGCACGCAGTTACGAGCTGGGTGGCGCGGCGTGCTTGTCCGTGCTGACGGATAAAGACTTCTTCCAGGGCAGCGAGGATTTCCTGCAGCAGGCGCGCGCGGCCTGTTCGTTGCCGGTATTGCGCAAGGATTTCGTGATCGATCCGTACCAGGTGTACGAAGCACGCGCGATCGGTGCCGATTGCATTCTGCTGATCGTGGCTGCATTGGGTGATGCAGATCTGCTGGAACTGTCACTGCTGGCGGCCGAATTGGATCTGGACGTGTTGTGCGAAGTGCACGACGCCGAAGAACTGGAACGCGCACAGGCTGTGCCGGTGCCGCTGATCGGCGTCAACAACCGCAATCTGCGCACCTTCGAAACCACGCTCGAAACCACGCTCGAGCTGCAGCAACTGATGGAGTACGACCGTATTCTGGTCGCCGAATCAGGCATTCACACACCCAAGGACGTGGCGCTTTTGCGCGACGCGGGTATCAACGCATTCCTGGTCGGCGAGGCGTTCATGCGCGCCGCCGATCCGGGGCAGGAATTGAAGCGGCTGTTCAATACGCACTGATCATGTTTACAGGGGCAATGATTGACGCGCCGGCACAAGCCGGTAGCGACGCCGATGCGTCTCGCACGGTGCTGTTCGATTTCGATGGCGTGCTGTTCCAGGGTGATGCCTTTGAGCAGTTCATCCGGCACCGCTACGCCAGTTCGCCGGTTTACAAGGCGCTGGCGCTGCTGACGATGCCATGGTGGCTGCTGTGCGGCGTGTTTTCCCGCAGGCGCGCGGCGTGGGCGCTCTCCCACGTGGCTTTGTGTGGCCTTGGCGTGCAGCGCTATCAAGCGATCGCCGAGGACTTTGCCGATCAAATCGTGCGCCGTCCACGCCAGTTTTATCGCGATGGCTTGAGCGCGCTGCGCCGGCATGTGGCAGAAGGCGACGAGGTGATTGTCGTCACCGGTTGCGAGCGGATTTTGGTCACGCGTCTGCTGACCCAACTGGGTTTGCCGGAGCTGACCATTGTCGCCACGCAGCTCAAGCCTGGCGTGTTTGGCATGCGCCTGCACTCGCACAACGTTGGTCGCCGCAAGGTACAGAACCTTGCCGCCAAGGGCGTCACGAACTGGCGGATGGCCTACACCGATTCTTTTCAGGACATGCCGATGCTCAAGCCGGCCGGCGAAGCGGTGCTGGTCAATGGCACGCCCAAGCTGTGCAAGCGGGTGGAGAAGGCACTGGGCAGGGCGGTGACGCGGGTGGCTTGGTACTGAGTGCCTGGGTCTCCGAAGGGGCTTGTAGGCGAGGTCTTATAGAGATACGTTAGTGCTTACGTATCTGTCCTATAGGCATGCTCCATGTACTTGGCGTCCCTCGGCAAGCTGGCACTCGGCAGTCGCCTGAAAGCCCTTAGCGACCACTTCTACGGCGCGGCTGACGAGGTCTACCAGACCCTCGGCGCCAGCATCGAATCCCGCTGGCTGCCGGTCTTGCGCTATTTGTGGGATGTCGGACCCAGCTCCGTAACGGAAGTGGCCGATGCCATCGGCCAGACCCACTCGGCCGTCAGTCAGCTTTCCGACAAGCTGCTGCGCGCAGGCATGGTGCGGCGCCGGAAAGATCCTGCCGATGGTCGCCGTACCGTACTGGTGCTTACCGACAAGGCACATGCGTCGCTGGCCGAGCTTGGTCCGATCTGGTGTGCGGTGCGTCGTGGCGTTACTCGTTCGCTGGAGGATCACGCCGTGCAGCTGCTGGAAGCCATTGCTGCGTGCGAACGCGCCTTGCAGGAGCGGCCTGTCACCCAAGCGATTCTGGCCGAGCATGCCGCGATCAAGGCGGCGCCGCTGGAAATCCTGCCCTACGCGCCGGCGTTGCGTGAGCATTTCTATCGCTTGAACGCGCAATGGCTGGAGCGCTATTTCCGCATCGAAGACATCGATCGTGCCGTGCTGAGCGACCCCGAGCGATACATCTTGCAGGCGGGCGGCACGATTTTCTTCGCCCGGCTGGGCGGCGAGATCATCGGCACTTGCGCCCTGCTGCAGGAATCACCGGGCGTGTTCGAACTGACCAAGATGGGCGTGGACGAAACGTTCCGCGGCCTGGGTGCGGGGAAGCGTCTGCTGGATGCATGCATTGCCGAATTCCATCGGCGCGGTGGCCACATGCTGTTTCTGGAATCGAACAGCAGCCTCAAACCGGCGCTGCGCATGTATGAGAAGGCCGGTTTCGTGTTGCAGCCGGCGACACGCTCCGGCTCGCATTACGAGCGGGCGGACGTGTACATGATTTATCAAGCGCCCAAGGAAGCGAAATCAGCTTGATACGCCGCCCCGCGAACGCGGGGATCGAATGGCTTTGAACAGGCAGCACAAAGTGCCTAGCCCCAGCGTTCGCCGGGGCGGCGGCATGGAGCTCAACGCGTACCGCGCACCACGATGGTCTTGCCTGACACGTCGATCATCCCTTGCTCTTCGAGCTGCTTGAGCACGCGGCCCACCATCTCGCGCGAGCAGCCCACGATACGGCTGACCTCCTGACGCGAAATGCGGATCTGGGTGCCCTCGGGATGGCTCATCGCATCCGGCTCCTGGCACAGGTCCAGCAGGGTGCGGGAGATGCGGTTGGTGACATCCATGAAGGCCATGCGGCTCACCTGGCGCGAGGTGCGCAGCAGACGATGGGTGAGCTGGGCGCCGATCGCGAACAGGATCTTCGGGCACTCCTCGCGCAGCGGGCCTTCCATCAGCTGGAACAGGCGCTCGTAGCTGATTTCGGCCATCTCGCAGGCAGTGCGCGTGCGCACCATCGATTCGCGCTGCGCCTGCTCCACGAACAAGCCCATCTCGCCGATGAACTGGCCACGGCTGATATAGGCGAGGATCAGCTCACGCCCTTGCTCGTCTTCCGTGCACACGGCCAGCGAGCCTTCGATGACGTAGTAAAGCGTGTTGGCGGGGTCGCCGGGGCGGATGATGGCGGTTTTGCCCGGGTAGCGGCGACGGTGGCAGAGCCCAAGGAAACGCTCCATGGAGGCCGGGTCGGGCGCGAAGCCGAGTGGCGCCTGTGAACGTTCGAAGGCCTGTTGTAACTGGTATTTCAGTTGCACCACAGAAGTTTTCCCCAGCTGAGTTGATCTCAATGGACGCCCATCCCGCGACCTGGTCTTGAATCCATGCGCATCCCCTGCGACTTTCGCATTATGGCAAAGACATGTGAAGCAGAGGGATGATCTGAGGCACATCGCCAAGGCGGCGTGATCACCCGCAAGTACATCAGCAAGCTTGATCTTCCATGCGCCCTGCCGCCAGGCCAGTCACGCTGCACTGCAGAAAAACGGTTCTGTTTTTCCCCAACTTGCCGCATACTTCGCAGTCTTCCGGACGACAGCAGCCTCATTGCCATCGTCCGTACACAAGGGGCGTGCAGGATAAGGGTCCAGCATGCTTTTCTAATCAGCGGGGACCCTTGTAGCTAACCCGCCTCACCTGTCGGCCGTGACCCGGCCATGGAGTGTCGCCGTGGTGAAACCCCTCCCGCGCCTGCGCCTGCAGGGCTTCAACAACCTTACCAAGGCCCTGAGCTTCAACATCTACGATATCTGCTATGCGGTATCGGAAGACCAGCGCCAGCGCTATATCGAGTACATCGACGAGCAGTACGACGCCGATCGACTCACGCAGATCCTGACCGACGTGGCCGAGATCATCGGCGCGAACATCCTCAACGTGGCCCGTCAGGACTACGACCCGCAGGGTGCCTCCGTCACCATCCTCATCTCCGAGGAGCCGGTGGTGGAGAAGCTCGGCCGCGACACCATTTCGGATGCCGTGGTGGCCCATATGGACAAGAGCCATATCACCGTCCACACCTATCCGGAAACGCATCCGCACAACGGCATTGCTACGTTCCGCGCGGATATCGACGTGGCGACCTGCGGCGTGATTTCACCGCTGAAGGCTCTGAACTATCTGATCGACAGTTTTGAGTCGGACATCGTAGTGTGCGACTACCGCGTGCGTGGATTCACGCGCGACGTGAAGGGCAAGAAGCACTTCATCGATCACAAGATCAACTCGGTGCAGGACTACCTGGCACGCCACATCCGCCAGAAGTACGAAATGTTCGACGTGAACGTGTATCAGGAAAATATTTTTCACACGAAGATGCACATCAAGGACTTCGACCTCGATACCTATTTGTTCGAGGCGCATGCGGATGATTTGTCGTTCAAGGAGCGGCAGAAGATCGAGCAGCTGTTGCGCCGGGAGATCGAGGAGCTGTTTCACGGACGCAATCTGATGTGACGAAAAACCCGCCGAAAGGCGGGTTTTTTAATCAGGCGAAACCTACCCGCCGAAAGGTGGGTTTATGTGGTCTCGCCGCAGGGCGGCATTAGAGCCGATACGCCACCGTCTTCATCACCAACGACGTCGCGTGCATCATCTGCGGGATCGGAAACGGCAGCGTGATACCGCCGCGTTCCCGCGCATGCTGCGCATGCCGTACCTCATCCTCCTGCATCTGCTTCAGCACCGCGCGCGAACGCTCGTCCTGGGCTGGCAGCTTGTCCATGTGCTCGGCCAGATGCGTTTCCACCTGTTTTTCAGTTTCCACTACAAAGCCCAGGCTGATTTTGTCGCCGGCCAGTGCCGCCAGTGCGCCGATCGCGTAGCTGCCCGCGTACCACAGTGGATTGAGCAGGCTGGGCTGGCTGTTCAGTTCATGCAGGCGTTCGGAGCACCAGGCGAGATGATCGGTTTCTTCAGTCGCCGCATCGTATAGATGCGTGCGGTTTTCCTCGTTGCGCGCCAATGCGGCCTGTCCGTCGTACAACGCCTGAGCGCAGACTTCGCCGGTGTGGTTCACGCGCATCAGGCCGGCGACGTGGCGGCGTTCCTTGTCGTCAAGCTCGGCATCGGCAACGTGATGAGCCGGGGAGGGACGATGCGCCTCTGGTGTGCCGGCTACGGTTTCCAGGGCGCGTTCAATGCCGGCGAACAGGCGGTCGAGTGGGCTAAGCGTACGTACGTTCATGACGGTATCCATTGCTGCGCGAGCAGAGTCAGCGGGTGCAAAGTCGGCAAGGCTGAGGCGTGTTCTTTCAACCCGGCCGCTAGATGCAATCGGCAGCCGATATTGGACGACAGAAGTCCTTGCACATCCAGCGTCGTGATGTGAGCCAACACGCTTTCGCGCAATTGTGCGGCGCGTTCCGGAAACTGCAGCAGATGGCTGCCGGCCGCGCCGCAGCAATAAGGCGGGGCAGGCAGGCGCTTCAATTCCAACTGGGGGATGCGGCGTAATAGCTTCAGCAGCGCTGCGTCGCTGCGTGCCACGTTGGCTTGGGTGCATGGCACGTGCAGGGCAAGCTGGCGCGGGTAAGGGTGGAAGGCGAGTGTGTCGATGCGCTCGGCGAGCAGGCGGTAGGGATCGTCCACACGCACCTCGGGCAGCGCCTTGCGCAATGTGCTCAGGCAGCCCGGCGTTACGGTAACCAGATGATCCGCTTTCGCATTTGCCCAGGCTTGCCGAACATGCGCGGCCGCCGCATCGGCTTCGCGACTGGCGCCGTCGTGCGAATCCAGCGCCCCGCAGCAGAATGCCGGCAGGTGAGTCACTTGATAGCCTGCAGCCACCAACAGCATCTCCGTAGCGCGCTCGGCCTCCGCGTCATAGATGCTCGCTACGCACCCCGGAAACAGCGCCACAGTGCCGACTTTTTTACCTTTCCTGCTTGGTGGGGGAGGGCCGGGGCGGGGTTGCTTGGGCTTGCCGTGGACGTGATGAAGCTCGTGGGGCTTCCCTGGTGCCAGAGCCAAGGCCTCTCGCCAAGCACCAGGCAGCGCGTGCCCGAGCCATCGCCACACCCCGGTCCAGCGAACCAGCCGTTGTGCCCAGAGGTTCAACCTCGGTCGCTTTACGACTTCCAATAACGCTGTGGGTCGCTCTGGCGCCGGTCCCAGCAACGATCGGGTCTCCACCAGCAATGCCTCATACTTGACCCCTGCCGGGCAAACCCGCTCGCAACTCAGGCAGCCCAGGCAATGATCCAGCGGCTCGCGCAGTTCGGCGTTAGGTGAAACCTGCCCTCGAGCCAGCGCCGCGGCAATCGCGATCCGCCCGCGCGGCGATTCGGCTTCATTGCCGTCCAGGGCATAGGTAGGGCACACGGGCAGGCAAAGTCCGCATTGCACGCACTGGTCGGCCAGCACGGCGAGCGGCAAGCGGGGGTTCTCAAGGGGCATGTCGTTCATGCTATCATTCACGACTCGCAACCCTCCGTGGGCTTGCGCGATAGATGAAAGCTTCGCTATCATCTCGCGCCTTTATTCACCGATTCCGCTTACCGCCCCATTGGCGGCAGACAGGTATTCCGAAATGAAAACGTTCAGCGCCAAGCCGGAAAGCGTCAAGCGCGACTGGTACGTGGTTGATGCCACGGACAAGACGCTCGGTCGTCTCTCGACCGAGATCGCGCGCCGCCTGCGCGGCAAGCACAAGCCCGAGTTCACCCCGCACGTCGATACCGGCGACTACATCGTCGTGATCAACGCCGAGAAGGTGGCTGTCACCGGTGCGAAGCTGGACGACAAGATGTATCACCGCTTCACCGGCTACGTCGGTAACCTCAAGACCACCAGTCTGAAGGACCTGCTGGCTACCTATCCCGAGCGCGTCATCGAGATCGCCGTCAAGGGCATGCTGCCGAAGAACCCGCTGGGCCGCGCAATGTACCGCAAGCTCAAGGTGTACGGCGGTGCCGAACATCCGCATACCGCCCAGCAGCCGAAGGCGCTGGAAATCTAAGGAAGCATCATGGCGATTCAGCAGAATTACGGCACCGGCCGCCGCAAGACCTCCGCAGCACGCGTGTTCCTGCGCAAGGGCAGTGGTCAGATCCAAGTGAACGGCAAGAGCCTGGACGATTTCTTCGGCCGCGAAACCTCCCGCATGATCGTGCGCCAGCCGCTCGAACTCACGCAGAGCGCCGACAAGTTCGACATCAAGGTTACCGTTGCCGGTGGTGGTATCACCGGTCAGGCTGGTGCGATCCGTCTCGGTATCGCCCGCGCCCTGATCGAGTACGATGAAAGCCTGAAGTCCCAGCTGCGCAAGGCTGGCTTCGTGACCCGCGACGCCCGTGAAGTCGAGCGTAAGAAGGTCGGTCTGCACAAGGCACGTCGCGCTACCCAGTTCTCGAAGCGCTAATCCTCGCAAGAGGTCGCACTTCAACCGTCCGGTGCATCAGGTCAGAGCGCACGGCGCGGTACGAGTATTGGGAGATCGTCTAACGGTAGGACAACGGACTCTGACTCCGTTTATCTAGGTTCGAATCCTAGTCTCCCAGCCAAAAACAAAAAGCCCGCCTTTATGGCGGGCTTTTTGTTTTTGGCTGGGAGGATCAAGGAGGCAAATTGTGTTCGACTTGTTGTCTGGAACAAATTTGGACAGCACATAAGCGCTGGCCAGGACGCGCAGCGCAGAGGGGTGAGCCCCATGGAAGGGGCGAACAATCCTCGTCTTCCAGCCAGAAGAAGCATCCGCTCTTATGGCACGCATTTTGTCTTGGCTAAAAGGCTCAGACATGCGCGACACTTCTGAGTCTGGCTACCCTTGATTGGGATTCGCCCGCGGGCAGCGGCCTGACTCAAGTACTGGATTGCACGGATATGGCTACCAACCAAGATTTCGTCGATTACGTGACAGAGCAAGTGGCGCTTGGCGATCGGCTTACTCAAAAGAAGATGTTCGGTGAGTACGCCTTATACGTAGATGGGAAGGTAGTCGCCTTCGCCTGCGATAACAGTCTCTTTATCAAACCATCTGCGGCTGCGACGAAGCTGGCGCCAGAACTTCCTCAGCGACCTCCTTACCCTGGCGCCAAAGACTATCCAGTTGCCGACGAGCTTCTGGATGACTCTGATGTCATTCGTCAATTAATTCTTGAGACTGCTGCGCTCATGCCGGCACCCAAGCCCAAAAAATCAGCGCCACCTCGTAAGCCCGGTAGACACACCAAGTAATTGGCAGGCGTGTGTGGGCGCCTTCACCGAATGACCGTGCGCCCAATACGATGCTGCTTTCCCAACACTGGGAGTGGCGAGAGTGACAGCTCTACGGATGCTTGGATTGCCACCAACTCATCTCAATAAATGGCTAGCCTTGACGCTGCAGGCTACTCGCCTATATCGCCGAGGCAGTCTTCTGGCCATGGCTTTGCTCATGCGCATTTCCACCGCGCATGCAGCGAGTGCCTTGCAGCTCCAATACCTCACTACCGAGCATCAGGACCAACCTCTGGCGATTGAGACTGCCTCGCCACGATTCGGCTGGGTAGTAACGAATGCGTCACGCGGCACGGTGCCTGAGGCCTACCGTATCGAAGTGGCGCGCAGCATGGCTGCGCTATCGGAAGACCGTCCGGATGTGTGGAACAGCGGTCGAGTTATCAGCACATCTTCATTCGACATCACCTACGAAGGACCACCGCTAGCACCGTCCAGTCGCTATTACTGGAAGGTCATTGCGCAGACTTCGTCGGGTAACGTTAGTGCTGCCTCATGGTTCGAAACCGGGCCGTCATCGCTGGAATGGTCGAGTGCCGCCTGGATTGGCAAGCCAGCTGGCGGCAGTTTGGCTGCGCCATTGCTGCGGCATGTATTCGCCGTGAAATCAGGACTGAAGTCGGCGCGGCTATATGTTGCTGCCGGTGGTTACGCCGATGTGTCGATCAACGGTCACCCTGCCAGCGATACCGTGCTGTCGCCGGATTTCACCAACTACGACAAGCGCGTGCTGTATCTCGCGCACGACGTTACAGCCTTGCTGCAATCGGGTAGGACCAATGCCATCGGGATTGAACTCGGACGTGGCTTCTACGGGCTCACGAACCCGGACGTCTGGCATTGGGAGAAGGCCCCATGGCATGGCGAGCCCCGCGTACGTGTGCTATTGAAGCTGTGTTACGTGGATGATCGCTGCGAGTTCGTAGGCACGGGTCCAGGTTGGCGTATTCATGATGGACCGACCTTGCTGGACGACGTCTATGGTGGCGAGGTCTATGACGCACGTCGTGCACAAACTCGTTTCGATACCGTTGCTTTTGATGATCATGATTGGGGTGCTGCAGCGGTGCTGTCCGCGCCGAAAGGCGTGCTTGAATCGCAACGTGAGCCACCGGCACGCGTCGTGCAGACCTTGCAGGCCACTGCGGTCACCAAGCTGCATAACGGTAGCTACGTATTTGCGTTTCCACGTGTGATTGCCGGCTGGGTCACTCTTGCCGTGCAAGGATATGCGGGCGATACGGTGGTTGTGCATTACGGCGAAAAATTGTTGCCCGATGGCAGCGTTGATGATCGCGACGATCATCACTACTTCCAGCATGGTTTGCAGACCGATCGCGTTACGTTGGCAGGACGCGGCATCGAAAGTTGGCATTCGCGTTTTTCCTGGAAAGGATTTCGCTATGTACAGGTCGATGGCTGGCCTGGCTCCGCGGCCTCGCTCGATGCGGTGACGGCGCAAGTCATTCATTCGTACGTGCCGGTGATCGGCCATTTCAGTAGCGGCAATTCACTGCTGAATTGGATTCACGCTGCTGCCGTCAACACCATGCTCAATAATCTCTACGGCATACCGACCGATACGCCGATGTATGAGAAGAATGGCTGGACGGGCGATGGCATGCTTGGCGCCGACATGATGTTGCGCGACTTGGGCGCCGACACCCTGCTGTCCAAATGGGTGCAGGACATTGCCGATGCGCGCAATAAAGAAGGCGCGCCGCTGCTGATCGCACCCAATCCTGGTTGGGGCGATGTGCGTGCGCCACCGTGGCATGCCGCTTACGTGCTGGTGCCTTGGTCGCTTTATTGGCAGCGTGATGATCGACGTGTACTGGCTGAGCACGTTGATGGCATGGCGCACTATGTCGACCTGGAATACATGCGCTCATTGGGCGGTATCGCCGACACGGCACTTGGCGATTGGGTTAGTCCAGGCACACCAGCTGATGGCGGCAATGCCCCCGAGGATAAACACATTGCTGCAACCGCCTATCTCTATCGCATGGCCGATACGATGGCGCAGATCGAGCGAACGCTTGGCAACGACCATCAAGCTAAGCATTTCGACACCATCGCAGCGCGCGTACGCGATGCCTTCAACCGCCGCTTCTTTGATGACGCGAAGGGTCTCTATCGCGGTGAAAGTGATAATGGCGTCCGTCAAACCCATCAATTGCTCGCGTTGGGTTTTGGTCTCGTGCCAGCAACGCAACGCGCACGCGTTACCGATGCCCTGGTACAGGCAGTGCATGCGCATGATGATCACTTGGACACCGGTGCGCTCGGCACCAAGTTGTTGCTGCCCGTACTTACCGCCACGGGTCATGCCGACTTGGCATGGATGGTCGCCACGCAGACGAGTTTCCCTGGCTGGGGATATTGGCGCGCGAATGGCGCGACCAGTCTGTGGGAACACTGGAAACTCGACGCGCGTTCGCGCGGGCATTACTTCCTGGGCACGATCGACGATTGGTTGTTCGGAGATGTCGCGGGTATGCGGCCTCTGGCGCCTGGATGGCAGCGCATCGGCATCCACCCTGCGCTTACCGCGTGGCTGGATCATGCCGAAGCAGATACCTTGACCCCCTACGGCCGTGTGGCGGTGTCCTGGTCCCATGAACAAGGCGGACTGCAGCTGAAGATAGAAATACCCGTTGGCAGTACCGCTGAAGTGCGCATGCCGGCAACCAAACCGGCTGCGATTGCCGAATCGGGACAGCCGCTATCGACATCACCGTGGGTGCACCACTTGCATGCGTGCGATGCCGACACCTGCTTTGAGCTGGAGTCCGGACACTATCGTCTTGAGCAATTCCGGAAAACCTTTTGAGGATGTCCTCCTGCTCGTTGTACGAATGGACAGTATCGATTCCGTTTGCGCAGTCAAACATAATTAAGACGGATAGAGCAGAGAAATCCCTACCTTCAAATTTTCAAAACGACGATTTTTTATAAGTCATCATAACTACGCGTGCCTGTTGAGAAATTTCCTGGCACTTTATGCCCTAAGCCATTTGCGAAAGTTTTACATCTCTTGTAAACATGATTGCAGCACGAACCTGCTAGGGGAGGATTCTTTGGTTCGTGAGGGCAAGATAGAAGTAGAGAGTGTGAGTACGTGCCCATGGTTGCTAGGTACGTTATCTGGGGAAAGGGTGCCTCTCCACTGGGGAAGGGGTGTCTCCTGCACAAAATTGATTAGAGCTAGGGGAATTCAATGTTGAAATCGAAACTTGCTGTAGCCGTTGTGGCTGCTTTGGCGTTCGGTTGCGCGAGCGCTTACGCGAGCAACACGCAATCTGGCGACGCCATGAATGCGCCACAAGACACTCAGTCCAGCAGCCAGTCCGCACCTGGCTCATCCGCGGACGACACGAGCAAGAAAGCCAAGAAGTTGGAAGTGGTCAACGTTACGGGCTCGCTGATTCCGCAGACGGCCATTGAAACCAGTAAGCCGGTCATTACGATCACGGCGCAGCAGATGAAGGATCGCGGCTTCACCAGCGTGGCCGATGTGCTGCAGGCAGGTACGTTTGCGACCGGTAGCGTGCAAGGGCCGAACAACGCGGGTGGTTTCACGCAGAGTGCGAAAACAATCAGTTTCTTCGGTCTCGATCCTAGCTATACCAAATACCTGATTGATGGCTTGCCGATGGGCGACTTCCCGGCACTCTATAACGGCAGCGAGGCGTTCAACAGCCTGACCAGTATTCCGATCGAGATGATCGATCACATCGACGTCCTGCCTGGCGGCAATTCATCCATCTACGGTTCGGACGCCATCGCGGGCGTTATCAATATCGTGCTGAAGAAAAAGCTGGATGCCCCCGTCGTTGATGCGCGCTTCGGTTGGCACACCGGCGGCGGCGGTGCCGACCGGCGCCTGTATGCTGCCGATGGCTTTACATTCGGCAAATTGAATGTCATGGCTGGCGTTCAGGTCGAAAGCATTGAGCCGATCTGGGGTTTTGATCGCAGCTTGACTCGCCAGTACTTTACGCAAGGCACTACGCCGCCTACAGCATCACGCGATTACCTGGTGTTGAGCGAAACAAAATTGGAGGATGCTTATTACAGTCCGAACTCCTTGAACCCCGGTGTTGGATGCTCGGCTGTTGCCGGCCAGTACGGTGGCACCGAACAGCTTCAGACGCGCTTGAATCACGGCGACTATTGCGGCTCGCAATACAGCGCCGGTTACCATACTGAGAACAATAAGGATAATTCGGCAAATCTTTATACACGTGCGACGTACGACGTAAATGATGATCTGCAGTTATACGGCAATTTTTTGTACAGCTACGATCAACAGAAATTCTCGTCCGGTTCCAATTTCCTGTTTTGGAACAGCCCCATCATCTACGACCCCAAGCTAGATGACTATGTTTTGCTGCAGCATGCATTCAGCCCTGAAGAGGCGGGTGGTTATCAGCACATCATGGATAACAACGTCGAAAACTCTTGGTTGCTGACGCTGGGTGGAAAGGGCAGCTTCGGTCAATCGAACTGGGGCTACGACGTAACGTTCAACCACTCAGAAGATCATCTGCAGGAACGCACCATTCAGCGCTGGACCAATCAAATCAATAGCTATTTCGGCAATATACTCGGACCCTATCTGGGCCTCGATCCGTACGGAGCCGGCCTGCCCAGCTATTCGCCCAATTACCAGGCTTTCTTCTCGCCTGTTTCCAATGCGGCGTTCCGCGGATTCACCGGCTACACCGAAACTTATGCCAAGACCTGGGACAACATGCTCCGGGGCCAGATCACCAATGCGTCGCTGTTCTCTCTGCCCGGTGGTGACGCTGGTTTGGCAATGGTGGTCGAAGGTGGTAACCAAGGCTGGGATTATTCCCCGGATCCGCGCATTCTCAGCGGGCAAACTTATGACTTCACCGATGTCGCAGGCGAGGGACATCGCTCCCGCTATGCGACCACGGTCGAGTTCAATGCTCCGCTGTTCAAGATGCTGACTGTGGATCTTTCCGGTCGTTACGACAGTTACAACGTCGCTGGCGGCTCCGTGAGCCATCCGACTTATAACATCGGGGTTGAATTCCGCCCGTTTGGCGATTTGCTGTTGCTGCGCGGTACGTACGGTACGGCTTTCAAGGCCCCCACGCTCCCTGATGAATTTCAGGGGCCCAGCGGCTACTACAGCAGCGTGGTCGACTATTACAACTGCGCAAAGCTGGGCTACACCGGCGGCAATATCGCCAACTGCCCGGGGCAGCTTAGCGCTGAGCAATTCTTTGGCCAACAGTCGGGTAATCCGAAGCTACAGCCGATCATTGCCAAAACGTTTAGTTTGGGTTTCGTGTTGTCGCCCTTCGAAGGCTTTGCCTTGAAGTCGGATTACTATCACTACAACATCCGCAACGAAATCCAGGTACAGAGTTCCGACTTCCTCGCTCAGACCGAAGCCAATTGCCGTTTAGGTCTCTTCGATATCAACTCACCAAGTTGCCAGGATGCCTTGGCCAAGGTGATTCGTACGGGCACGCCATTGGGACCAGGCCTGCTGGCTCCGATTACCCAGATCCTTACGCCAAAGGTCAACGTAGCGCGTGAGTATCTGAATGCAGTTATCACCGAAGTGAGTTATTCCCACGCTATCGGTGCATACGGAAACATCAGTGCGAAGACGTCCTGGAGTGACATCATGACCCACAGGCAGCAATTGCTGCCCAATGATCCTTTCATCAATCTGCTGCGTGAACCGTATTACAGCACCGAGTTCAAGAGCAGGGTCGATGGTTCTATCGGTTGGCTTTCGCCGATGGAGACATGGGGTGTGACGGTCTATGGTATTCGTGACGGTGCTTCGCCGAACTACCTGGCCACGATCGCCAATAACTACTACACCCCCGGTGCGGGAAGGCTTGCGCCATGGATTCGCTACAACATTACTGCCAGCTACAGCCCGATCAAGAACCTGGCGCTTACATTCGAAATCGACAACGTCTTCAATAAGATGCCGCCGATCGATCGTAGCTATCCAGGTACAGAAGGGCAGCCGTATAACGCCTTGAACTACGATGTCGACGGTCGTGAGTTCCTCATTGAGGCCACCTACAAGTTTGGTAACAACAAGTAAGTAGGAATGCCTGCAGAAGAAAAAGCCCCGCCGGTTGGCGGGGCTTTTTTTATGGTGCTGTGTGGTAGCAACTCAATGCGCAGCCCAATACAAATATGCCACTGCAGCTACCATAGCCAGCAACTTCAGCGGCCATGGCAGCGCACGCATGATCTGATAAATACCTGCACGCTCGATATTGCGTGCCACATCGCGTGTAACGTCGTCTTTCTTCACTGACGCATTTCCTTCAGCTAGCAGCCATCACATCAACTTATCGCCAATCAGCACGACGTCAGCAGGACGGCGTGCAAACAGTCCGACGGTGACAATCCCCGGAATCTGATTGAGCTCACTCTCCAGTGCCACCGGATCGGCAATCTGCCATCCGAGCACATCAATTACCCAGTTGCCGTTATCGGTAACCACGCCATCGCGCCATACCGGATTTCCGCCACGCTTGACGATTTCCCGCCCGACCAGGCTGCGTGCCATCGGAATCACTTCGATCGGCAGCGGGAATTTGCCGAGGGTGTTGACGCGCTTGCTGGAGTCGATGATGCAGACGAATTTCTGCGCCGCCTCGGCAATGATTTTTTCGCGCGTGAGCGCGGCGCCGCCGCCCTTGATCAGCCGCTTGTGCAAATCGCATTCGTCGGCGCCATCGACATACAGCGTCAGCGGGCCGATGGCGTTGAGGTCGAATACGGGAATCCCATGTTTTTTCAATTGCGCGGTGGATTGTTCGGAGCTGGAGACCGCGCCCTGGATGCGGTCTTTGATGTGGGCCAGGGCATCGATGAAGAAGGCCACGGTGGAGCCGGTGCCGACACCGACGATGGCGCCATCTTCGACGTATTTGATAGCGGCTTCGCCGGCTAGGCGTTTTTCTTCGTTACTCATGGTTTGTCCTGGAGGGCGAAAGTCGCCATGGTCGTTTATTCGTAGGGCGTTCGCACGCTGCGTTGCGTTTGCGATGAACGATCCAACTCTCCCTTGTAAACAGGGAAGGGAGCGGCGTGACGTTATTCCAGGCCCAGAATGTACTTCCACTCCGCCGCATCCACCGGCATCACCGACAGGCGATTGCCTTTGCGCAGCAGCGTCATCCCTCCCAGCTTCGGGTGATTTTTCAGCTCGTCCAGCGTGATGACGCGCTTGAGCTTCTTGACGAACTTCACGTCCACCAGCATCCAGCGCGGGTTGTCGCGCGAGCTGGCGGCATCGAAGTATTTGCTCTTGGGATCAAACTGGCTGGGATCGGGATATGCGTCGCTGGCGACTTCGGCAAGACCGGCGATGCCCGGTTCGGCGCAATTGGAGTGGTAGAAGAACACGCCATCGCCCACGCGCATGTCGTCGCGCATGAAATTGCGTGCCTGGTAATTGCGCACACCATCCCAGGCTTCCCGTTTCTTGCGCTTGAGGTCGTCGATGGAAAAGGTGTCCGGCTCGGATTTCATCAGCCAATACGTCATGCGCTCTGGTCTCCCGGTGTATCCGCGCGGCAGTCGATAAGTTCGCGATCGGTGGCAATGAAATCCAGCGACACATCCCAGCGCTCGGGTGCTATGTCCGGCAGTTCCTGAAAGTCGTAGGCGATGCCGACCAGTAGCGGCTCGGTCGGGCGCAGCTGGTCCTTGAGAAAGGCGAAGCTGCGGTCGTAGTAACCGCCGCCGTAGCCCAGGCGGTTGCCGTGGCGGTCAAAGGCGAGCAGCGGCACGAATACCAGGTCGAGCTGGAAAGGAGCGAACCATTCGCGCGGCGTCACCGGTTCTGGAATACCGAAGCGGTTGGGCTGAACCGGATCGCCGGCCGACCAGGGGGCGAAGCGCAGCAGATTGTCCTGGCCGATCAAGGGCAGCAGGAACTGTTGGCCACGCGTGGCCAGCGGCGGAATGACCAGGTTGAGCGGCAATTCGCCGTCGCAGGCCCAGTAGCCGGCGACGCGCTTGTCCGTATGGTATTCGGGCAGGTGTTCCAGGCTGCGCCGCAGGCCTTGGGCGGCGGTGATGCGCTGGGGAGGGGAAAGGGCGCGGCGGCGTTCGGCCAGGCGCTGGCGTAATTCACGACGTCGTGCGGCGGTATCCACGTCGCGCGTCTCCTCAGGGGCCCGGCTGCCCGGATGCCATCGGGATGGCATCCGGGTTGGAATGAGGTGGCGTAAACCGCGATGCCGCTGCCCACCAAACGACCTTGATCCAATGGGATCAGGTGGGAGGGAAATTAAGGCCTCGAGGCTTTCCGCACGCGGCGGACATGCGCAACAGCCTTAAGTAACCGTCCCGGGTCGTATATAGGAACAAGGCAATATGTAAGAGTGTGCTGGCGCACACCGCAGAAAACGCCGAGGGCTATTTTAGTTGCGCGTCGAGTGCGGCTTCAAGCTTGCGGCGCAACGAAGCCAATCCGTCGGCGATGCCAGGTTCAGCCGCGCTGTGAGTTGTATCGTTGGCACGCTTCTGCAATTGCAGGTAGTCATGCGTGATGCTGATGGCTGCCAATACGGCCAGGCGGTCAAAACCCGGTGTCTTGGCATGCGAGCGCAGCTCGCGCATCTTGCGGTCGAGAAAGCTGGCGGCTTCCAGCAAGCCGTCGCGTTCTTCCGGCGGACAGGCAATCAGGAACTCGCGATCGATCAGGCGCAGCGAAACGGGTTCGTTGGTGGACATGCTGATGACGTCAGCCATTGCTCTCGAGCGCCTTCAATCGTTGAATCATGGCTTCGACCCGGCTGCGCGCCTGCTCGTTGCGTGCCAGCAGACTTGCGCGTTCGTTCGCCAGTTGTTCCTGGCTGTGGCGCAGGCTGCGGTTTTCTTCGCTCAAACGGTGCACGTGGTCGAGCAGCCGATCAAGCTGCTGGCTCAGGGCGGCAAGCTCGTGCTGGGCGGCGTCGGGTGTGTTCATGGCGGGAACTATATCAGGACGTCGGAGGAAATCTGCGGGCTCCGAACGATGGCGAACGAGGGTGCATTAAACTTGCCGCTTGAACGTTAATGGAGACCGCCATGGCCACCCCCGCACCCATCGGTCACGATGAACTGGATGACGTCGTTGCGCACCTGCGATTGTCCATCCCCGCCAGTGAGTTACATGGTTCCCTATGCGGTTTGCTGGCATCCAACGGCAGGCCTGGCAGGCGGTCTGTGCTGGGCGCCCTGCATCTCCAAGCCGGTAGCGACAGTGTCTCCGAGCATGATCAGGACGCGCTGGATCAATTGGCCCGGCAAAGCGAACACGAGCTGGCCGACCCTGAACTTGGCTTCGAACCCTTGTTGCCCGCGGATGACCGCCCCTTGCCGGAACGTGCCGACGCCTTGGTGGATTGGTGCCGCGGTTTTCTAAGTGGCTTTGGTTTGGGCGGTCCGGATGCGCACGGGCGATTGTCCGACGAGGGCCGTGAGATCCTCAGCGATCTCGGCGCCATTGCTTCCTCGTCGCTCGATTTCGGCAGCGAAGAAGAAGATGAGGACGCCTTGATCGAAGTGCACGAATTCGTGCGCATGGGCGCCATGCTGCTGTTCACCGAATGCCATATTCCCCATCCGTCTTCCAGCGGCACGTTGCATTGAACATCGCGCCCGAGGAATTCGCGCGGCGCCGCCGCCAGCTGATGAAAATGGCCGGGGAAGACGCGGTAGTGCTGATCGCCACCGCCCCCGAGCGCATGCGCAATGCCGATGCCGCGTGGCCCTATCGGCAGGATTCGGATTTCCATTACCTGTCCGGTTTTCCCGAGCCGGATGCGGTGCTTGCGCTGCTGCCCGGCCGCCAACATGGGGAAGTGGTGCTGTTCTGCCGTGAGCGCGATGCGGAACGCGAGCGCTGGCACGGTGAATCCGTCGGTACCGAGCGTGCCGTTGCCGATTACGGCATGGATGATGCGTTCCCCATCGATGACATCGACGACATCCTGCCGGGCATGATCGAAGGACGCGCACGCGTCTACTGCCACTTCGGCCGCGAACCGCAATTCGATGCGCAGTTGCTGGGCTGGATGCGACGCTTGCGCCAATTGCGCGGCGGCGGCGTGGTGCCGAAGGAATTCGTGGCCCTCGGCCATCTGCTGCATGACTTGCGTCTGTATAAATCGCGCGCGGAGTTGAAGCTGATGCGTGCATCGGCGGCCATCGCCGTGGAAGCGCATCTGGCCGCCATGGCCATGGCCCGCGCAGGACGGCATGAATACGAAGTGGAAGCCGAACTCTTGCGCATGATGCGCAGCCGTGGCGCCGTCGCGGCCTTTCCACCCATCGTGGCCGGCGGCGTGAATGCCTGTGCCATGCACTACCAGGCCAATCGTGCGGTGCTGAAGAACGGCGATTTGCTTTTGATCGACGCCGGCGCGGAACTGGAATGCTATGCCTCCGACATCAGTCGCAGCTTTCCCATCAGCGGGCGATTCAGCCGCGAACAGCGCGCGCTCTATGAAATCGTGCTTACCGCCCAAGAGGCCGCGATCGATGAGGTGATGCCGGGACGTTCGTACAGCACCGCGCACGATGTCGCCGTGCACGTGATTACCGAGGGCCTGTGCGCACTCGGGTTGATCAAAGGCGATCCCACCGAAGCCATCCTGCAAGGTAGTTACAAGCGCTTTTTTCCGGCCAAGACCAGCCATTGGCTGGGGCTGGACGTGCATGACGTAGGCGATTATCGCGTCGACGGCGAGTCGCGCATGCTGGAGCCGGGCATGGTGCTGACGGTTGAGCCAGGCATCTATATTGCGCCCGATGACATGACGGTACCGGAAGCGTGGCGGGGCATCGGTATTCGCATCGAGGATGACGTGGCCGTGACACGCGACGGTCATGAAGTGCTGACGGCGGATGTGCCAAAGCAACCGGAAGAGATCGAAGCGGTTCTGGCGAGTCGCTGAGCCTCAAACAGATGCCGGCACGCGGACAGTTGTAGCGAGACGTCACAGGCGCCCATCGTAGGCTGGGATGAAATCCCAGCATTGCCATGCATGGTGATGCTGGGATTTCATCCCAGCCTACGCGAACCGATGCCCAAGGCTTTGCTGATATTTTGTGATCTCCCGCCAACCTACCGAAGACGTCCCGCGAATGTCGCACGCCTGCAACCTTCACGTTCCAGCATCCCGCGGCGTCATTCACGCGCGAAAAGAGAATGCAGCATGACCTCGATGAGCCGCCGCCGATTCCTGCAGTTGCTGGGCAGCACGACACTGGCCTCGGCGCTTCCCCTCAGCATCGCGCGTGCACTGGAGATTCCCGCCAGCCGCCGCAAAGGCACGATCGAGGATGTCGAGCATATCGTCGTCCTGATGCAGGAAAACCGCTCCTTCGATCACTACTTCGGCGCATTGAAAGGCGTGCGTGGGTTTGGCGATCCGCGGCCGGTCAATCTCACCTCCGGCAATTCGGTGTGGTACCAGCCCGATGGTTCCAGCTACGTGCTGCCGTTTCATCCCACGGCACCGGACCTGGGTTTGCAGTTTCTGGAAGATCTCGCCCACGACTGGACCAGCACGCACGTGGCGTGGAACGCGGGCCAGTACGATCAATGGGTGCCCAGCAAAGGCACTACCACCATGGCGTACCTTACGCGCGAGGACATTCCGTTCCACTACGCGCTTGCCGATGCGTTCACCGTTTGCGATGCGTATCACTGTTCCGTGCTGGGGCCGACGGACCCGAACCGCTATTACATGTGGTCGGGTTGGGTCGGCAACGATGGTGTCGGCGGCGGCCCGGTGATCGACAATGCGGAAGCGGGTTATGGCTGGTCCACCTATCCGGAAGCGCTGCAGCAGGCGGGCATCTCTTGGAAGATCTATCAAGATGCCGGCACCGGATTGGATGCCGCCGGTTCCTGGGGTTGGACCGACAATGCCTATATCGGCAACTACGGCGACAATTCGTTGCTGTATTTCAATCAGTATCGCAACGCACAGCCGGGCAGTCCGCTCTATCAAGGTGCGCGAACCGGCACCAACATTTCTGCCGGCGGTACGCTGTTCGATCAATTGCGCAGCGATGTGCTCGGCAACACGTTGCCGCAGGTATCGTGGATCGCGGCACCCGAAGCGTATACCGAACATCCCAATTGGCCGGCCAACTATGGCGCTTGGTATGTCTCGCAGGTGTTGGATGCGCTGACCAGCAATCCTGATGTCTTCAGCAAGACCGTGTTGTTCATCACCTACGATGAAAACGACGGCTTCTTCGACCACATGGTGCCGCCTTGCGTGCCGCCTTCGGCAACGCAAGGGCAATCCACCGTGTCGACGGCGAACGAAATCTTCGCCGGCAACGTTTATTACCCCGCCGGTCCGTATGGCCTCGGGCCACGCGTGCCGATGATCGTGGTGTCGCCGTGGAGCAAGGGTGGCTGGGTGTGTTCGGAGGTGTTTGATCACACCTCGATCATTCGTTTTATCGAACAGCGTTTCGGCGTGCAAAGTTCCAACATCACGCCATGGCGCCGCGCCGTATGCGGTGACCTTACCTCGGCGTTCGACTTCGCCAAGGCCAATGGCGCGCAGCCGGCCTTGCCGAGCACGAAGGCGTACGCACCACCGGACGCCCTGCGTCATCCCGATTACGCACCCATGCCGCCGGCCAGCCAAGCGCTGCCCATGCAGGAACAAGGCGTAAAGCCGGCGCGTACACTGCCCTATGCGCTGCAAGCGATCGGCTGCTGCGATAACGGACAATTCCGCATCGATTTCCAGAACGAAGGGCGCCTGGGCGCCTGCTTCCACGTACGTTCGGGCGATGCATCCAGCGGCCCGTGGTACTACACGGTGGAAGCGGGGAAATCGCTTTCCGCAAGCTGGCCGGTGCAGGGCGCCTATGCACGGCACGTCCATGGACCGAACGGCTTTGTCCGCAGCTTCAAGGGCAATAGCGCATCCCGCAAGACCATGCTGCGGGTTGCTGCGCGCTATCAACGCGAAGGCGGCGTGATGCTCGCGCTGTCAAACGACGGCCATGCGTTCTGCCATGTCACCGTGGAAAATCTGTACGATGGTGAGTCGCTGACCTACATGCTCAAGCCCGGCGAGCAGGTCGAGAAGCATTGGTTCCTCGGCGATAGTTACGGCTGGTACGACGTGATCGTGCGCGCCGATGCGGAGGATGGTTTTGTGCAGCGCCTTGCCGGGCATGTGGAAACCGGCGGCCCAAGCGTCACCGACCCGGCCATCGGGCAAGCGCGCTGGCGGAATTACCAGCAGCTGTAAGGGAAGGATGCGGCGTAGGTTGGGGTGCGAACCCCAACGTTGCCACCGCGTGCATGACAATGTTGGGGTTCGCACCCCAACCTACACGGCCATCGGACTCGAGGCGTTTTTTGCATCGTGACCTGTGCGTGCCGTCAACTCAGCGCCGCAAACGCATCGCGCGTGAGGTTTTCCGGCTCGCCATCCGTGCACACCACATCATCTTCGATACGAATGCCACCGTAAGGACGGAACGCATCCACCTTGTTCCAGTCGATGTCGCTGGCAACCGGCTTGCCGCGCCATTCCTCAAGCAGCATGTCGATGAAGTAGAGTCCCGGTTCGATGGTGACCACCATGCCCGGTTCCAACACACGCGTCATGCGCAGATAGGGATGGCCTTCGGGACGCGGAATGAAACCGCCGCTTTCGTTGGCCTGGAAACCGGCAACGTCGTGCACCTGCAGGCCGATCGGATGTCCCAGGCCGTGCGGGAAAAAGGCCGAGGTCACGCCGGACTGCACGGCGCTTTCCGCGCTCATGCGAATCACGCCGTGTTCGCGCAGTACATCAGCGATGACGTGATGGGCATGGATGTGCAATTCCGGATAGCTCTGTCCCGCCTTTACCTTGGCGGCAAAACCTTGCTGTGCACGTTCCATGCTATCGATCAAAGCCTGGAATGCGTCGTGGCCCTTGCCCGCATAAGTGCGCGTGATGTCGCTGGCATACCCGGCTTTGCTGCCGCCGGCATCAATCAGAAACGAGCGACTCTCCTTGGGCGGCATACGGTCGAAGTGCGTGTAGTGCAGCACGGCACCATGTTCGTTGAGGCACACGATGTTGGCGTAGGGCAGTTCCGCCTCGGTCTGGCGGGCGGCAGCGAGGTAGGCCATCTGGATGCCGAATTCGCTCTCACCTGCGCGAAACGCTTGTTCCGCCGCATGATGCGCGCGCGTGCCAATGCGGCTGGCCTCGCGCATCAACGCCAGTTCATAAGGCGTCTTGTAGCTGCGATGCCAGTGCAGATAGTTGACGACCGCTTCCGGATTGTTGGCTTCCACGCCATTGATGCTGGGGCATTCTGGTGCGATCACCGCGCGATGGCCTTTGGGCAGCAGCGCCACGGCTTCGGCATTCGTGCGCACGATGGTGATGTCGAAGTGTTCCACCCAGTAGCCGCTCGGCGCTGCAGGCACCACGTGCCAGTAATCGCGCGGCTGCACGAAGATCAGCTTAGGTCTGCTGCCTGGCGTGTACACCACCCAGCTGCCCGGCGTATCGGTCAGCGGCAGCCAATGGCGGAAATGCGGGCTGGCGACGAACGCGTAATCCTGATCATCGAGGAATTTTCGCAGCGGCGTGCTGGCGGCAATCAGCAGATGATCGAAGCCGCCCAAGGCCAGCGCCTTGTCCGCGCGTTGGCGCAGCGTGGTGATGTGTTGGGCATACAGCGAGGCAAGATCGTGGCTCATGCTTCAATTCCGAATGGTCTTATTCGGCGCAGTGTAGCGCGGGTATGCATGGGCGCCACGCCAGGCGCATGTTTGGAAAAAAATCGTCATGGCTTGCGAAAAACTCGGCACAACGAGCGAGCGCTGCACTCAATGGCTACGACGCAGAAGCGCAATCACACTTGCTGCAGCCAACGCTCCAGCTGCGCCGCATCGGCACTGCCGATCGCAATGATTCGATAGCCGGACCAGATCTGCCCTGGCGTGGCGGCATGTTCGTGCCACTGCTCCTGAATACCCACCTCGATGGTCGGCATGGTGGTGTCATGCGAGGGTAGCGGCAGGCTTACCTGGTAGACGGCTTCGCTGCGCGGCGTGTGCTGGCTGATCAGCAGCATGCCGTTGCTGGAAAGGTTGCCAAGCTGTCCAAGTGTCTGGCCGGTGATCATGTCCGTCACGTTGACGATGTAGTTCGGCCGCTTGCGCGGTGCGCGACGCTGCTCATTCATGAGCGTGCCTCCGGCAGCAAGGGTGCGGGACGCAGCAGATTGTTGGTCAGTGCATGCCAGGCACGGTCGAGCAGATTTTCTTGCTGCGGCGGCAATTCGCGTACGCGGCCTTCGGCGATGGCGCGCGCCAGCTCCTGCAGGTTCATCACGTCACTGCGTTGTCCGCGGCGGTTCACGAACAAGCTGTTACCCGATATCGGTGAGAACCAGGCCAGCTTTTGCTGTGTGGCGTGGCCGGTGGCGGGATCGGTGAATTCGAACCAGGTGCCGAACGGCAGTTGGCGAAGGTGATTGTGGATGCGCGCTTCGCGCAGGCCGAGCGGCGGCACCACGGCCGCGTGGGTGGATGACGGCCCCTCCTGATTGCGTTGTTCGCCCAGGCGTTGGCGCTGCTTGAGCCTGATCGCAAGATCGGTGGCACTGGGTACCTCGATGATGCGCGGCGGCGGCTGCGGTTTTGCTTCTTCCACTAATGGAGGGGGTATGGTCGGCACGACAATTTGCACAGGCTTTTCGTCGATGACCGGTTCGGCCTCGGTCGTGCTTGGCGTCTCTGACGCAGCCGGCAAGGGCGAAACCGTCGCCGGCATTTGCGCGCTGATCAACCGCTGTGCAACCTGCTCGGCTTCGTCCTGGTGCATGCCGATTTGCTGCAGGCCGGTTTCCACTTCGTGGCGCAATTCCAATGGATCGTGCACCGGGAACTGGCCAAGCAGTTGGTCGGTAATGCACAGCTGATGCAGGAAGGTTTCGCTGTGTTCGTCGTGACGCAACAGCGTCAGCGCCAGCACATCCGTCCAGGCGCGTTCGAGCAGGGTACGCAGCAAGCCGCGCGGCGAGACGATGGCGAAGCGTTCGGCCATCAGTTCATCGGCGCGCCGGCGCGCCTGTTCCAACCGCTCGCGGCCTTGCATGGCTTCCACGTGACGCCGTTCGGCCGCTTGCGACTTGCGCACCAGCTGCATCAGATGATGCTCGATATCCGCCAGCAGGCTGGTGTAGAGCCCGGCGCTGGGCGGTTCCTGCTGGGCGCGATCCACAAGCTGGCTGAGCTTGGCGAGCAATTGCTGATCGGTCTCGCCGTTCGGGCCGGCCAGCCAGGTGTCGATGGTATCGGCCAGTTTGCCGAGCATCTGGCGTGCGGGGTGTTCTTGCTGATCGAAGAAGTCGCGATCGGCCACTGCCAGCCGCAGCAAGGGCAACTGCAGATTGCCAAGCAACGCGCGTGCATCCGGGCCGTGATGCAGTTGTTGCGCGAGCTGTTCGAACAGCATCGCCACCAGTTCCACTGTATCGCCTTGTTCGGCCGTCAGCTGCGTGCGTGCAGCGCCGGCTGGCAAGTTGAGGTTGAGCTGGTAAAGCAGTTCTTCCTGCAGGCGTTGTGCGCTGCGCAGCTCGCGGCTGGTGCGGTCGGTGACCTGCACCATGTGTTGTTGCAGGGCGCCTAGTGCTGTCTGCAATTCTTCCGATGTAGCAGTACGCCCGCCGGCCGCGTGTGCATGGCCGGGTGCCGCCATGCGCTGGCGCGAGAGCAGGTCGCGCAAGGTTTCCAGCACGGCGATCGGCTCGCTGCTGTTTTCGGCGCTCTCCGTGGACGTTGCGGCAGCAGCAGGTGCACCAGCCGGCGTGCCGGCGTGTGCTGGCCCATGGGTGGCGCGCGCAGCGGTGAACGCCCGCAGTTGCGGCAGGATGCCGTCGGCCAGCAACTTGGCATTGATGCCTTCGTACAATGACACCAACGTGCGCCCGACACTGCTTTCAAACTCTTGGAACAACAGCAGTCGATGTTCGAGCGGCAGGTTCATCGGCTCGCTGGCGATGCGCAGGATGCGCGCCATGTTTTGCGGTCCGAGCGGCAATTGTTTGCCTTCGAGCGGTGGCGCGGCCACCAGCACGGCGAGGCGGTAGGAGAGTTCGGAAAGGATGGGCCCGTTTTGGGCTTCGCTGCGCGCACCGAGTTTGTCGAGCGCGGCGGTAAGCTCGTGTTCGGTGCGATCGAGCAGGGTCAGCGAATGCAGGCTGAGTGATTGCAGCGACGGATCGTCGTCCGTGTCGCCCATGTCTTCAAAGCTCTCGCGCAACTTGGCAGCGAACGATTGAATGAATGCCGTTCGACCCTGCTGCACAAAATGTCTGCTGTCGAAGCAGCGCTGTTGTTCCAGATGGTTGCGCGATTGTTCGGCCAGTTCGTAGAGGCGTTTGTCGAAGCGGTCCAGGCATAGCCGCAAGGTTGGTTCTGCCCAGTGATCACAGAGTGTGCAAGCCGTCTCGATCAGCTTGCGCGTGCGCGCAGGCATCCGGCTCAGGTCGGCACGGCGACCTCCGGCGACAGACGACGGATAGACCCTCGGCTCGACGTCCATGACCTGATTCCCCATGAGTTCCCCGTGACCCAAGTGTAAGCTGGTTCCCGGGTCGCGGCATAGGTTTTGTGATTTACATCACATTTTTGGCTAGGCCAGAAAGCCGCCTAGCACGTCATTGAGAAAGCGCTGACCCAAAGGGGTGGTGCGTAGGCAATGCGGATCGTTTTCCAGCCAGCCTTTCCGGCGGCTGGTTTCCAAGGGCTCGGCAATGCGCGCCAGCGGCAGTCCGGTGCGGGCGGCGAAGTCGTCCACAGGTACACCGTGGATAAGGCGCAAGGCATTGAGCATGTATTCGAATGGCAGCTCGTCGACCGGCACGGCGGCGTGGCCGCCGATGCGAGCCGGCTGGCCGGCGGCTTCCAGATAGGCGTTGGGATGGCGGGTCTTCCAGCGGCGCCAGACGTCGCCGGAACTGGCGTCGCTGATCTTGCCGTGGGCGCCGGCGCCGATGCCCAGGTAATCGCCGAAACGCCAATAATTGAGGTTGTGTTCGCAACGCCGGCCGGGTTGGGCGTAGGCGGACACTTCATATTGGGAGTAGCCCGCTGCGGCCAAGCGTGTTTCGCAGACTTCCTGCATGGCCCAGGCCGCGTCGTCGTCCGGCAGCGGCGGTGGATGGGCGGCGAAGAT
Organism: Dyella sp.; assembly: GCF_035277725.1. Classification (GTDB taxonomy): domain Bacteria; phylum Pseudomonadota; class Gammaproteobacteria; order Xanthomonadales; family Rhodanobacteraceae; genus Dyella_B. The sequence continues at coordinate 39,447 of NZ_DATEJY010000030.1, read as the reverse complement.
GGTGTTGGGTTCCAGGGTGAGCTGGTAGTGGGAGATGTGCGTGGGTTGCAATGCCACCGCGCGATCCACGTCGTTCAATGCGCCGGGCAGCGTTTGTTCCGGCAAGGCATACATCAGATCGAGATTGATGTTGCTGATGCCGGCATCCTGCGCTGATTTCACTGCGGCTTCGGCCTCTTGCGAGGCATGGATGCGCCCGAGCCGCTTGAGCTTGGCGTCATCGAAGCTCTGGATGCCGAACGAAATGCGGTTGACGCCTGCGGCGAGATAACCGTCGAAACGTCCATGCTCAACGGTGCCGGGATTGGTTTCCAGCGTGACTTCGCAGTCGTCCATAAAACGCAGGCGCGAACGTGCGCCGTCGAGAAAGCGGGCGATGAGTCCCGGCATGAACAAACTGGGCGTACCGCCGCCGAAGAACACGCTGATGATGGGGCGGTCTTGCAGCGCGCTGCCGAAATCGCGCAGATCAGCGTCGAGATCCGCCAGCAGCGTATCGACGTACTGCGCGTAAGGCGGTTCGCCTCGCACACCGTGCGAATTGAAATCGCAGTAAGGACATTTTTTTACGCACCACGGCATGTGGACGTAGAGCGACAGCGGTGGTGCGATCAACGCCATCTCAGCTATGCAGTTCGGCAATACGCGCGTGCAGTTTTGCCATGGCCTGTCCGCGATGGCTCAGGCGGGTTTTTACTTCCGGTTCCAATTCGGCAGCGCTGGATGATTGGCCGTGCGGCAGAAACAACGGGTCGTAGCCGAAGCCCTGTGCGCCGCGCGGTGCATCCAGCACGCGGCCGTGCCAGCGGCCTTCGGCAATCAGTGGTGCGGGATCTTCGGCGTGCCAGAGCAGCGCCAGCACGCAGATGAAGAATGCACTGCGCTGTGGCGATGGGACGCCATCCAGCTTCTGCAACAACAACGCGTTATTGGCCTCTGCATGGCCGTGCCCGCCGCTGTAGCGCGCGGAGTAGAGGCCCGGTGCGCCACGCAGATGCGCCACGCATAGACCGGAATCATCCGCCAGCGCCGGCAAGCCGGTGACCTGCGACGCATGGCGCGCCTTGAGCAGCGCGTTTTCGACAAAGGTGAGGCCGGTTTCCTCGACATCTTCCACGCCCAATTCGGCTTGCGGAATCACTTCGAACTGGCTGTCGGCGAGCAAGGTGTTGAATTCGGCAAGCTTGCCGCGGTTGCTGCTGGCGAGAACGATGCGCTGCATGGAACGTACTCAGCCCAGGTCCAGTGCTGCGCGCTGCAGGCCGATCAGTTCGGCGATGCCCTTTTCGGCCAGGTCGAGCATGGCGTCCATCTCGTCGCGGCGGAACGCGTGGCCTTCGGCCGTGCCTTGTACTTCGATGATGCCTCCGCCGTCGTTCATCACCACATTCATGTCGGTGTCGCAGTTGGCGTCTTCGTTGTAGTCGAGGTCGAGCACCGGCATGCCCTGGTAGACGCCCACCGATACCGCTGCCACCGCCCCAATGATGGGATTGCGGCGCAGGTTTTCGCGTTTCATCAAGGTGTTTACTGCATCGACCAGCGCGACATAGGCGCCGGTGATGGCCGCCGTGCGCGTGCCGCCATCGGCCTGCAGCACGTCGCAATCCAGGGTGATCACGCGTTCGCCCAATGATTGGCGATCCACGCAGGCGCGCAGGCTGCGGCCGATCAGGCGCTGGATTTCCATGGTGCGTCCGCCCTGGCTGCCGCGCGTGGCTTCGCGCTGGGTGCGGGTGGACGTGGCGCGCGGCAGCATGCCGTATTCGGCGGTGACCCAACCTTCACCTTTGCCGCGCAGCCAGGGCGGCAGGCGGTCTTCGATGCTGGCGGTGCAGAGCACGCGCGTATCGCCGAACGCGATCAGCACTGAGCCTTCGGCGTGGCGGGTGTAGTGGCGCTCGATGGTGACTTTGCGCAACTGATCACTGGTGCGACCGCTTGGACGGGACACTGGCATGGCGTTCTTTTGGGCAACTAGAGGCGGGACAGTTTACCATTGCGCCTTTCATCACCTTCCACTCCCAAGGTTATCCATGATTCGCAGCATGACTGCCTATGCTTCCGCCGACGCCCAGACGCCCGCGGGAGCGCTGACGTGCGAATTGCGCGCGGTCAATCATCGCTATCTGGAGCTCAGCCCCCGCTTGCCGGAAGACATGCGCGTGTTCGAGTCCGCGTTGCGTGAGCGGATGGCAAGTCGCTTGTCGCGCGGCAAGGTCGATGTGATCGTGCGGCGCGGCGAGTCGCGCGGTGAATCGCTGCAGGTCGACAGCGCACTGGTAGGCCGCTTGTCCGAACTGGCGCTGGACATGGAAGCGCGTTTCCCACGCATGCAGATCGAATTTACCGAGCTGTTGCGTTTCCCGGGCGTGCTGCAGCACGCGGAGGCGGATCAGGAAGCGCTGCAGGCGGCGTTGCTGGAAGTGCTTGATCGTGCCTTGGAAGTATTGACCGCCACGCGCGAACGCGAAGGCGCCAAGCTGGGCGACATCCTGCGCGAGCGGCTGGACGCGATCGAGCGCATCGTGAAGGATGTGCGCAGCTGGATGCCGGAGATCCGCGTCGCCTTGCGCACGCGTTTGGAATCGCGCCTTGCCGATCTGAAGCAACCGGCCGATCCGGGCCGGCTCGAGCAGGAACTGGTGTTGCAGGTGACGCGTTCGGATGTGGATGAAGAGCTCGATCGCCTGAGCACGCACATCGCCGAAACGCGCCGTGTGCTCGGCTTGAAGGAACCGGTAGGCCGGCGCCTGGATTTCCTGATGCAGGAGTTCAATCGCGAGGCGAATACGCTCGGGTCCAAGTCAATCGATGCGCGCACCACCAATGCGGCGGTGGAGTTGAAAGTGCTGATCGAGCAGATGCGCGAGCAGGTGCAGAACATCGAATGAAAATAGCGCTGCCCATCGTGATGTTCTGCAAGCCGTTGCCCGTCACCCCAACCCTCTCCCCGAAGGGGAGAGGGGGCAAGGGAGCTTCGCGCCATGTCATCTGACAGGAGCGGCACGCTGTTCATCGTTGCCGCGCCGTCCGGTGCTGGCAAGTCAACGCTGGTAAACGCGTTGCTTGAGCGTGAGCCGGGCATTTCCTTGTCGATCTCGCACACGACGCGTCCGCCGCGTCCGGGCGAGCAGTACGGGCGTCACTACTACTTCGTCGAACGGGCGGAATTCGAACGCGAAGTTGCCGAGGGCATTTTTCTCGAACATGCCGAAGTGCACGGCAATTTCTACGGCACATCGCGCAGGACGGTGCAGGATTTGCTCCAACAAGGACGTGACGTTTTGCTTGAGATCGATTGGCAGGGTGCCGCGCAGATACGCAAGGCCAAGCCGGATGTGGTGAGCGTGTTCATCCTGCCGCCGTCACGGGCGGAGCTGGAACGCCGGCTGCGCGGGCGCGGGTCGGACAGTGCGGAAGTGATCGAGCGGCGGCTGCGAAATTCCCGGGGCGAGATCGCGCATGCCCACGAGTTCGACTACATCATCGTCAACGACCGGTTCGAGGACGCGCTGGACAGCCTCCAGGCCATCGTACGGGCCGTTCGCCAGCGCAGTGCGCTGCAGTGTCAGCGTCACGAAAGCTTGATCCGCGAGCTTTTGGCCCAAACCTGAACATTCGCTCAGGATTACTGTACTGGCCCGCATAGCATTAGGGCTCCAGTTCAGTTAACGTTTCCACTTTCCCGCCGTCCCCCTGGCCATGATCGATACTGTCCAAGCTCAACCCGACAACGACGCGCTGGTGCGCATTCGTGGCCTGACCACGGTGCTCAACGGCAAGGTCGTGTTCGACAAGCTGGACCTGGACATTCCGCGCGGCAAAGTCACCGCCATCATGGGTCCCAGCGGCACCGGCAAAACCACCTTGCTCAAGCACATCACCGGCCAGATGCGCGGTGATGCGGGGCAGGTGCTGGTAGATGGACGGAACGTAGCGGAGATGCCGCGCGATGCCCTGTTCGAGTTGCGAGAGCGCATCGGTTATCTGTTCCAGAACTCCGCCCTGCTCACCGACTTTGACGTGTTCGAGAACGTGGCGTTCCCGCTGCGCCAGCACACCCGGTTGCCCGAGGTGCTGATCCGCAACATCGTGCTTACCAAGCTGCAGGCGGTAGGCTTGCGCGGCGCCGCGTCGTTGATGCCGAGCGAGCTTTCCGGCGGCATGGCCCGCCGCGTGGCGCTGGCGCGTGCGATCGTGTTCGACCCCATGCTGATTCTTTACGACGAGCCCTTCGTCGGCCTGGATCCGATCGCGCTGAACCAAGTGCTGAAGTTGATCCGCACGCTCAATGAAACGCTGGGTCTGACCAGCGTCCTGGTGGCGCACGAACTGGAGGCGATCAAGCAGGTGGCTGATGTGGTCTACCTGATTGCCAATGGCAAGGTGGTGGCGCAGGGCGATCCCAAGACCATTGCCGAAAGCGGCTCGCCGTGGACGAGTCAGTTCTTTGGTGGCGAAGCGGATGGTCCGGTGCCATTCCAATATCCGGCTGGCGATTACGCCGAAGCTCTCGGTTTCAAGCAAGGTGTGGCATGAACGCGCGAATGGGACACGAAAACGTCGTGATCGGATCGCTGGCCCAGATCGGCCGCTGCGGCCTGTTCCTGTTGCGCATTTTGTCCGCCATTCCGCGCAGCATGCGGCATGTGACGGAGACGGTCCGGCAGTTGTGGTTCGTCGGCGGCATGAGCCTCACCATCATCATGACTTGCGGATTGTTCGTGGGCATGGTGCTGGGATTGCAGCTGTATCACGTGCTGGCCATTTTCGGCGGCACTTCCGCGACGGGCTCGGTGGTGGCGCTATCGGTGTATCGCGAGCTCGGGCCGGTGGTGACGGCATTGCTGTTTGCGGGCCGCGCGGGCACCTCGATCACCGCTGAAATCGGCCTGATGCGTGCGACTGATCAGATCGCGGCGATGGAGATGATGGCCGTGGATCCGATTGCCTATGTCGCGGTACCGCGCTTTCTTGCCGGCGTGATCGCTATGCCGTTGCTGTGCTGCGTGTTCTGCGGATTGAGCATTTTTGGCGGGCATCTGGTTGCCGTGAATTGGCTGGGTGTCGACAACGGCACGTTCTGGTCGAACATGACTGCCACCGTGCATGTGTGGGACGACGTGATCAACGGCCTGATCTGGAAAAGCCTGGTGTTCGGTGCGGTGATCTCGCTGATTGCCGTGTTCCAGGGCTACACCACGGCGCCGACCAGCGAAGGCGTGGCGTATGCCACCACGCGCACGGTGGTCGCCTCGTCGATCGCCATTCTCGCGTTGGATTTCGTGCTCACCGCTTTCCTGATGTGACCATCATGACTATTTGCTTCTTTTTGAGGACTTTGCCGTGAGCCAGAGAAAATCCTATGCCGTCGGCACCGGTCTGTTCATCGTGCTCGGTTTCGCTGCGCTCGCTTACCTTGCCACGCAGACGACCTCGGTGGTGAACAGCCACCAAGGCGCGAGCTACACGGTGGATGCGCAATTCACCAACGTTGGCCAGCTGAAGGAGCGTGCGCCGGTGAAGGTGGCAGGGGTGCGTGTGGGTCAAGTGCAGTCGATCACGCTGGAGCCGGGCAAGGACGTGGCGGACGTCAAGCTCTCGATCGACAAGACATTCAACCAGATTCCTGTCGATTCGACGGCCGTGATCTATACCAGCGGTCTGCTGGGCGACCAGTACGTCGGCTTGCAGTTCGGCGCGGGCAAGCAATATCTGGCCGATGGTGCGCATCTGGTGTTGACCCGGTCGACGCAGCCGCTGGAAGAAATGCTCGGCAAGTTCTTCGGTGGCGGCGGTTCGGCCGATGCCATCGGCGGCAGTTACAAAGTCACGGCGCACTTCACCAACGTCGGTACGCTCACGATAGGCGCGCCGGTGAAGATGGCGGGCGTGGCCATCGGCAACGTGGCCGACGTGAAGGCCGATCCGACCAAGCTGGACGCTACCGTCACGATGGCCATCGACAATCGGTACAACCAGATTCCGGACGATTCGGCCGCTGCCATATTCACCAGTGGTTTGATCGGTAGCCAGTATGTTGCGATCCAACCCGGCGGCTCGCCGAATTCGCTCAAGGAAGGCGACCAGCTGGTGCTGACCCAATCAGCCGTGCAGCTGGAGGATCTCATCGGCAAGTTCCTGGTCAATGGTTCGTCCAGCGGCAGCGGTAATGCCGGTGGCAACGGTAACGGTTCGTCCAATCAGCCTGCCGGCAAACATTGAGCCGGCTTTACGAGGAGTCATCCATGTTGCGTCATCTGGCCATTGCCACCGCCCTCGCTCTGGGCAGCGTCGTGATCGCCGCGCCGGCCTTCGCGCAGAGCGCTTCCAGCGCGCAGCCGTCCAACGCATCGTCGCCGCAGGCCGTTGTCGAGGACATCACTCACCAGCTTGATACGCAGATCGCCGATCACAAGGCGCAGTTGCAGAACAACAAGCCCAAGCTGATCTCCCTGGTCAATCAGATCTTCCTGCCGCATTTCGATACCGACTGGGCGTCGATCCTGGTGCTCGGCATGCACGCCCGCGAGGCGACGCCCGAGCAGCGCTCACGCTTTGCCAAGGCTTTCTACAGCTCACTGACCAACCGCTATGCGGAAGGCTTGCTGAGCTATACCAAGGGCACGGTAAAGGTCCTGCCGTCCGGTGGCGAGGTCAATCCGAAATACACCGTCGTCAAGACCCAGATGAACACCAGCGACAACAAGCCGGTGGCCGTGAACTTCGTGTTCCACCAGACCGCCGATGGTCAGTGGAAGGCGTATGACATCATCATCGAAGGTATCTCCTACATCACCAACTACCGCAACCAGGTCGACGCCGAGATCAAGAAAGAAGGTCTCGACAAGCTGATCGCCGATCTGGAAACACAGGGTGACAAGGCGTTGCAGAAGATGGACCAGGAAAACAAAGGCAACAAGGGCAGTCAGGGCTGATGTCTCCCACCAAGTCCGGCAAGTTTCAGGTGATTGCAGACGTTCCGGATACGGTCTCCGTCTCCGGAACGCTGAACTTCGCCACGGCGGCCAGTGCGCTCACGGCGATGCGTAGCGCGTTCGCCAAGCATGATCGGCATACGCTGGACCTCGGTGGTGTGGATAGCTGCGACAGTGCAGGCTTGGCGTGCGTGCTGGCTGCCCTGTCGGAGGCCGATCAAGGCGGACGCCGGGTAAGCGTGCGTCGCGTGCCGCAAGGTATGCAGGCGCTCGCGCAGGTTTGCGGTGTGGAATCGCTGTTGCACTGAGACTCTGCGATCACGAACAACCAGGCACAAAAAAACGGAGCTCTGATGAGCTCCGTTTTTTTGTGCCTGGTTGATTGAAATCCTCCGATCAGGATCGAGGGATATTTCAACTTGCCGGCTCAGCCACCAGAAGGCTGACCGGAATTGTTTTGCTGTTTCTGCTTCTGTTCCCACTGCTGCTGCTCTTTCAATAGCTCGGCGGGATCGAAGTTCTGATCTTGCTTGTTGTTGGAGCCTTGCCCTTGTTGCAGCTTCAGCATGACGTCCGCTGGCGGGTTACCGTCGTAGATCTTGTTCAGACGGTTCTGGCGCCACGCATCACGCACGAAGGCGTAGGGATCGTAGGCAGACTGCAGGAAGCTGTCGGCATCGAGTAGCTGGGCGCGCATCTGGACGAAATAGACGGCTTCGGGGATGTAATACTGGCCCCAGTGAAACTTGTGATTGCGCTCGAAGTAGCTGATCGGGTCGAACAGGTAGCCGTCCACCGGGTACTGCCACACGTCCCGGAAGGTCGACGGGCCAAGCAGGGGGATCATCAGGTAGTCGCCCTCCGGCACGCCCCAGCGGGCCAGGGTGATGCCGAAATCGGTTTCCTTGATCGGGATCTGCATTTTGGTGGCCGGATCGAAGAAGCCGGCCAATCCCACCGTCATATTGATCAAGAAGCGGCCGGTATCCGTCATGGCATCGCTCGGGCGAGCCTGCAACAGGTTGTTGGCGATGCTGATCGGCAGCTTGATATTGGTGAAGAAGTTGCTGACCGAGGTCTGCACCGGCTTGGGCGTGACCTTGGTATAGCCCACGGCCACCGGACGCAGCACGTGCCTGTCCAGCGCCATGTTGAAGGCGTAGCTCTTGCGGTTGAACTTCTCCAGCGGATCGTCGGTACGAGGTGGCGCGATGGCACACCCGGCCAACAAGGCCAGCATGGCGACGGCGGGTACAAGACGGCTTAGTGCGGCAAGACGGGGCAGGGAAGGCATCGAGGGGGAGTCCGCTGCAAATAGGTTGGGAGATTATATGTGTACTTTCTAGTTCTATATTGTGCACGTGTTGCAGCATTGTTTCGAGCTAGCGTGCGACAGCCGGGCATGATAAAGCGTGTTCAGCATGGCGGCGAGCGCTTCGCGTTGCCAGCCGGGTAACCGGCCGATAAACTGTAAGGCCGCATAAGTTTTTATAGTTCAAGGATTTCCCATGGCTCGCATTACCGTGGAAGACTGCCTCGAGGTGGTCAACAACCGTTTTGAACTGGTTCTGATGGCGACCAAGCGCGCCCGCCAGCTCGCCAACGGGGCCGAACCGGCCGTCAACCCTGACAACGATAAGCCCACCGTGTTGGCGCTGCGTGAAATTGCTGATCGTCGCATCGATCAGGTCACGATCGACGAGATCGACCGCGCCGAGCGCGAGCGTGCCGAGCGTGAAGCCCTGGAATGGGCGGCGCAGGAAGTGGATGACGATCTCTCCAAAGGCGGAGATGACTGATGGAAGGTGGCGGCTGTCGACAGTGGATTAAACGTCGAGCCGGTGACCCCGGATTGATCAGCCACGCGTTGCGCCTCCACTTTTTCTTCCAGCTTTTGAGCGAGGCGACGGCCTGAACGGGCGTCGGGATTCCATGACGACCGCGGCCACGCATCCAGCTTCCCCGGATACGTCCGCATTGCCGCCCTACGTGCTGGCACTGAAAGAACGCCTTGCCTACCTGCCCGAGCCGCAAGTCGCACGCGTGCTGCGCGCGTATCAAGTGGGCGCGGTGGCGCACGAAGGGCAGACCCGCAAGAGCGGCGAGCCCTATATCACCCATCCCATCGCCGTGGCCGGCATTCTTGCCGAGTTCGGCATGGATGCGGAAACCATCATCGCTGCAATCCTGCACGATACGCTTGAAGACACGCAGCTGACCCGTACCGAACTGGCCGGCGAATTTGGCGAGCCGGTGGCCGAGCTGGTCGACGGTGTCACCAAGCTGGACAAGATGCGCTTTTCCAGCCGCCAGGAGGCGGACGCGGAAAGCTTCCGCAAGATGCTGCTGGCGATGGCGCGCGACCTGCGTGTCATCCTGATCAAGCTGGCCGATCGTCTGCACAACATGCGCACGCTCGGCGCAAAAGACGCCGAGTCGCGCCGCCGCATTGCGCGCGAGACGCTGGAAATCTACGCGCCGATCGCACAACGCCTCGGCATGAACAAGATCAAGGCCGAGCTGCAGGACCTGGGCTTCCGTGCGCTGCATCCCGATCGCTATCGCGTGATCAGCGAACGTATTCGCGCAGCCCTCGGCAATCGCCGCGAAGCCATGAGCCGCATCGAAGGCGCGCTCACCGCACGCCTGGTCGAGGAGCGCATTCCGGTGCGCGTGGTCGGGCGGATCAAGTCGCCGTGGAGCATCTATTCCAAGATGCGCAATGAGCACAAAAGCTTTGCGCAGCTGATGGATGTGTATGGCTTTCGCGTCGTGACCGACAGCGCGATGAGTTGTTACATGGCGCTGGGCGTCGTGCATGCCTTGTATAAGCCGGTCGATCGCCGCTTCAAGGATTTCATTGCGATTCCGAAGGCCAACGGCTACCAGTCGCTGCACACCGTCTTGCTCGGGCCGTTCGGTGCGCCGATCGAAGTACAGATTCGCACCGAGGAAATGGATTCGGTCGCCGAACGTGGTGTCGCTGCGCACTGGGCATACAAGACGGAAAGCGGTCCCGCAAACAGCGCGCAGGCGCGTGCGCGCGAATGGCTTTCCGCATTGGCCGATAGTCAGGCGAACACGCCTTCCGCGGCGGAATTCATCGAGAACGTCAAGATCGATCTGTTCCCGGATGAAACCTATTTGTTCACGCCGCGTGGAGACATCCTGTCGCTGCCGCGCAACGCCACCGCATTGGATTTTGCGTATGCCGTGCATACCGATGTGGGCGATCACGCGGTGGCGGCGCGCGTCGACAAGAAGCTGTTGCCGCTCCGCGCCCGACTTGAATCAGGTCAGTTGGTGGAGATCATCACGGCGCCGTCGGCGGTACCCAATCCGGCGTGGCTGGAATTCGTGGTCACAGGCAAGGCACGCACTGCCATTCGCCAATACCTGAAACATCTGCAACACGAAGACGCGGTCGACTTTGGTCATCGCATGCTCGATCGCGCGCTCGATGCGCTGGGCACCAGCCTGGACGCCATCCAGCCGGAGGTGCTGGAGAAATTCCTGCACAAGTCCAAGCTCAAGCGCCTGGAAGAGCTGCTGGCCGATATTGCGCTCGGCAATCGCATGCCTGATCAGGTCGCCAGTCAGCTGGTGACTTCGCGGGGTACGTCCGCGCGGGGCGCGCTGGTCACGCATCCGACGGAGAAAATCCACATCACCGGTGCCGAGCGTGGCGTGCTGAGCTTCGCCAATTGCTGCCATCCGTTGCCGGGCGATGAAATCGTAGGCTACTTGTCACCGGGCAAGGGCATCGTCGTGCATCGCACCGAATGCCCGAACATGGCCGAGCTGCGCAAATCCACGCCTGAGCGTTGCGTGGATATCGAATGGGACCGCGACGTACAAGGCGATTACCGCGCCGAGCTGCGCATCGAAGTGATCAATCGGCCTGGCGTGCTTGCCACCGTGGCGGCCGCGATTGCCGCTGCCGATTCCAACATCGAAAACGTGGAATACGTTGAGCGCGATACCTCGGCCGCCACACTGCTGTTCACCATCGAGGTGAAGAACCGCAAGCACCTGGCCGAGGTCATCCGGCGCGTGCGGCGGACGGGTGTAGTGAGCGGGGCGTACAGGTATCCGTTGTAGCGTGTCGTTCTCTCGCTACACTTCCGTTTCCGCCTTGAACGGATGAACCCCATGCCCCGCACGATCATCTCTACCGACAAAGCTCCCGCCGCCATCGGCCCGTACTCGCAAGCCGTACGCGCCGGCAACACGGTGTACTTCTCTGGTCAGATTCCACTCGATCCGTCCAGCGGCATGCTGGTGGAAGGCGACATCAGCACACAGACACGCCGCGTGTTCGAGAATCTCAAGGCCGTGGCTGAAGCAGCCGGCGGTTCGTTCGAGCAGTTCGTGCGCGTGGGTATCTACGTGACGGATCTGGCGAACTTCACGGCAGTCAATGCGGTCATGAACGAATACTTCCAGGCACCTTATCCGGCGCGATCCACCATCGAAGTTGCCGGCCTGCCCAAGGGGGCGCAGGTGGAAGTGGACGTCATCATGGTGTTGGACTGATCCCTAGGCACGCAGGCTGCTGACAGCCTTTGTCGGCAGTCCAAATGCGCTGCGTCGGTGTGCTCGGTTAGTCTTCCGGAATGGCTGCCCCGAAACCTCAAACTACCATCACCATCACCGATGATGCGGGCAAGCTGCCGGCCACGGCGCTTGGCGGTGTCGGCCCGGCTATGCGCGAATCGCTGACGCGGCTGGGTCTGCATTGCCTGCAGGACCTGTGGTTCCACTTGCCGTTGCGTTATGAAGACCGCACGCACCTGACGCCGCTGGCGGATTTGCATCCCGGCATGCGCACACAGGTGGTCGGGGCGGTGGAGGCGGTCGAGAAAGGCTTCCGCTATCGCCCGCAATTGAAGGTGGCGATCGGCGATGGGGTGATGCACACCTTGCTGCTGCGTTTTTTTCACTTCAATCGCGCGCAGGCAGAGCAGTTCCGGGTGGGCGCGCGTCTGCTTTGCTACGGTGAAGTGCGCCAGGGCAATGGCAGCCTGGAGATGGTGCATCCGCAATATCGCCGCTTGACTGAAGATGCGCCCGTCGCGCTCGACGAGCGCCTCACGCCGGTCTATCCCACCACCGAAGGGTTCGGGCAAAAACGTTTGGGAACCTTGATCGACAAGGCACTGCAGCGATTGCCTGCCGAGGCGGACTTGGAACTGATTCCGCCCAAACTGTGCGCAAAATTCGGACTGACATCATTGCGCGAGGCGTTGTTATACGTGCATCGGCCGCCGCCGGATGCGCGCATGGATCAGCTGATCCAAGGGCGCCACCCTGCACAACAACGCCTCGCGTTTGAAGAACTGCTGACCCAGCACATGAGCTTGAAGCGTTTGCGTGCCGCCGTGCGCCAGCGTCATGCGCCGATACTTGGCGGTGATGGCCGGTTGCGGCAACGTTGGCTGGCATCCTTGCCATTTCGGCTGACGGGTGCCCAGCAACGGGTGGTCGAGGAAATCACCGAGGACATCTCGCAGCCGCGTCCCATGCTCCGTCTGGTGCAAGGCGACGTCGGCTCCGGCAAGACGGCGGTGGCTTGCGCAGCGGCATTGGCTGCGGTCGAGGCGGGTTACCAAGTCGCGTTGATGGCGCCCACGGAATTGCTGGCGGAGCAGCATCTGCGCAACTTCCGTCATTGGCTGGAACCCTTGGGTATTCACGTCGAATGGCTGGCTGGCAAACAGCAGGGCAAAATACGTCAGCAGGCGATGCAGCGTGTGGCTGAAGGTGCGCCGATCGTGATCGGCACGCATGCATTGATGCAGGAGGGCGTAGCCTTTGCGCGGCTTGGCTTGGCAATCGTCGACGAACAGCATCGCTTTGGCGTGCAGCAACGCCTGGCGCTGCGTGACAAGGGATTGGAAGGCGACTGGGTGCCGCATCAGCTCGTGCTGACAGCTACTCCGATTCCACGCACGTTGGCGATGAGTGCGTATGCCGATCTGGATATCTCCGCCATCGACGAATTACCGCCAGGCCGCACGCCGGTGCAGACCATTGCGATTTCGAATGCGCGGCGTGCCGAGGTCATCGAGCGCATTCGCGCCGCCTGCCTGGAAGGACGGCAGGCCTATTGGGTGTGCACACTGATCGAGGAGTCCGAGCAACTGCGTGCGCAGGCGGCGGAGGCGGCGCATGCGGAGCTTTCACATGCGCTGGCCGAGCTCAAGGTGGGTTTGATCCATGGACGCATGAAGCCAAAAGAAAAGCAGGCCGTCATGGATGCATTCAAGGCGGGTGACTTGTCCGTACTGGTGGCCACTACCGTCATCGAAGTCGGCGTGGACGTTCCCAACGCCAGCCTGATGGTGATCGAGAACAGCGAACGCCTTGGCCTGGCGCAATTGCATCAATTGCGTGGACGCGTGGGGCGCGGTGCAGTCGCCTCCAACTGTGTGCTGCTTTACCAGCCGCCGTTGGGGCAGCTTGCACGCGAGCGCCTGCAGGTGATGCGCGAAACCAATGATGGTTTCCGCATTGCCGAGAAGGATCTGGAGCTGCGTGGTCCTGGTGAAGTGTTGGGTACGCGTCAGACCGGGCAGCTCAGTTTCCGCATGGCTGACCTGGCGCGTGACGCGCATCTGCTGCCGGCGGTGCAGCAGGTCGGCGAATACATGCTGGCGCAGCAGCCTGAGCGCGCGGGGCGCCTGATCGAGCGTTGGATCGGCGGTGCGGCACGCTATGCAGGCGCCTGAGAAGCAGGTAGCTTGGAAAAGATGTACAGCTCAATGTCGATGGCATGACGATGACCAAACCGCAGCTGCTGATTGATACCGATCCTGGTGTAGACGACGCCCTCGCCATCTTGATGGCCCACGAGCATGCCGATGTACTCGGCCTCAGCATTGCGGCCGGCAATGTGGGTCTTGCGCACACCACGCGCAACGCGCGGACGCTGGTGGATCTGGTGGGTGCGGCCACGCCAGTGTTTGCCGGCTGTCCGACACCGCTGGTGCGCTTGCCCGAGGAGGATGCGGCCTTCGTGCACGGGCAGGATGGTCTCGGCGATGTCGGTTTTCCACAGCCGAAAGCCATCATCTCAGACGAGCACGCGGCACTGGCGATCCTTCGCCTGACGCGTGAGCGTCCGGGTGACATCACTCTGGTGGCGCTGGCGCCTCTCACCAACCTTGCGCTGGCGCTGCGGCTGGATCCCTCCTTGCCGCAGCGTGTGAAGCGTCTGGTGGTGATGGGTGGTGCGGTCACTGGACGCGGCAATACCAGCCGTGTGCCTGCCGAATTCAACGTCGGGTTTGATCCGGAAGCCGCTCACGTGGTGTTCGAGGGTTTCCCGGACTTCGACCTGGTTGATTGGGAGCTCACCCTGCGGCATGCCTTCGATGAGGACGAGTTCGATCAGTGGCTGGCCGCGGGTGATCATCGGGCAAATTTTTTTGGCCGCGTGTTTCGGGTGGCTCGCGAGACCAACCGTGAGCGCGGGAGGCGGGGCATCATTGCCGCCGATGCGCTGGCGATGGCGGTGGCCGTCGACCCTTCCGTGGTGAAACATAGCGAGCACCGTCGTGTCGGCGTGGAGTTGGATGGCCGCCTGACACGCGGCGCCACTGTGGTGGACTGGGCCGGCCGGCTGGGCCAGCAGTCCCAGGTCAACGTCGTGATGGAGCTTGATCAGGGCAAGTTCGCGGCGATGGTGCAGCGGGCTTTGGGCGCTTTCCAGGCGGCTTGACCGGAGCTCGGCATGATCGATACAATACCGCTCTTTTCACGCACGCTTTGAGTCCGTCATGAAGCCCGATATCCATCCGAATTACCGTCAGGTGGTGTTCCAGGATCTTTCGTCCGAGTTCGCGTTTCTGACGCGCTCCACGATTGCCGCCAAGGAAACCATCAAGTGGGAAGACGGCAACGAGTACCCGCTGGTCAAGGTGGATATCTCCAGCCACTCGCACCCGTTCTACACCGGCAAGCAGAAAGTTGTTGACGCCGGTGGTCGCGTCGACAAGTTCCGTCGCCGTTACGCACAGAAGTAATTCTTTGCGAACAGCCCTGCGGGGCTGGCTAAATGATTTCGCACAAGGCAGGCCTCGCGCCTGCCTTGTGTTTTTTCGTGCGTGTCAATCGGACCATGCGTCATCGGATTGTTTGTAATCCGATGTGCGATAATAGATGGGATGCATTGACGCTTTCCCCACGTCGATGCGCCTTTCCCTTGCCGGCTGGTTGCCGTTACGCGGTCGCCCCGGTGGCGACCCATGTGTAGGAGGTTTCCGTGTCCGATTCCAAATCCGTCAAGCTCGTTGATGAGTCCAACGGCCATAGCAGCGAGCTCCCTCTGCTCACCGGCACGCTTGGCCCCGCCTGCATCGACATTGCTCCGTTGTACAAGGACACCGGGCACTTCACCTACGATCCGGGTTACGGCAGCACGGCCAGCACCAAGAGCGCCATCACCTATATCGACGGTGACCAGGGCGTGCTGATGTATCGCGGTTATCCGATCGAGCAGTTGGCGGAAAAGTCGAGCTTCCTCGAAGTGGCCTACCTGCTGTTGCACGGTGAGCTGCCGAACAAGACCCAGTTCGCCTCGTTCGAAAACGACATTACGCATCACACGATGATGCATGAGTCGCACAAGAATTTTTTCCAGGGCTTCCATCACGACGCGCATCCGATGGCCATGCTGGCCGCTTCGGTGGCTTCGCTTTCGGCCTTCTATCATGAAGATCTGGATGTCGATAACGCGGAAGATCGCCAGCTGGCTGCGATTCGCCTGATCGCGAAGATGCCGACGATCGCTGCAGCCTGCTATCGCTATTCGATCGGCTGGCCGTTCCGCTATCCGCGCAACAATCTCGAATACGTCAACCGCTTCCTGCACATGATGTTCGAAGTGCCGAGCGAGCCGCTGGAGCTCAGTCCGGTGTGCGCGAAAGCGCTGGATCTGCTGTTCATCCTGCACGCAGACCATGAGCAGAACGCTTCCACCTCCACCGTGCGCCTGGTCGGTTCCACCGGTGCAAACCCGTATGCCTCAGTCGCTGCCGGTATCACCGCGCTGTGGGGCCCTGCACATGGCGGCGCCAATGAGGCCGTGCTGAAGATGCTCGAGGAGATCGGTTCGCCGGATAAGGTGGAAAACGCAGTCAAGCGTGCCAAGGACAAGAACGACAACTTCCGCCTGATGGGCTTCGGCCATCGCGTGTACAAGAACTTCGATCCGCGCGCGAAGATCATCCGCGAGATGTGCCACAAGGTGCTGGCCGAGATGGGTGTGAACGATCCGCTGCTCGATGTAGCGATGAAATTGGAAGAGGCGGCGCTGAAGGACGATTACTTCGTCGAGCGCAAGCTGTATCCGAACGTGGACTTCTATTCCGGCATCATCTACAAGGCGCTCGGCATTCCGACCGAGATGTTCACCGTGATGTTCGCCATCGCGCGTACCGCTGGCTGGATTGCGCATTGGATCGAGCAGCACGAAACGCCAGGTTCGCGTATCGGTCGTCCGCGCCAGTTGTATGTCGGGGCAGGCAAGCGCGACTACGCCGCGATGGACAAGCGCTGATCAAAGGTCCAAAACTCGATAAGAAAACGCCCGGCTCAGGCCGGGCGTTTTGTTTGAGGAGGTTATTTGAGTGCAGCGGCTAGTTTGCGTTCGAAATCATCTTGCTGCTCCTGCTCTTCGGCCAGCATGATCTCCACCGATGCCAATGTGGCGCGCCGCATCGGCTTTTCATCCATGCGGTCGAGTGGTGCCTGGCGCAGGGCGTTATGTGGAAGCACGGTAAGGTCGAACGGAAGATTGTCGGCGGCGAACAGCAGTACTGGGAATTCGATCTGCTCGTCACGCGTGATACGCAAGCGGCGCGTCTGCGTTTCAAATGGCACGCCATGCTCGTGCAGGTAGATGCCTACCGCCTCGGGATCATCACTGAAAACGTGCAGGCATACAGCCGAATGCGCATCGGCGGTGCCTTCCAGTACCGCGTCAACCAGGCGTGGTTCGAAGCGCTCCAGGAACCGCATCGCTTCGATGGCGGCTTCGCGCCGCTCTCTGAGTAATCTGGGTTGGCTTTCTGATTGGAACAGGCGTTGATGCTCGCGCAGCGCCTCTTCGATTTCGTGGTTGCGGGGAAGCGCCTGCTCGTCCAGCACGCCGAGCCGTTCGGCGGCCTTGCGCTTGGCGCGGTGGAAGTCGCGGATGCCGTGTTCGCTCATCAGGCGCGCCGCCTCCTGGGCGACGCGTAGCCGATTGCGCTGCACACGGTCTTGCGCGTGGATGCGATGGTGCTCGCCTCGTGCCATGCAGCAACCCTCGTGAATATGCGGGCGGAGCAAGCCTACAGCAAAAAATCAGAAGATGTCGTTAGTCTGCTGTTGATCCTGGTTTTGTTGCTGCTGCTGCGTTGCCAGGTTGTGCAAGCGGTCGATGTCTTCCACCTTGAAAATTTCCTGCATGGCGTTGGGATCGCCTTGGGCTGTCGGCAGGCCGTTTTCGCGATTGATCAGCATGGTGGTGATGCCAGGCGGCATGGGCAGGCTCTTTTCCGGGATGCCCTTGAGCACGTCGCCCATGTAGTCGATCCAGATCGGCAAGGCCGCTTTCGCACCGAATTCACCCTTGCCTAATGAACTGAAATCATCGAAGCCGACCCACACGGCT
The DNA here is from genome assembly GCF_035277725.1 of Dyella sp. Taxonomy (GTDB): domain Bacteria; phylum Pseudomonadota; class Gammaproteobacteria; order Xanthomonadales; family Rhodanobacteraceae; genus Dyella_B. The sequence goes on along the minus strand of NZ_DATEJY010000030.1, from coordinate 21,846 downwards.
GTCGACAGATCGCCATTGAAGCCGACGAACCAGGCGTCGCGATGGTCATTGGTGGAACCGGTCTTGCCGGCCAGGTCATTGCGGTTGAGTGCTTTGGCGGCGTAGCCCGTGCCCATCGGTGACCGGATCACGTCCTTCATCAATGACGTGACCAGATAATCGTTGCGGATGTCGATTACGTGCGGCGCCAGTACCGGCGGTGCTGCGCCATTGTTGTGCACGTCGGCCGGCAGCGCCGTTTCGCCGGCCATGGCCACGCTGGTGGCGGGCGCAGGCGTGTTGGACGAGCTTGCCGATACGCCGTTGGTCAGCATGTTTGCCGGGGGCGGTGCGGGAGGGCTGTTCTGCAACAGGCGCTCCGAGCAGTCCGCGCAGGCGCGTGCCGGATTGGCGACATAGACCGGCTTGCCATCACGGTCGTCGATTTCGCTGATGAAGTACGGCGTCACCAGATAGCCGCCGTTGGCGAACACGGCAAAGCCGCGCGCCATGCTCAACGGTGACACCGAGGCCGTACCCAGTGCCATCGACAGATTGTTCGGCAGCGCATCGAGCGGGAAGCCGAAGCGTGTGACGTAATCGCGCGTGTAGCGCACCCCGATCGAGTCGAGCAGTCGCACCGAGACGAGGTTCTTCGATTCGATCAATGCCTCGCGCAGGCGCATCGGTCCGGCAAATTTGTTGTCATCGTTGCTCGGCGTCCACAGACCGTTCGGTTGTGATGGGTCGGGCAGGGCGATCGGTGAATCGTTGATGATCGACGCCGGCGTATAGCCGCGCTCGAACGCCGCCGAATAGATGAAGGGCTTGAAGCTCGAGCCCGGTTGCCGAGCGGCCATCACGGCGCGGTTGAACTTGCTGCGCTGGAAGTTGAAGCCCCCAACCAGCGACTGGATCGCGCCATTTTCCGGGTCGAGCGATACCAAGGCAGCCTGCGCCTTCGGAATCTGCGTCAGCTGCCAGGCGCCCTTGTCATCACGAATGACGCGGATGATGTCGCCGGGTTTCAACACGGTGTCGACGCGGGTGGGAGTAGCGCCCGTCCGGTTTTCATTGACATAGGGGCGGGCCCAGTCCAGGGCTTTCAGGTCCAGCTTGATCACCTCCTTGCTCGGCAGGAAAACCGCGGCCTCGGTAGCGGAGGAGGTGATGACCAGGCCGGGCGTGAGCCCCGCCGCGTCCATGAAGCTGGAAAGCAGATTGCTGTAGTCACTGTCGCTGGCATTCGGCGGCAGTTCCTCATGGGCTTCCGGTCCGCGCCAGCCGTGGCGGTGATCGTAGATGGCCAGGCCATCGCGCACGGCAGCCACTGCCGCTTGTTGTCGAGTACTGACCAGGGTGGTCTTCACGACGTAACCCTCGGTCAGTGCGTCATTGCCCAGCCGGTCCAGCGCTTGTAACCGTGCCATCTCGGCCAGGTAGGGGGCATCCACCTGGATCGGTTGTTCATGCGGGGCGGCTTCGTCCGGCGCATGGATGGCCTGCTCGTATTGCGCCTGGTTGATGTAGCGGTGCTCCAGCATCTGGCCCAGCACCCAGTTGCGGCGGGCGATCAGGCGCTGGGTATTGGTGAGCGGATTGACTGCCGAGGGCAGCTGGAACGTGGAGGCAATGGCTGCGCACTGCGCCACGGTGAGCTGGTCCAGCCGTTTGCCGTAGTAGTACTCCGCCGCTGCCGCGATGCCGTACGAGCGGTGTCCCAGGAACATCTTGTTGAGGTACAGCTCCAGGATCTGGTCCTTGGTGAGCGTGCTCTCCATGCGCAAGGCGATGAACATCTCGATCAGCTTGCGGGAATAGAGCTTTTCCGGACTCAGGAAGAAGTTGCGCGCCACCTGCTGGGTTATGGTCGAGCCACCCTGGGTCTTGTTGCCGCCGGAGGCGACCACGTGCAGGCCGGCGCGCATCACGCCACGCCAGTCCACGCCCGGATGTGTATAGAAATCAGCATCCTCCGCTGACAGCACCGCGTGCTTGAGCATGTCAGGCACTTGCTCGACGGAGACCGGTATGCGGCGCGTTTCACCGAAGGTGGCGATCAGCTTGCCGTCCGCCGTCACCACTCGGAGCGGAACTTGCATGTGGTAGTCCTTGAGCACATCCACGGACGGAATGCGGGGGGAGACCAGCCAGTAGGCCACTCCAATGGCCGCAGCGATCATTAGTAGTCCGCTGAAGCCCAGGATCAGCAGCCAGCGCAGCAGGGCTTTAAAAAATCGGGTCATGTGGTTCGGGATGCTCTAGTTCGTTCTGCGTAGGTGTCACCGGCCCTGTCTGTTCGCAGGCCACAGGACTATCGGCGAAGGCAGACTGGCTGTCTGTCGAGACGATGGGCCGAAGGCCTGCGAACAGACAGGGACGGCCCGAAGGGTGATGTCCAGAAGGCCCGCAGGCTGCGCCGCGCGGCTTGAAAAGGCAACCAGCCTTCCCTGCACCACGCGCCACACCCTGCGGGCCTTCTGGACATCATGCCACCTACGCAGAACGAACCAGAGCATCCCAGTACCGAGACCTATGTCAAAACAGACCAAAGTATAGATGTAGCAGTATGGGGACCATCAGCAGCGGGTTAGCAAAACCTTAATCTCGGCGCCGGCGGATTGCCCCAAATGTGCAGGGCATCACGCCAAAAGTCTCGAAGAAGATCGCGTAGGCCGTTGCTATTGCGTTAATTTTTGGATTTAATGACCCGGCAATCCTGCCAGTATCTGGCGGAAGCGCCAGGGGTCAAGGGGGAATCGTCGTGGGGCTCTTTACACCCAAGAAGCCGCCGCTGGTCGGCGTCGACATTAGCTCGACCGCCGTCAAGCTGCTGCAGCTTAGCCAGGCAGGAGGTCGCTATCGCGTGGAACACTACGCGATCGAGCCGCTGCCCCCGAATGCGGTGGTCGAAAAGAACATTGTCGAAGTCGAGGCAGTGGGCGAGGCCGTACGTCGCGCGCTGTCGCGCTCCGGCGCCAAGGTCAAGCACGCTGCGGCGGCCGTGGCCGGTTCTGCGGTGATCACGCGCATCGTGCCGATGCCGGCAGAGCTGTCGGAAGAAGATCTGGAAGGCCAGATCCAGGTCGAGGCCAACCAGTACATCCCATACCCGATCGAGGAAGTGAGCCTCGATTTCGAGGTGCTCGGGCCGGTACGCGACAACCCCGAAATGAACAACATTCTCCTGGCGGCCTCGCGCACGGAGAACGTGGACATGCGCGTGGCGGCGCTCGACCTCGGTGGCCTTAGCGCGCAGGTGGTCGACGTCGAAGCCTTCGCGATGGAGAACGCCTTCACGCTGATCGCCGACCAGTTGAATGTCGGCCGTGACGCACTGGTGGCCGTGGTCGACATTGGCGCCACCATGACCACGCTGTCAGTGCTGAAGAACCAGCGCACGATCTACTCGCGCGAACAAGTATTCGGCGGCAAGCAGCTCACCGATGAAATCATGCGCCGCTACGGCCTTTCCTATGAGGAAGCCGGTCGTGCCAAGCGCAAGGGTGGTTTGCCGGAGTCCTACGAGACCGAGGCGCTGCAACCGTTCAAGGAATCACTGGTACAGCAGATCAGCCGCCTGTTGCAGTTTTTCTACGCAGGCAGCGAGTTCAGCAAGGTTGACCAAGTGGTGCTGGCCGGCGGTTGCGCATCGATCGAAGGCATCAGCGCGATGCTCGAAGAGCAGCTTGGCCTGCCCTGCGTGGTGGCCAACCCGCTGGCGCGCATGTCGCTCTCCAATCGAGTGCAGGCACAGTCGCTGACCCAGGACGCGCCCGCATTGATGATCGCGGTCGGACTCGCCATGAGGAGTTTCGACTGATGGCACATATCAACCTACTTCCGTGGCGTGCCGAGCGCCGCAAACTGCGGCAGCGCGAATTCTTCATGCAGCTGGGCGCGGCTGCCCTGATCGCCGTCGGCGTGATGTTCCTGTGGTGGTTCTGGATGGATATGCGCATCGACAACCAGAACGATCGCAATGCCTACATGCAGGACCAGATCAAGCAGGTCGATGCGCGTCTGGAGAAGATCAAGGATCTGGAAAAAGTGCGTGCGCAGTTGCTGGCACGCAAGCAGATCATTGAACAGCTGCAGGCCAACCGTTCGCAGATGGTGCACTTGTTCGATGAATTGGTGAAAACCATTCCGAGCAGCGCACGCCTGACCTCGATCAAGCAGAGCGGCGACCAGATGGTGCTGGGCGGCGTGGCGCAATCCAACGCCAGCGTGGCCGAGTACATGCGCAGCATCGAAGCGTCGCCGTGGATGGGCCAGGCCGACCTCAGTAAGACCGAGAACAGCCACGATGCCTCGCGGATGCCGTACAGCTTCGGCCTGACCGTGGCGCTGTCCAAGCCCAAGGACGATAGCAACGCGCAGGGCGCGACCGGTTCCGCTCCCGCTTCGTCGAGCACAAGCGCGGCCGCCGCAGCGACACCCGCTGCTGCCAAGCCCGCTGTTACGACACCCCCTGCAATGGCGCCCGCACCGGGTAAACCGGCCACTGCGCCAGCCAAGGGAGGGGCCAAATAATGAAACTCCTCGACGATCTGCGCAGTCTCGATCGCAACAACATTGGCGGCTGGCCAAAGTCGGTCAAGACGTTTTTCACGGTGCTGCTGTTCCTGGTGATCATGCTGGTTGGCTGGTATGTGGTTATCAGCGACCAGCAGGACCAGCTGCAGACGCTGGCCAACAAGGAAGAACAGCTGAAGAAAGAGTTCTCCGAGAAGCAGGCCAAGTCGGTCAATCTCGAAGCCCTGCAGCAGCAGTTGGACGAAATGAAGGACATGCTGCGCCAGTTGCTGCGTCAGCTGCCCAGCAAGACGGAAATGCCTGAGCTGCTGGTGGACGTGTCGCAAACGGCATTGTCGGCCGGCCTGCAGCAGGAACTGTTCCAGCCAGGCACGGAAATTCCCAAAGACTTCTACGCGGAAAAGCCGATCCAGCTGAAGATGATTGGCACATACCACCAGTTCGGCGCCTTCATCAGCGGCGTGGCATCGCTGCCGCGCGTGGTGATCCTCACCATGCACGACGTATCGCTGACACCACTCAATCCGCCTGCCAAGGGCTCGGAGCCGGCGGCCAACCAGCTGTTGGTCTTGCAGGGCACGGTGAAGACCTATCGTTACCTCGAAGACTCCGAAACGAACGAGGGCAAGCCGAAGAAGGCCGGGGGGCAGAAATGAGAGTCATGACTGCCATGAAGCCTGTTCGCCTCGTGAAGCTGTCGCTGATGATCGCCACCGCGCTGATGCTGGCCGGTTGCACGCGCGGCATGTCCGACTTGCGCGACTGGGTCGCGCAGGAGAAGGCCAAGCGCGGTGCCCCGATTCCTGCGTTGCCGGTGATCAAAACCTTCGAAACCTTCACCTATAGCGATCAGGACAAACGCGACCCGTTCAGTCCCAGCCAGGACGAGTTGAGTCAGAACAACGGCCCGCGTCCGGATGAAGGCCGGCCGCGCCAGCCGCTGGAGGCTTACTCGCTGGACAGCTTGAGGATGGTTGGCACGATCGGTGCTGGCTCCACCATGGAAGCACTCGTCAAAGATCCCGGCGGAGTGATCCATCGCGTGCATATCAACGAATACTTGGGCCAGAACTACGGCCGCGTCACCGCCATCACCGGTGACCACGTCGACCTGGTCGAATTGGTTTCCAACGGCAATGGCGGCTGGATGGAACGTCCAGCCAGCATCGCGCTTGAGGCGAAATAGGAATACAGGGGCTGATGCAATGACTAATCTCAATCAACCAGTCCGGAGTCGCGCCATGCACTTGGGCCACCGTTGCCTGATCACCATCGTGGCGCTGGGCTCTGCCGTCTGGGCCAGTGCCGCTGCAGCCAGCACGCTGCAGAACATCTCCTACAAAACACTGCCGGGTGGCCGCGTCGAGCTGCGCATGAGCTTCGACAGCAACCAGGTGCCGCAACCGAACATCTTCACGACCGAAACGCCGCCGCGCATCGCGATCGACTTTCCGGACACCACCAACGACGCGGCCCGCCACCAGGACATCGGCGTCGGCACCACGACCGGTGTCTCGGCCGTAGCTGCCGGAGGTCGCACCCGCGTCGTGGTCGAACTGATGCAGGCCTCCACCTACAAGTCGAGCGTGGAAGGCAACAGCCTCGTGCTGGTAGTCAACAACGGCACGCAATCGCAGCCGGTGACGACCGCAGCGACCATCGATCCCTCGAAGGCATTGCCATCGGCACTTAACGGTCCGGCGGTCAGCAACATCGACTTCCAGCGTGGTCCGAACGGTTCCGGCCGCGTGCTGATCAACTTTGCCGGCGCCGGTGCCAACGCGAACATGCATCGCGAAAACGGCAATATTGCCGTGGACGTGACCAATGCGCAGCTCCCGGCCAGCCAGTCGCAGCGCTTGAACGTGCTGGATTTTGCGACACCGGTGCAGTCGATTTCGCCCAAGTCCACGCCGAATGGCGCGCGCATCGACATTGCGTACAGCGGCGACGCGGATGTGTCCTCCTATCAGACTGGCAATCAGTACGTGGTGGAGGTGACACCGAAGAAGCAAGATTCGAAGAACACCAATCCTGCTTCCGAAGCACAACCGGTTTACACGGGCAGCCGCGTCACCTTCAACTTCCAGGACATTCCGGTGCGCTCCGCGCTGCAATTGCTGGCGGATGTGTCGGGCCTGAACCTGGTGGCTTCCGACACCGTGGGCGGCAGCGTCACGTTGCGTCTGGTGAACGTGCCGTGGGATCAGGCGCTGGACGTGATCCTTCGCTCCAAGGACCTGGACAAGCGCCGCGATGGCAACGTGATCTGGATTGCGCCGCAGAAGGAGCTGGCTGATTACGAGCAGAGCGTGGCGGATGCGCGCTTCAAGGCGCAGGATACGGCGCCGCTGGTTACCACGTACATTCCGATCAGCTATGGCAAGGCGCAGGATATTGCCAAGTTGCTGACGACGGGTGCTCAGCAGAGCACGGGCGGCGGTGGTGGTGGCAGTGGCGCAGCTAACGAACACCGCGGATTCCTCTCGCCGCGCGGCAGCGTCACCTTCGATCAGCGTACGAACACTCTGCTGCTCAACGATACGTCGGAAAAGACTGCTGAGATACGCGCCATCGTTTCGGAGCTGGATCGCCCGGTGCAGCAGGTATTGATCGAGTCGCGCATTGTGATCGCAACCGATGATTTCGAGCGCGACCTGGGTGTTCAGTGGGGCATAAACGGTAGGCAGGTCAATCCGAGCGGCCAGACACTGTCGCTTGGTAGCGGTCTTCTGCCGGCGACAACGAGCGGTACCACGACCACCACGTACAACGGTCTGCAGAACTACCAGCAAGTTAATTTGCCGGCCACGCCGTCCACGGGCACGGCGTCGACCATTGCCGCTGCCATCCTCGGCAAGAATTACGCCCTGGATCTGGAGCTGTCCGCATCGCAAGCGGAAGGTCGCAGCCAGCTGGTATCCAGCCCGCGCGTGATCACCGCCAACCAGCAGGAAGCGGATATCCGCCAGGGTCAGGAAATCGGCTACGTCACCTACCAGAACAGCACAGGTGGTGGTGGCGCCAGTGGAACGGCGACGGTGGCGTTCAAGGATGCGGTGCTGGAGCTCAAGGTCACGCCGACCATCACGGCCGACAACCGCGTGTTCCTGGCGATCAACGTGAACAAGGATTCACTGCACAACTACATCACCGTGCCAGGCAGCGGTCAGGTGCCGGTGATCGATACCCGTTCGCTCAACACCTCGGTGTTGGTGGATAACGGCCAGACGGTGGTCCTGGGTGGCATCTACGAAATCAGCAAGACCGACAACATCAACAAGGTGCCGTGGTTGGGTGATATCCCCGGGGTCGGCTTCCTGTTCCGCAGTACGCAGCGTGTGAATGACAAGGACGAACTGCTGATCTTCGTCACCCCGCGCATCCTCAGCGACAGCCTGCAATAAGCGCGGACTTGCAAGACAAATCGAAGGGGCGGCCGCTGTGCCGCCCCTTTTGCTTTACGACGGACAAGCGACCAAACTTTCCTACCACGCTGTGGTCTTAAGCCCCACCAAGCAGTACAGGATTCTCGGATGGACATGCCCCCAATCCCCACGCCCGGGCATCTGCAACAAGCGTTTTCCCGCCTTCGCGATGACCTGCGGCTACAGATCATCGGCCAGCCGCGGCTTATCGATTGCTTGTTGATCGCCTTGCTGGCCGACGGCCATCTGCTGGTCGAAGGTGCGCCAGGTCTGGCCAAGACCACGGCGGTAAAGGCGTTGGCCAATCGCATCGCGGCCGATTTCCATCGCGTGCAGTTCACGCCGGACTTGCTCCCCGCCGACCTCACCGGCACGGACGTGTTCCGGCCGCAGTCGGGTACTTTCGAATTCGAACGCGGCCCGCTGTTCCACAACATCGTGCTGGCCGACGAAATCAATCGTGCGCCGGCAAAAGTGCAGTCGGCCTTGCTGGAGTCGATGGCCGAGCGGCAGATCACCGTGGGACGCAACACTTGGCATCTGCCAGAGTTGTTCATGGTGATGGCCACGCAGAACCCGATCGAGCAGGAGGGTACGTTTGCGCTGCCCGAAGCCCAGCTCGATCGCTTCGTCATGCACGTGACCATCGGCTATCCGGATGCTGCCGCCGAGTTGGCTATTCTCCGGCTAGCCAGAGAACAGGCGAGCCGGCCAGTGCGCGAAGCCGTTCCGGCCACAGCGATGGTCTCGCAAGACGATGTGTTTGCTGCGCGCAAAGCGGTATTGGATGTTCATGTCGCGCCAGCACTGGAGCAATACCTCGCGCAGCTGGTACTCGCCACGCGCGATGCAGGCCAATACGGCCCGGAACTCAAACGCTGGATCGCCTGGGGCGCCAGCCCACGTGCCACCATCGCGTTGGATCGCTGCGCCCGCGCCCATGCCTGGCTGAGTGGACGCGACTTCGCGTTGCCGGAAGACGTGCATGCCATCGCGCATGAAGTGCTGCGCCATCGCGTCTTGCTCAGTTACGAAGCGGAAGCCGAAGGCATCCGCAGCGATAAGGTCATCAACCGGTTGCTGGATCTCGTTCCCTTGCCGTGAATGCAGTCGTATCGAATCAGACGGATGGCGATGGGCGCGTCCGCGTTTCATTGGCGGAGCTGATCGCCTTGCGCGGTCGCGTCACGCGTTTGCGCATGCCGCCGCAGGATAGCCGAGCCACGCGCGTGGGCACGCAAACCAGTCGCCTCTACGGCCGCGGCATGGATTACGCCGAATCGCGCGCGTATCAGCCAGGCGACGATGTGCGCCGCATGGATTGGCGATTGACCGCGCGCAGTGGCCGCCTGCACACCAAATTGTTCCAGGAAGAACGCGAAGGTCAGCTGCTGATTCTGCTTGATCAACATCCCAGCATGCGTTTCGGCACGCGTGTGCGCTTCAAATCGGTGCAGGCTGCACGTGCCGCAGCGCTGGCTGCATGGCATGCGGCCAAGGCCGGTGAGCGCGTGGGCTTGATGGTGTTTGGTGAAAGCAGCCATCTGCAACGTCCGCGTGGCGGTGTGCGTGGTGCCCTGGATGTATGCGGCGCGTTGGCACAATGCGATGCCGTCACGTCAGGACAAGGTCAGCCGCTGTCGCAGGCATTGCAGCATGTGATCAAGCTTCAGCATGGCGCCAATCGGGTACTGCTGATCAGCGATGGTCAAAGCAGCGATCAAGCCGCGCGCGATCGCCTGCTGGAGATGATGCGACATACCGCCGTGCGTACGCTGATCGTCGCCGACGCACTGGAACTGCAGTCGGCTCCGGCGGGCAGCTATCCCGTGGAACACCATGGCGAACGTCGGCGGTTGATTCTGCAAACCGAACATCAGCGCGAAGCCTTTCAGCAGAGCCTAGGCGAAGGACAAGCAAGACTCGCCGCGATGACGGCTTCACTCGGCATTCCCCGTCGCATCATCGATACGGCTGCCGATCCGCTGGATGCGGTCAGCACGTTGCTGCGCAATGGCGGGGGACGGCGATGAGCGCACGGCTGCCACAAGATCCGCTGCCTCTGCGCGATATCCACCTGCCACCCAATCCCTCGTGGTGGCCACCTGCGCCGGGTTGGTGGATCGTGCTGGCCGTCGCAATAGTGTTGCTGATTACTGGATATCTGCTTTACCGCCGCGCACGTCGCGCACGCATCTGGCGCGCACGCGTCCTGCTCGAGATCCGGCAATTGGCAGATCGCCACGCACATGACGACATCGCTTACGCCACCGCCTTGCATCAACTTCTGCGCCGGGCCGTATGGCGTTACAGCGCCGAAGCACGTCATCTGCAAGGCGAGCCATGGCGGCATGCCTTGGCACAGGTGCCGGTTGACGATGCAACCCTCGATACGTTGATGACGCTCGAAGCGCGGATGTATCAGCCACATGCCGAGTTCAATCGATCCGCTGTGGAAGAAGCGGCCCATCGTTGGCTGCATGCGGCGTGGCGGCGTATGAAGCCGCAGGAGCGCAGCCATGCCTGAATTTGCGTGGCCCTGGGTCTTCGTCTTGTTGCCGCTGCCATGGCTGATCTGGCGCGCGGTGAAACCCGCATCGCCAGGTCAGGCGCTGCGCTTGCCGCATGCATCGCTGTCGTGGAGCGTAAGCGGTCATCTGGCAACGCGCAGCGCGGCGTCCTGGTTGCTGGTGTTGGGTTGGCTTGCTCTGCTCACCGCGGCGGCAAGGCCGCAGATCATTGGGCCGCCGCAAGCGCAAACGCACAGTGGCCGCGCGATGATGCTTGCCGTCGACCTTTCCGGCAGCATGGAAACACCGGATATGGTGCTGGGTGGCCAGCAGTTGAGCCGTTTCGGTGCGGTGGAAGCCATTGCGGGCGATTTCATTTCCCGCCGCAGTGGCGACGAGCTTGGCTTGGTGCTGTTTGGCACGCACGCGTTTCTGGTCACACCGCTTACGTATGATTTAAATGCCGTACGCGCGCAATTGCAGAGCGCCACGGTTGGCTTACCGGGAACGGAAACGGCGATCGGCGATGCGATCGCCGTGGCGGTGAAGCGCCTCGCGGCATTGCCGGAACAAGCGCGTGTGCTGATTCTGCTGACGGATGGCGTCAACAATTCCGGCAGCATCTCACCGCAGGACGCAGCGCGTGCCGCCAAGGCGGCAGGTGTGCGCATCTACACCATCGGTATCGGCGCCACGCGCATGGTGGTGCCAGGCTTGTTCGGCAACAGCGTGGTCAATCCGTCGGCTGACCTTGATGCCGATATGCTCACTTACATCGCGCATGAAACCGGTGGCCAGTTCTATCGCGCCACGGACGGCAACCAGCTTGCCGACGCCTACCGTGCCATCGATGCGCTGGAACCCATGCCGCAAAAAGGCCGCGAATTCCGCTTGCATCATGAGCTGTTTCGCGTGCCCCTCGCGCTGGCTGGCATTTGCCTGTTGCTGGGTCTGTTGTGGCCGCGCTGGAAAGGAGCGGGTGCATGAGCGCAGCCCTGCATCCATTCCATTTCCTGCAACCACTATGGTTGTTGGGATTGCTGGCATTGCCGTTGCTGATCTGGTTCGGCGCGCGCGGCAATGCCTCGCAGCGCGCGCTCAGCAGGCTGGCTGATCCGGCATTGCTGCCGCACCTGATCGGTGGCGAGATGCGTCATGCGCGTGCCCCTTCGGGCCTGCTCGCGCTGGGGTGGACCTTGGGTGTACTGGCGCTGGCGGGACCAACCTGGAGCAAGGTAACCGCACCGCTGTTCAACGATCGCGCCGCGCAGGTGGTGGCGCTTTCGCTGTCGCAGCACATGCTCGCGCGTGACGTGCAACCAAGCCGGCTTGAACGCGCGCGTTACAAGGTGCGTGATCTATTGATGGCAAACCAGGATGGCTTGAACGCACTCATCGGTTATGCCGGCCAGGCCTTCGTGGTGGCGCCGCTGACCAGCGATGCGCACAGCCTGGAATCACTGTTGGAAGCAATGTCGCCCGACGTGATGCCGGTCGATGGCAACGATGCTGCACAAGCCATCCAGCAGGGCGTGAAGCTGATTCACAACGCCAAGCTTGCCAGTGGCTCGATCGTACTGGTGACGGATGATGCCGATGCGGCCGCACAAGCCGCGGCACGTGCTGCGTTGTCATCTGGCGTGCATGTTTCTGTATTGGGCGTCGGCACAACGCAAGGTGCGCCGGTCTCGAGTGCCGAGGGCGGCTTCGTGCACGATGACCAGGGCAATATCGCCATCGCTCGCCGCAACGATGCCAACCTGCACGCGCTTGCCGAAGCAGGCGGCGGTCGCTATGTGTCCATGAGCGATAACGCGCAGGATGTCGCTGCCTTGCATGCGGCACTGAGTCCACCACAACACGCATCGGTGGCGGAAGGGCAGGAAGCTGACGTGTGGCAGGACCGCGGTCCCTGGTTGCTGTTGCCGCTGCTGCTGGTTGCCGCCATGGCTTTCCGTCGCGGCTGGGTCTTGATGCTGCCGTTGATCCTGTTACCGATGTTGCCGACGACTGCCAACGCATCCGGCTGGCGTGACTGGTGGCAGCGACCGGATCAACAAGCCGCAAGCGCCTTGCGTCAGGGCAATGCCGCCAAAGCGCAGCAGCTTGCGCAGGATCCGGCCTGGCGCGGTGCGGCCGCCTATCGCGCCGGCGACTACGCCGCCGCCGCACAGGCACTGCAGCAGGCGAAAGGCGCCGATGCGCCATATAACCTGGGCAACGCGCTGGCCAAGCTGGGTCACTATCAGGATGCCATCAAGGCTTACGATCGCGCACTGCAGCTCGATCCGCACAATCAAGATGCACAGGCCAACCGCAAGCTGGTGGAAGAGGCGATGCGCAAGCAGCAGCAAGCATCGTCAACCTCGCCGCAACAACAGCACTCGGGCGGGCAGGGCGGCCAGAACAACCAGCAAGGCCAGAACGGGCAATCGTCCGGTCAATCGCAGCAAGGCCAGAGGCAGCAGAGCGGACAGTCTGGTCAGCAAGGTGGCGAACAGCAACAGAAGGATCAAGGCCAGAACGGCCAGCACCAACAGGCGGACGCACAGCAGGGAAGCAACGGCCAAAACCAATCGTCACCCAACGATGGCCAGCAACAACATGATGCGCAACAGGACACGAGCAGCTCCCCAGCGCAAGACGCCCCCAAGCCAGCTCCCGCGCCTGCGTCCAGCAGCGAACGGGCGCAAGCCGACAAAGCGCAGCAACGCTTGCAAGCGCAAATGAATCAAGCCTTGGCTAGCGCACAAAAGAAAAGCGGCACCACGCCCGCGCATGAACTCGGCGCTGTCGAAAGTGACGATCCGCTATCGAAACTACCCAACGATGTGCGGCGCGACTTGCAACGCGTGCCCGATGATCCCGGCGCCTTGCTGCGACGAAAATTTGAACTGGAATACCGCGAGCGCATGGGCGCGCAACCGGTGGAAGGAGATCAGCCATGAAACACCGTTGGCTGCTGTGGTTTTGTTTGTTGCTGCCGTGGACCGCGATGGCATCCACCGTGCAAGCCACGCTGGATCGCAACGACGTGCACCTGGGTGAAACCGTCACCCTCAATTTGCGCATCAGCGATGCCATGACGGCAAGCACGCCAGATCTCAGCGCGCTCGATCACGATTTCGAAGTGCTTGGCACGTCCACCAGCAGTTCACTCAGCGTCATCAACGGCAAGCAAAGCGCGGAGCTGATCATTGGCGTTGCATTGCGCCCCAAGCATCAAGGCGATTTGCAGATTCCATCGCTGACGGTCGGAGGCAGCCAAACCAACCCGCTCACCTTGCACGTGGAGGCGCCGGATACCTCGGCGAGTACACACACCGGCCAGGATGTTTTCGTGGAAGCGCAAGCAAGCGCCGATCACGTCTACCTGGGCCAGCAGATTCTGTATACCGTGCGCCTGTTTTATGCGGGCGATCTCGACGGCGGCAGCCTGCCTAATCCGGACGTCAACGGCGCCGAGTTGAAGCAGCTGGGCAATGACATCAATTACGAAGCCGTGCGCGACGGCCACCGCTATCACGTCGTCGAACGCCGCTATGCCTTGACGCCGCACCATGCCGGCTCGCTGGTCGTGCCGTCCATCGAATTCCAGGGCGAGATGCTGGATCGCGGCAACCCCAACGATCCAGGCGGCTTTTTCAATCCGGGTGGTTTGTTCGGCAACACCACGCCGGTCACGGCCGATTCGCCGGAAGTAAAGATCGACGTGCAAGCGCCCCCTGCGAGTTGGGGCCAGACCACCTGGCTGCCTGCGCGCTCGCTCACGCTCAGCCTGCAAGGTCTGCCGGGCGATAACAAACTCACCGCAGGCCAGCCACTCAACCTGCGCCTGAGCGTGGACGCACAAGGTGTGTCAGGCGATGCGCTGCCAGCATTGAGTCTGCCAACCATCGATGGCGCGACGGTCTACCCCGATCAACCGAAGACCAGCACGCACGACGACGGCGAATGGCTTACCGGCCATAGCGAGCGCGGCTTCGCGATCATTCCGCAACGCGCAGGCACGTTGACCATTCCGGAAATCACGCTTACCTGGTTTGACGTGCAGAGCGGGCAGAAGAAAATCGCCAGCATTCCATCGCACACCTTGACCGTGCTGGCGGCCAATGGCGCGCCCGCGCCCGCTGCGACAACATCGCCATCTGCCGTGGCGACTTCCCCCGCTGTAGCAAGCAGCGCTGCCACGCCGGCGATTGCACAGGTTGCACCGGCTGCGTCATCACCTACGCCTTGGCGCTGGATCGCACTCGGCAGCATCGCGTTGTGGTTGTTGAGTACGGCGGTGTTCGCGTGGCTCTACAGCAAACGCAAACGTGCGCAGGCATCGGTGACGAAGCCACGTATCGAGCCTACCGATTCGACACGCACGCTACGTCAGGCCTTTTTGGAGTCCGCGCGCGGTGATGATCGCGCTATCCAGGGACGCCGCCTGCTTGCCTGGGCGCGCGCCGAGCGGCCAGGGTTGCGCAACCTGGGACAGGTCGCCGATGCGCTGGCGTCGGATGAGCAGCGTGCCGCGATAGTAACGTTGCAGCGTGAGCAATATGCCGGCGTGTCAGCGGAAACGCGCATGGATCTCGCCGCGACATTTGCCAAGGGATTTGCCTGGCAACAGGACAACCAGGCCGGCACCGAATCGCCGTTGCCGCCGCTCTATCCGTTCAAGCTTGATTGAATCCCCGCGCGGACGTTACAGCGCTTCCTGCCAGATGGCCGCCATGCGCTCATCAAAGCAGCAAAGCTGCACCTCCATGGCGGGATGGTCCGGCAGCACCTCGCGCAGGCTGGCAATTGCCACGCGCGCCGCTTTCTCTGGCGGATAGCCATAGACACCGCAGCTGATCGCAGGAAAGGCAATCGTGCGCACCGCATATCGGGCCGCCAAGGCGATGGACGAGCGATAGCACTGCGCCAGTAATTCAGCTTCGCCGTGATGGCCGCCCTTCCACACCGGTCCCACCGTGTGGATCACATAGCGCGCCGGCAGCAGGAAGGCCGGCGTGATATGCGCCTCGCCGATCGGACAACGCACGCCGGGCGCCACTTGCGGCAACGCTCTGCAAGCTTCAAGCAAGGCAGGGCCGGCTGCGCGGTGAATGGCGCCATCCACACCCCCGCCGCCCAGCAAGGCAGGGTTGGCCGCGTTCACGATGGCGTCCAGAGCGAGCCGGGTCAGATCGGAGGTGACAACGCTGAGGGCCATGTTTGGGCTTATGCTTGGGCACGTGTTGCTTTGCTAGGCGTCTGCATCATGCCAAAGACGGAAGATATTTCCTTCGGTTACTTGCTGAACGACATCACCTTGCTGTTCCGCAAGCATTTTGACCGCCGTGCGGTGAAATTCGGTTTGACGCGCGCCCAGTGGCGTGCCACCAAGATGCTGCATCACCGCGAGGGCCTGCGGCAGACCGAGCTGGCCGACTTCCTCGAAATGGAGCCGATCGCCGTGGGCCGCGTGATCGACCGCCTGCAAGCGGCGGGTTTCGTGGAACGGCGGCCGGATCCCAAGGATCGCCGCGCCTGGCGTCTGTATACCACCGCGCAGGCCAGCGGCGTGATCGATGACATGGAGCACATCGCCCGCGAACTGCGGCGCGAATGCACCAAAGGCGTCAGCTACGAGGAAATGACGCAGGCGATGGATGT
Organism: Dyella sp.; assembly: GCF_035277725.1. Taxonomy (GTDB): domain Bacteria; phylum Pseudomonadota; class Gammaproteobacteria; order Xanthomonadales; family Rhodanobacteraceae; genus Dyella_B. The sequence continues at coordinate 5,738 of NZ_DATEJY010000030.1, read as the reverse complement.
GCTGACGCGTTTGAAGGAAAACCTGCAGGCACTCGACGCGGCTGAAGCACCGGCCGAGCGTGAGGGAGATGCCGAGCTGGCATCGTCCCTCGATGAAGAAAGCTGACGTTTGGGTTTGCCAGCGAGCACGGCAGGCTGGGATGAAATCCCAGCACCACGCTGCCGATAAAAGCTGGGATTGTCATCCCAGCCTACGTGAATTGAGGCCGTCTCCGGCAGCTCAATCCTCCGCCCCATCATGCGCAAACGCGCCCGACGCCGAGCCGAAGTCGCCATTCGCCTGCGCCGCCATGTATGAGAACACGGCATACACCGCCACGTTCTGTGCCAGTTGCTTGGGATCGATCTTGTCCAGCGTGTCGTTGGCCGTATGGTGCCAATCGAAGTAGTAGGTGCCGTCCTGGGTAAGGGTCAACGCCGCCATGCCCTTGCCATGCATCTGCGAGAGATCCGAGCCACCGCCGCCGGGCTTCTTGACGTCATAGTTCACGCCGATCGGCGCCAACACCTTGGCGATCTGCGCGATCGCGCCGCGGGCTTCCGGTTTCACGCTGGCGCTCATCCGCCATACCGGGCCGGCTCCGAAATCCGATTCGGTGCCGAGCTGGAACTTGCCCACTTCCGACGCATGCTTGTCGGCATACGCGCGGCCGCCCCACAAGCCCATTTCCTCGTTGGCGAAGGCAATCACGCGAATGGTGCGATCGGGACGTTGCGGCAGATCGTGGATCAGCTTGGCCGCGCCGACGGCGATGGCGACACCCGCGCCGTCATCGATCGCGCCGGTACCCGGGTCCCACGAATCCAGATGGCCGCCGATGGCGACGACCTGGTCGGGATACTTGCTGCCGGTGATCTCGCCGATCACGTTCGCGCCGGTGTACTGGCCTTCGATGCCGCAATCGAGGTCCAGCTTCACCGTGACCGGCTTGCCATACGCCAGTACGCGCTCAAGCTGATCGGCATCCGGATTGGATAGCGCGGCCGCAGGAATCGCCTTGGTAGGATCGGTAAAACCGGTTACGCCCGTATGCGGCGTGCGGCTGTCGGCATCGGTGCCGGCAGAGCGCAACAAAAAGCCGGCAGCGCCTTTTGTCTGCGCGATTACCGGACCTTGCACGCGGATCGGTGAGCCGATGCGGCCGTAATCCAATCCATCCTTATGCCGCTGCATGCGTTCGCCGATGTAGACGATCTTGCCTTTCACACTGGCCGGATCAGCTGCCTTCAAGGCATCCAGCGTGGGGAACTGCACCACTTCCGCGGTAAGCCCGCCCTTGGGCGTCGCGGGCGAATAACCGAGTGCCATGAGTGTCAACGGTTGCGGAAAGGGCGCCACGATGGCGCCGTGCTCGCTACGGCGCACCCACAGCGGAAAGGTCACCGGCTCGGTGTAGACCTTGTCGAAGCCCAGTGCCTTGAACTTCGCCACCATCCAATCACGTGCACGTTGATCGTTATCGCCACCAGCCAGTCGTGCGCCGACTTCCGTGGTCAAGCCTTCCACCACTTTGTAGGCGGTGTTGTCGTGCATGGCTTTATCGCGCAATTGCTCGGCCGTCTGCACGGCGGCAGCGGGAATCGTGGTGGGCGCATCCTTGGCGCAAACAAGTCCGGTGGCCAGCATCAGGCTGGCGGCGAGCACGGTGAGGGAGGGGCGTTGCATGGGCGGCTCCTGGTGACGAGCCCCGCATTATGGGGCTCGTATCAGCGCGCGCTTAGGCCGGAAGTCATGTATTGGCGAGAAGAGCAGACAACACGCGTAGGCTGAGATGAAATCCCAGCTCTGGCAGCCGTTGATGCTGGGATTTCATCCCAGCCTACGCGGCAATTGGCTATTGCTTGTTTTTCAATAGATCGCGGATTTCCGTCAACAGCACTACTTCCGGCGGTGTCGCTGCAGCGGCCTTGGTATAGAACTTGTTGACGATCTTGATCAGCAGAAAGATCGCAAATGCCACGATCACGAAGGCCAGGATGGCGTTGATGAAGCTGCCATAGGCAATGGCGATTTCCGGAATCTTGTGCGCAGGATTGCTGTTGTCCGCGGGCCGGATCACTACTTTCATCGCGGAAAAATCGATGCCGCCAGTCACCCAGCCCAGCGGCGGCATGATCACGTCGTTCACCAGCGAGGTAACGATCTTGCCGAACGCTGCACCGATGACCACACCTACCGCCATGTCGAGCACGTTGCCGCGCATGGCAAATTCTTTGAATTCTTGCAGCATGCTCATTGCCGTCTCCCTAGGTTGTGCGCCGGATGGCGTTGTGGACTGTAATGCATGAGAGTGCTGCGCGTGAGGCAAGAATCGTTCAAGCGATCCTGCCTTCCAGCACCGCGATGTCCTGCAATTCCGCACGGAACCGATCGCCCCGCTGCAATGCCGCGACGCCGGCGGGCGTGCCGGTAAAAATCAGATCGCCTGGTTTCAGCTCAAACAGCGTCGACAGCGCCACGATGATGTCTGCCACGCCATGCACCATTTCGCCGAGTTGCCCTTGCTGGCGCAGTTGGCCATTTACCGTAAGACTGATGCGCGTCTGCGCATGCGGCGCGGCGTCGCTTGCCACACGCAAGGCAGATACCGGCGCGGAATGATCGAACGCCTTGGCCACGTCCCATGGATGGCTCTTGGCCTTCGCGATCGCCTGCAGATCGCGGCGCGTAAGGTCGAGCCCTACGCCATAGCCAAAGATCGCCTTTAGCGCCTGCGCGGCATCCAGGTTCTGGCCGCCGGACTGCAGGGCCACCACCATTTCCACTTCGTGGTGCAGATCGCTGGTGGCGGAGGGATAGGGCACGTCTGCACCATCCGTCACCACGGCGTCGGCCGGTTTGCAGAAGAACATCGGCGTGGACGTGTCGACTGTGGCACCCATTTCACGCGCGTGCTCCGCATAGTTGCGGCCGATGCAGAACACGCGGCGGATGGGGAAACGTTCCTCGCGGCCAATGACCGGGAGGCTGGGAATGGCAGGAGGATCGATGACGTAGCGCATGGCAAAAAGGGTAGCAGCTTCATGCATCTGGCAAGAAGATGGCCATGGCAGGTATCGGCGTTTCGTCAGCAGTCCCGGCCGCAGGCGGTATGAAGTCAGCGGCACGCAAGCAAAAATGGCCACCCTCTTGAGCTTTTGCGGGCAGCGCCATTGTCGAATTGGCGCCCGCCCGTACGTCATAGACATGACAGCTGTCATTGGCAAGGGTTGATGAGCGCACGTGGAAAGGTGCATGGCACGGCCACTATCGTGTACGAATCGGGGACAACAAGGACAAAAGCGTGAGCAATACCGATCTGCTGAAGGAATTGAAGATCGAGCGCCACCAGCGCGAGGAACATCGAAGTGGCGGCGGGCCAGGGCCGTGGCCATGGATCATCGGCGGCACCGTGCTCGTGCTGCTGGCACTCGGTGGCGGTGGCTGGTGGTGGTTCTCTCATCGACCGATACCCGTGCACGTTGCACAAGCGGTGGCAGCGAGCAGCGACCCCTCCGCGGGTGCTGTGCTGCAGGCCACCGGCTATGTGACGGCGCGCCGGCAGGCCACGGTGTCCGCGCAAATCACCGGCACCTTGACCGCTGTGTTGATCGAGGAAGGCGATCACGTGAAGGAAGGCCAGATCCTGGCCAAGCTCGATGACAGCCAATACAAGGCCGCGCTCGATACGGCCGTCGCACAAGCCAAGGCGGCGCATGCGCTGGTCAACCAGTATCAAGCGCAGCTGACCCAGAACCTGCGCGATGCGGACCGTGACGAGTCACTCGCCAAGCAAGGTTTGGTATCCAAGCAAGCGGCCGAGCAAGCACGCACGCTGGCCAGCAGCACGCGCGCGCAACTGATGTCGCAACAGAGAAATGCAGCCGCTGGCGATGCGCAAGTGGTGGAGGCGCAGGTCAACTACGGTTACTGCCTGATTCGCGCGCCATTCAACGGCGTGATCACCACCAAGGATGCACAGGTTGGCGAAGTGGTGTCGCCGTTTTCCGCGGGCGGCGGCTTCACACGCACCGGCATCGGCACCATCGTCGACATGGATTCGCTGGAAGTGGACGTGGACGTCAACGAGGCCTATATCGGCCGCGTCACGCCGAACATGTCGGCCGAAGCCGTGCTGGATGCGTATCCGGATTGGCGTATTCCCGCGCACGTCATCGCCATCGTGCCGGCGGCCGATCGCGGCAAGGCCACGGTGAAAGTGCGCGTGGCGATGGAGCAGAAAGATGCGCGCATCGTGCCGGACATGGGCGTGCGCGTGTCCTTCCTGGAAGCGAAACCGGCCGTCGCCACGCAGGCACCGAAAGGCGTGCTGGTGCCGGCCAAGGCGATCGTGCAGCGCGACGGTAGCGAGAGCGTGTTCGTGGTGGCGGATGGCAAGGCGCATCGGCAGACCGTGCAACCTGCCGCGCAACCGTCGGGCGACGTGCGTCTGATTCCGGCATCGGTGAATGCGGGCGACAGCGTGGTGCTCTCACCGCCCGACGATCTGCACGACGGCGCCAACGTAAGCGTACAAACCCAATAACCAGCAACTGGACTCACGGAGCGCCCTATGCGCGACCAACACAGTTCCACTCGGGAGGATGTAGCAATGGGTACGTTGATCGAGATTCGCGATCTTTCCAAGGTCTACGAACGCGGCCGGCAGAAGGTCGAGGTGTTGCATCACATCAACCTCAACATCGCCGAGGGTGATTTTCTGGCCTTGATGGGGCCGTCCGGCTCGGGCAAGACCACGTTGCTCAATCTGGTTGGCGGCCTGGATACGCCGACCGGCGGCAGCATCAGCGTGGCGGGCCATCGCATCGACCAGTTAGGTGCCGGCGCACTTGCGCGTTGGCGTGCATCGAACGTCGGCTTCGTGTTCCAGTTCTATAACTTGATGCCGATGTTGAGCGCGCAGAAGAACGTCGAATTGCCGTTGCTGTTGACCAAGTTGTCGGCGGCGCAGCGGCGCAAGAATGCCGCCATCGCGTTGCAACTGGTGGGGCTGGCCGAGCGTGCTTCGCACAAGCCGAGCGAGCTTTCCGGTGGTCAGCAACAACGCGTGGCGATCGCGCGTGCCATTGTTTCCGACCCGGCCTTGCTGGTGTGCGACGAGCCTACCGGCGACCTGGATCGTCAATCGGCGGAAGAGGTGCTGGGCCTGCTGCGCCAGCTCAATCGCGAACACGGCAAGACCATCGTGATGGTCACGCACGACCCGCGCGCCGCCGAGCGCGCCCGCCGCACGCTCCACCTCGAGAAGGGCTTGCTCATCGAAGAAGGAGTGGTGGCATGAGATACCTCGTCCTCGTGTGGCGCAACTTGATGCGCCGGAAGATCCGGACGCTGATGACGCTCGGCGCGATCTTCGTGAGCTTCGCGCTGTTCGGCGTGCTCATGGTGGTGCGGACGGCCTTCGGCCTGGGCGTCGAATTCGCCGGCGCGAACCGACTCTGGATCACGAACAAGATCAGCATCATTCAATTCATGCCGATCTCATACGTCCAGGACGTGCTCGCGACGCCGGGCGTCACCAACGCGGTGGCCTGCACGTGGTTTGGCGGCAGCTATCAGGACAAGCCGAATCAGTTCGCGGTGTTCGCGACCGACCTCGACCAGTACTTCAAGCTGTATCCGGAGTTCAAAGTTCCGCCCGATCAGCTGAAGGCCGCGCTCGCCGATCGCCAGGGCATCATCGTCGGCCGCAAGACGGCGAACACCTACGGGTGGAAGATTGGCGATCGCATCCCCA
>NZ_DATEJY010000029.1:0-33359 GCF_035277725.1 Dyella sp. | reverse complement strand
TCCCGGCGCAGGTTGTCTTGCCATGCTTTAAGCGTCACCGCCTTGCCGTGTCCGCCAGGCAGCTCGTCCGATTCCAGCACGCCATCGTGATTGAGATCGCGGCGATAGAAGCCCTGGCTCATGTAGGCCACGTATTCGGCCTCGCTGATGCGCCCATCGCCGTTGCTGTCCATGGCCTGGAACAGGCCGGCCGCCGTGTTTTGCGCAAGCGCCGCGCAAGGCAGCGCCAGCAGCAGTAGCCATGGGCTCAAGCGCATCAGCGGCGGCCGCCGTGGATGCCGATGAAATCCAGGAATTCGGCGCGGGTACGGGCATCGTCGCGGAAAGCGCCCAGCATCTGGCTGGTGACCATCGAGACGCCGCGCTTGTGCACGCCGCGCGTGGTCATGCATTCGTGGCTGGCATCGACCACCACGGCCACGCCGGCGGGATGGAGGTTCTCCTGGATGCAGCGCGCGATTTCGGCGGTCATCTTTTCCTGTACCTGGAAGCGGCGCGCGTAGGCATCCACCACGCGCGCCAGCTTGCTGATACCCACCACGCGGTTGGTGGGCAGGTAGCCCACGTGCGCGCGGCCGATGATCGGCGCCATGTGGTGTTCGCAATGGCTTTCGAATTCGATATCGCGCAGCACGACCATTTCGTCGTAGCCGGCCACTTCCTCGAAGGTACGCCGCAGGTATTCGCCCGGATCGATCTGGTAGCCGCTGAACCAGTCGCGATAGGCCTTGACGACGCGGCGCGGTGTATCCAGCAGGCCTTCGCGTTGCGGGTTCTCGCCGGCCCAGCGCAGCAGGGTGCGCACCGCCTCTTCGGCTTGTTCGCGGGTGACGTCGGTGGGCTCGTGCTCGCTCATGCGGCTTTCCTTGGTGCGGACTTGAGCCTCCAAGTGTAACGCTGGCGTCAAGATGTTAGGGTTCCAGGCCTACCTGATTCCCCACCAGGCCTCTCTTATGACGCGCTCCATCAACCGCGATACCCAGCTGTGCATGTCTCTGTCCGGCCGTCCGGGCAACTTCGGCACGCGCTTTCAGAATTATCTGTATGAAGCGCTGGACTTGAACTATGTCTACAAGGCGTTCACCACGCGCGACCTTCCCGCGGCGATCGGCGGCATTCGTGCCTTGGGCATTCGCGGCTGCGCAGTGTCGATGCCATTCAAGGAGGCGTGCATTCCGCTGGTCGACAGCATCGATGCATCCGCAGCGGCGATCGCTTCCATCAATACCATCGTCAACAACGATGGTCATCTGCGTGCCTACAACACCGATTACACCGCCATACGCCGTTTGATCGAGCAGCATGGTCTGGGCACGGATCTGCAGCTGGCCTTGCGTGGCAGCGGTGGCATGGCGAAGGCGGTGGCTTGTGCGTTTCGCGATGCCGGCTTCAGACAAGGGCATATCGTGGCGCGCAACGAAGCCACGGGGCGGAAGCTCGCGGAAACCAGCGGTTTTGCTTGGGCATCCAATATGTCGGGTGTGCAGGCCGACCTTTTGATCAACGTGACGCCGATTGGCATGGAAGGGCCCGAGAAAGATCAGCTGGCGTTTGAGCGTGGAGCAGTCGAACGTGCGAAAGCGGTGTTCGATGTGGTGGCGTTGCCGCCGGAAACGCCGTTGATCAAGCTGGCGCGTTCATTGGGCCGGCCGGTGATTACCGGCGCTGAAGTGATCGTGTTGCAGGCGGTGGAGCAGTTTGTTTTGTACACCGGGCTGCGGCCCGATGATGCGTTGATTGCGCGCGCGGCAGCGCATGCGTTGGCGTAACCCGTTTCAGGCATAGCCCCATGGTCGTCATTCCCGCGAAAGCGGGAATCCATTTGCTCTGATGCAAAAGCGGAGGTGGATTCCCGCTTTCGCGGGAATGACGACCATGGGGTTACGTGGCTGGGATGAAATCCTGGCTTTGATTGGCATGGCGATGCTGGGGTTCGCACCCCAGCCTACGATTTCATCGCAGCTTATGCAGTCTAATCCTCCACCACTTCTTCATCGCTACTCAGCGATTCGCCGAGCAATTGCTGCGCCTGTTCTCCGGGCATGGTCTCCACGTCCCGCAATTTGCGCTCGATCGCCCGCGTACGTATCGCGGTCTTGTCGATATGCTTGCTGGCTTCATCGAGCTTCTTGCGCACCATCGTCAGCACATCGCCGAACTTGCCGAACTCGCTCTTCACCGCTCCCAGCAATTGCCACACTTCACTGCTGCGTTTCTGGATCGCCAACGTGCGAAAACCCAACTGCAAACTGTTGAGGATGGCCGAGAGCGTAGTGGGCCCAGCGACGATCACGCGCTGCTCGCGTTGCAGGTTGTCGAACAATCCGGGGCGACGGATGATTTCCGCGTACAGGCCCTCGGTTGGCAGGAACAGGATCGCGAAATCGGTGGTGGTGGGCGGTGCGACGTATTTGGCGCGGATGCTCTTGGCTTCATCGCGCACGCGGCGTTCCAGTGCCGAGGCGGCGCGTTCCACGGCTTCCACGTCGGCCTGTTGTTGGGCGTCCAGCAGGCGTTCGTAATCTTCGCGCGGGAATTTCGCGTCGATCGGCAGCCACACTTGATCGTCGCGATCGCCGCCGGGCAGGCGGATGGCGAATTCCACGCGTTCGTCAGAGCCGGGGACGGTGGCGACGTTGGCGGCATATTGCTCGGGCGTGAGCATTTGTTCCAGCAGTGCAGCCAGTTGCATTTCGCCAAGGATACCGCGCGTCTTCACGTTGCTCAGCACGCGCTTGAGATCGCCCACGCCGCTGGCCAGCGATTGCATCTCGCCCAGGCCGCGCTGCACGGCTTCCAGCCGCTCCGACACCAGCTTGAACGATTGGCCAAGCCGCGTTTCCAGCGTGGATTGCAGTTTTTCGTCCACGGTGGCGCGCATCTGCTCCAGCTTGGCGGCGTTATCCTGCTGGATTGCGGTGAGCTTGGTTTCCAGCGTGGTGCGCACCTCGCCGAGGCGTTTTTCGTTATCGGCAGTGAGCGTTCCCAACTGCTGCTTCTGCTGATCGCCGAGTTGCTTGAGGGTGGCGGCCAGTTCCTCGCGGCCGCGCCGCGCTTCTTCGATCAGGCGCTGCGAGAGTGTCTGCAGGCCGGTATCGGTGCGTTCGGTCAAGGCATCCAGGCGCTGGCCGAACTGCACCAGCGCCTGGTTCAGTTCATTGCGACCGGCGCGGTGTTCTTGGGCGAGGGCTTCGCGCAGGTGGCGCAGATCGTCCTTCAAGCTGTCCAGGCGTGCCTGCAGGCCGGCATCGCCGCGTCCGCGCAGCAGCACGATCACCTGCAGGATCAGCAGGAGCACAAGCAAGGCTAGCGAAATGTCGATGACGGGCATGGCTGATTCCAAGGCTGCAGATGCACAGTTTACGCGCAGGCGTATCAATCGCTGAGACTTCCGGGCAAGGTAGTATCCGCGCCATGTCATTCACGGGAGCCCGCATGAACGCATCGACCGTCAGGGCACGGCCGCTGGCTGCGCTGATCGCCGTTGCCGCCTGGTTTGGCGTGTTCTTGCAGCTGTACCTGTCGCTGCGCCTGACCGGCTCGATGGGCATGAGCCCGGTGCAGGGCGTGGCGATCTACCTCGGTTATTTCACCGTGCTCACCAATCTGCTGGTTGGCATGGCGACGACGTTGCCGCTGGTGGTGCCGTCATCGACATGGGCGGGTTTTTTCGTGCGGCCGACGGCGATCGGGTGGGTCACGGCCAGTATCGCCTTTGTAGGCATCGCCTATTTCGTGTTGTTGCGGCATATGTGGAATCCGCAAGGCCTGCAGTTGTTGGCGGATGTGGTGATGCATTACATCGTGCCGGCGCTGGTGGTGATCTATAGCTTGATGGCACTGAGGCGTGCGCCGTTGCGCTGGACATCACCGCTTTGGTGGAGCCTGTACCCCATCGGCTACTTCGCTTACGTGCTGGTTCGCGGCGCGTTGATGGGGCATTACCCGTACCATTTCATCGACGTATCGCAATTGGGTTATGCGCTTGTGTTGCGCAATGCGGCGGTGTTGCTGGCGGCGTTTCTGGGCTTGTCGTGCGCGCTGATGTTGGTATGGCGTAGGTTGGGTTAGCGCAGCGTAACCAACGTATCTCCATCTACCGGTAGATAATGGTTTTGTCGTAGGCTGAGATGAAATCCCAGCATGATTGGCATGGCGATGCTGGGATTTCATCCCAGCCTGCGCGAACGTCGTCGTTTCAATCGACGCGGCAGAACACGGCTTTGAGATAACGGCTTTCCGGCACGTCGGTACGTACCGGGTGATCCGCGCCGGCACCGCGTACTTCCAGAATCTGGATCTCACGCCCGGCATTGAGCGCGACACGACGCAGCATTTCCAGGAAATCCGCTTCGCTGACCAGTCCGGTGCAAGAACAGGTCAGCAACAGGCCGCCCGGTGGAATCACATCCAGCGCCAGGCGATTCATCGCAAAGTATTTCTTCAGCGCATCGATCACCTTGGTGCGATCGCGCGTGAGTTTGGCCGGATCAAGAATCACGGCATCGTATTGCTCGCCGCGCGCTACCGCCTGGCGCAGCCATTCAAAAATGTCAGCTTGCTCGAAACGGATGGAAAGATGGTTCGCTTCGGCATTGGCGCGTGCGATATCGAGAATACCGGCATCCATATCCACGCCGACGGCTTCGCGCGCACCGCCAGCCATCGCGTGCACTGCAAAACCACCCGCATTGCAGCACAGGTCCAGCACACGACGGCCACGTGCCAGTTCGGCAAAGCGACGGCGGTTTTCGCGCTGGTCGGCGAAGAAACCCGTTTTATGTCCATAACCGGGCGCGGCGTGGAAACGCAGGCCGTGTTCGTGCACTTCCACCGGTGTGGGCGCTTCCATCGACCGGCAATCGAAAGACTCCTGCTTCTGCACGTGGCTCTCGGCGAACCAGTACAGGCGTGCGCCGGGAAACTGCTGCAGCAGCGAGGCGTGAATCGCATCGCGGAACTTCCACATGCCGGCGGCGAAATACTCCACCACCAGGATGTCGCTGTAGCGATCCACGATCAGTCCTGACAGGCCATCGCCTTCGCTGTGCACCACGCGCCAGGCGTCGGTGACGGTGTCCAGTTGCAGGAGTTCCCGCCTCAGTTGCACGGCACGCTCGATACGCGCTGCGATCCATGCCGGGTCGATCGTCTCGCCGGGGTTGCTGGTGAGCAGCCGCAAGGCGATACGCGCATGACCGTTCCAGAAGCCGCGCCCCACGAAACGATCTTTCGCATCTACCACGTCCACCACGCTGCCTGGTGGCAGGCGCGATTCGGGCTTGTGCACCTGTGCCGACCATACCCAGGGATGGCCGGGAGGGCGGTCGGATTTAAGGCGGATGACGGGCAGCGAGGCGGGGGTATTCATCCGCACATGATAACGGTTTGTGCCAGGTAACCCACGGAAAACGGTAGGTTGGGGTGCAAACCCCAACATCACTATGCACGGGTGATAACGATCTTGGGGTTCGCACCCCAACCTACAGGTCAGCGCAACTTGAGCACCATCCACGACAACAGCGCCAGCAGATTCACCCCGAAATACGACACGGACGGCCCGCCAAACGCCAACCTCAACCCCTGGCTGCCGAAATGCCAGGCCAGTTCCGGATGCAGGTGAATCGTGGTGAACAAATTGATGTAGCCACCGCAGTGCAGGCCATAGCTGAAGATCGGCGTGCCAAGCACCGGCAATTGCAGCAGCTGCGCGATGCTCGACAGATGAATGCCGCGCTCGCTGTTTTCAAGCAGCAGCACGCCGGCCACCAATACAAAAGCATACAGAGCGAATGCGATCAGCCCGATCGCCGCGGTGCGCAACGGCCCGAACGCCAGCAAGCCTGGCAATAGCAGCACCATGCCGTAGAAACCGCCGGCCACTTCCAGGATACCGATCAGGCGAAACAGGATTTGACGCATGCACTACCCCAAAAGAAAAACCATTATTCGAATTCGTCGGCCTGCTCATGCAGGTCCGTGATGTGCTGTTCCCACCAGCGCGGTTCGGCGGCAAATGGAAACGCTGCCGGAAACGCAGGATCGTGCCAGCGTGCCGCGATCCAGCCAGCATAATGCACTTGCCGCATGGCTCGCAGTGCAGGAATCAAGGCAAGTTCAGCGTGATCGAAGTCACGCATCGACATATAGCCTTCCAGCAGCGCATCCATCGCGCGCTCGTCGTGAGCCAGCATCCACAGGTCCTGCACCGCCGGACCCATGCGCGCGTCATCGAGGTCCACGAAGTGCGGGCCGTCATCGGTCCACAACACGTTGCCGGGGTGGCAGTCGCCGTGCAGGCGCAGTGCGCGTACCGGGCCGACCGCGTCGAAGCGCATCGCGACCAGCTGATCGATGCGCTCGACGGCATGCCGATAACGATCGTGCGAGCTTGACGGAAGCAGCGTGGATGCCAGCACGTTCTGCACCGGTTGGGCGATCAAGGTATCGCGATCGATACGGCCACGATGGGCGAACGTGCTGCGCGCACCGACGCTATGCATGCGCGCAATCAGGCGCCCAAGCCATTCCAGTTGATCGGCCGATTCCAGCGACGGAGCGCGGCCGCCGTGCCGCGGCGACAAGGCATAGCGAAAGCCATCGTGATGCAACAGCGTGCGTCCCGCGAATGGCAGCGGCGCGACGACCGGCAGTTCGGCCGCGGCCAATTCCTGCGCAAACGCGTGCTCCTCAAGAATCGCTGCATCGCTCCAGCGTCCGGGGCGATAGAACTTGGCGATCACCGGCCGCGCGTCTTCCAGCCCGACTTGCCATACGCGGTTTTCGTAGCTGTTCAGTGCGAGCAATCGGCCGTCCGGCCACAAGCCGCAGGCGGTGATGGCATCGAGCACCAGGTCGGGCGTGAGGTGTGCGTAAGGTGTGTCGTTGGGCATGCTCAGCGCGAGCCCACCGCCGTCGCCGGCACCACCGCCATCGTCAATCGCGAGATGCACACCAGCTTGCCGGCTTCATCCTCGATGCGGATTTCCCACACCTGCGTCGATCGCCCGAGATGCAGCGGGCGCGCCGTACCCGTGACGCTGCCACTGGTGACGCCGCGCATATGGTTGGCATTGATATCCAGCCCCACGGCGCGTTCTTTCTCCGCATCCAGCGTCAGCATCGCCGCCGTGCTGCCGAGCGTTTCGGCCAGGGCTACCGAGGCGCCGCCATGCAGCAGCCCATATGGCTGGTGCGTGCGGTGATCCACCGGCATCGTGCCTTGCAACCAATCGTCGCCGACGGCGGTGAGGCGGATGCCCAGCGCTTCCATCAGGGTGTTGCGGCTCCAGCCGTTCAGGCGTTCGAGGCTGGTTTCCTGTTTCCAGATAGGCGTGTCCCAGATGGCCATGGCGTGTTGATATCCGTTGGGAAGCCCGCATTGTCCGCCGACCACCCCAGCGGCGACAATGCGCCCCGTGTTTACTGTCACTCTCACCAATGGGCGCCGTTTTGGCGTACAGCCGGGCGAAACCGTGCTGGAAGCTGCGCAGCGCGCCGGCATCGCGTTGCCGTATTCCTGCCGCGCGGGTGTGTGCGGGAGTTGCAAGGCCACGTTGATCGAAGGGCGCTGCCACTACCCGCGCAATCCGCCGGCGGCGTTGGATGCGCGCGATCGCGTGCAGCATGCGGTGCTGTTGTGCCAGGCCGTTCCGCTCACCGATCTGCGGGTGCAGGCGCGCGAGGTGACCTCGGTGGAGGACATTGCGCGTCGTCAAGTGAATGTGCAGGTAAGCCGCAAGTGGCAACTCGCGCCGGACGTGATCGGCCTGCATTTGCAGCCCGCGCCAGGCGAGCCGCGCCTGAATTGGCTGCCCGGGCAATACCTGGACGTGCTGCTGGATGAAGGACGCCGCCGTCCGTTTTCCATTGCGAATGGGCCGCAGGCGGATGGCGTGATTGAACTGCACGTACGCCATGTGGCTGGTGGCGGTTTTACCTCATGGGTCAGCGACGTGCTGAAAGAGGGCGATGCGCTGCGCATCGAAGGGCCGCTGGGTACGTTCGTGCCGCGCGAGGATTCGGAGCGGCCGATGATCGTCATGGCAGGCGGCACGGGTTTCGCGCCGGTGAAGGCCATCCTTGATCATTTTCTTGCGTTGGATACGCGGCGCACGATCGATATGTACTGGGGCGCACGCAGCGCGGCAGATCTGTATATGCGTGCGCACGCCGAGCAGTGGGCAGCCGCAGCGCATGCGTTGCGCTTTCAAGCGGTGCTGTCCGATGCGGAGCAGGCCGGCATGGCTGGCTTGCGCGCGGGCCTGGTGCACGAAGCAGTGCTGGAAGATCACCCCGATCTGTCCGGCCACGACGTCTATATGAGCGGACCGCCGGCGATGATCGATGCCGGACGCCGATTGTTCGTGGATGCCGGCTTGCCGGAAGACCGCCTGTATTTCGACTCGTTCGAATATGCACCGGATGTGCTGGCGCAGATTCTTGCCGGTCGTGCGGGCATCGCCGCGGAAAATTGAGAGGGCGTAGGTTGGGGTGCGAACCCCAACATGGTTGCCCACGTCGACATCGAGATGTTGGGGTTCGCACCCCAACCTACTTAATTCTTGCCCTTCGCCACCGGCAACTGCGCCTGCTGCCAGGCCAGCACACCGCCGCCGAGCGTATACACGCGCGTGAAGCCCGCCTTGATCAAGCGCTGCGCAGCGCCGTCGGAGGTGCGGCCATCCTTGTCCATCACCACCACCGGCAATTCGCGCGCCTTGGCCAGATCCTTGTGTTCCGGATCGAACTGGCTCATGGCCACGTGCTTGGCGCCGGGCACATGCATTTTTTCGAAATCGGCAATCGCCGACAGATCGATCAGCAGCGGCGTGTCGCGATTGATCAGCTGGGTAAGGCCGGCCGGCGTCAGTTCCTTGTACTTGCGCAGCAGCACCATGACCTGGGTGACCAGCAGCGCGATCACCAGCGCCACGAACAGCAGTGACAGTTCCCAATGGTTGCTCAGGAACTGGGGCAGTTTGTGGAGGAAGTCGTTCATGGGGCTACCGGCGTGGGGGTCTGAAGGTAAACGGCGGATTATAGGCTAGTTGGCGCGGTTGCCGTTTTGGGCCCTACCCCGGCCGGCTACTGATTGAGATTCGGTATCCCGGTCTCCAGCCACCATTTGTTCTTGTCCGAGTCGTAGCGCCACACCTGGCGGTCGACGATGGTGCGCACGGCCTGGGTGTGCACATTGGTCAGGCCAATGCGGACAGTCTGGCGGACCTCGTTTTCGCCCGCAGGCACCGGGCCGTTGCCGTCGTCGTAGTCGTTCACCTGCACCTGGCTGAAGCGTTCGCGGTCAAGGTCGGTGATCGGATGGGCTTCACGCACTTTAGGGTCGACAAACAACTGGGCTGCTTCGAAGCCATCCCAGCGCACCGCGTTTGCGTAAGCAATCATGGTGTGGGCGAGCGAATCGTTGCGCCGGTCGGTGGCGCAGCCGGACAGCAACAACATGCTCGACAGCAGAATCGGGCCGACGATGCGACGCATAAAGTCATTCCCCTCCAAAACAGGCGCTTATTCTGCCGCAGCCTTGCGGCGCTTCGCCACGAACTGCGCCTCAAGCGTGGCGGCCGGCTTGCCGCCCTCGCCGGGCACCTGGCAGGTCACCGCGATGCGGGCGCGATTGCGGGCGGAAAGCGTGGCGAAGAACGTTTCCCAGCTGGCCGTCTCGGCGCGCTGCGCCTCGGCCTGAAAATCACCCCAGACCGGATCGAGATAGCGCACCGTGGATTCGCCCACGTACACGTCGCAATCCTCGCCGCGTTGGCGCAGCGCCAGCTCCACCACGCCCCAGCAGGCCAGTGTCATCAGGCTGGTGAGGCTGCCGCCAAAAGCACAGCCCTTGTCGTTCACGTTGGGCGCCAGGGGGCAGTTCAATACCAGCGTTTCGCCGTCGT
This sequence comes from Dyella sp., assembly GCF_035277725.1. Lineage (GTDB taxonomy): Bacteria > Pseudomonadota > Gammaproteobacteria > Xanthomonadales > Rhodanobacteraceae > Dyella_B. The sequence goes on along the minus strand of NZ_DATEJY010000029.1, from coordinate 23,451 downwards.
AGCTGCCCAGTTCCAGACCCATGGTGTGGGCGAGAGGGATGCTGTCACGAATGAAGGTCACCAGGGCCTGTGCGGCGGTGGCGTGGGGAGCGGCTTGGTTCATCGAGCAATGGCACGGGGAAGGGCGCAACAGTGTAGACGCTACACTCGGGGCATACCGGGACAAGAATCAGGTAAATGACTCGCGCAAGCCATCCAGATCATGGCAAGGGAGAGCGGCCTTGCAGGCTTGAGGGCCTTACCGTGGTCATCACGCGCCCCGCCGGCACGGGAACGTCGCTGGCGAAAAAAGTCCGCGTACTTGGTGGCACGCCGCTGCTATTGCCCGGACTGTCCCTGCGTGGCGCCGCCGATCCGCGGCATGCAAGAACGCAATGGCTCGCGTCGCAGCGTGACGACGTGCTGATCTTTACCAGCCCCGCTGCCGTGCGTTTTGCACTGGCGCTTGCGCCCTTGGCGAAGACGCATGGCACCGTGGTCGCCGTCGGCCAAGGCACCGCGCGTGCGTTGCAGCGGCATGGCATTGCCGCGCAAGTACCTGCCTCGCGCCAGGACAGCGAAGGCGTGCTGGGCTTGCCGCCACTGCAACAACCGGAAGGCAAGCGCGTCGCCCTGATCGGCGCGCCGGGTGGCCGCGGTCTGATGCAGCAGCAGCTGATGGAGCGCAGCGCTGCGCTGCGCGAGGTGCATGTCTACCGGCGTGCTGCGTCCCGATTGACCACCCGACACCAGGAGGCTGTGCAGCAATTACCTGCCGCGGCGTGTGTGCTGCTTTCCAGCGTCGAGGCGCTGCAAAACCTCCAAGCCCAGTTGTCTCCACCGGCCTGGGCGCACTTATGCCGCGCCACCGCGGTCGTCAGTAGCGAGCGGATCGAAGAGGCGGCGCGCGCTGCCGGATTTGTGCGCATCCACCGGGCGGCATCGGCCAATCGGGCCGACCTGCTGGCTGGTGCTTGCACCCTCTATTCACGCGCGTCCCACGAAGCAGGCGTTCCAGACTGCTAGCATGCGCGCATGAGCCAGGACGATCTCACCTCCGACGTACGCACCACGCCCGGCATGGGCACGCCTCCCGACCCTGCGCGCAGCGGCAGCCGGCCCGCGCCACCGGCGCGTCCCGGCGGGGGCGCCGTGGCGCTCGCACTGCTGCTGGCCTTGCTCGCCATCATCGGCGTCGGCTACATCGCCTGGCGGCAGTGGCAATTGCTGCACATCAACGCCCAGGCCTTGCGCACCGCCGCCACGCTGCAAGAGCGGGTCAACAGCATGGACCACCAGCTGTCCACCACCACCAGCCAAGGCAACCTGCTGCTGCAGCGCTTGAACGACGCCGATCAGGTCAATCGCTCCCTGCGCGAAGAACTGCTGTCGCACGACCAGCGCATGCGCGATCTGGAAGAAGCCGTCGGCAAGCTCTCCGAAAAGACCCTCTCCGGCCAGGACGCCATGCGCCTGGACGAAACCGAATCCCTGCTGCGCATGGGCGCCGAGCGCTACCACCTGTTCCGCGATGCGCAAGGCGCAGCGCAGGCGTTTGCGCTTGCCAACCAGACGTTGGCTGGCGTCACCGACGATGCCTTCAAAGGCGTGCAGCAAAGCATCGACGCCGAGCACGAAGCGCTGGTTAAGAGCCAAGCCTCCGATCCAAATCAGCAGCTCGACAGCGTGATGCAGCTGCGCAACGACGTACCCAGCTTGCCGTTGAAACCGCTGGACGAACCGACCGCGCAGCCCAACGAGGGCGCGTGGGCGCGCATCTGGCGTGCACTGCGCGGCGTGGTGCAGATTCATCGCGATAACGGTGCGCCGATCGACGTGGCCGACGCACGCATTGCGCGCGAATTGATGGCGCTGGATCTTGCACAAGCACAGGCTGCATTGCTGGCCTGGGACCAAGCTGCCGCCACCGCCTCATTGCAACGCGCGGATGCCGGTTTGACGGCGCAATTCGATGCGCAGTCGCCCGCCGTGCAGCAGGCGCATCAGCGTATCGCCACGCTGCTGGCCCAACTCAAGCCGGTTGCGCCGGTGAAACTGGGCGCGGCGCTGAGCGAGTTGCGCAATCTGCGCGCCGTGCACACGCTCAAGCCGAACGCCGATAACGCATCGGCCAATGGAGCCAAGCCATGACGTTATGGCGCTGGATCCTGGCGCTGGTGATCGTCGCCGCGCTGGCGGCGTTCGGCTGGCACTGGGTGGCAGAAGACCCCGGCTACGTGCTGGTGCGTTTCCATGGCTACACCGTGCAGACCAGCCTGCTGGCGGCGGTGGTCATTCTGATCCTGGCATGGATCGCCATTGCCGCTTTGTGGCGTGCGGTGCGCTGGCCGTTCGGTGCGTACTCGCGCCGCCACCAGCGCACCAGCCGGCAACGCCTGGCGGACGGGCTGGTCGCCTTGATGGAAGGCCGCCATGGCGATGCCGAGCGCGATCTGCATCGCGCGTCGCGCCTGGATACCTTGCGCGGTCCCGCGTTGCTGGCAGCGGCGGAAGCAGCGTCGCGTCGCGGTGAACATGCGCGCGCACTCGAGGCGCTGGATCAAGCCTCGCAAGTGGCGCCGCGTGCAGCGCGCGTCGTGCGCGCTCGCGTATTGCGCCGCGACGGCAAGCCCGCCGAAGCACTCGCCTTGCTCACGCCTGAAGCCGACAGCGGCAATTTAAGCCCCGGCGGCTGGCGCGAACTGGTGCTCGCCGCCGTCGCTGCCGGCGACACCCGCCGCGCGCGCAACGCGCTGGAGCCGCTGCAGAAAAGCGGCGTCATGAGTACCCGCGCCTACAACGCATTGGAATCCGTGGTGCTGGTGGCAAGCATTCAAGCTGCCGGCGATGGCGCCGTGCTGAACACGCTGTGGTCGCAATTGCCCAAGGCGCAGCGCCGTGCGCCGGCCGTGATCGATGCGTATGCGCGCAAAGCGGCCAGCTACGGATTGATGTTGCCGGCAATGGATGAAGTGGAATCCGCCTTGCGCCGCGAGTGGTCGCCGCAGCTGGTGGAAACCTACGGCGCGCTGGCCGGCGATGATCTTGATGCACGCCTGCGTCGTGCCGAAGGCTGGCTTGACGCGCATCCCAACGATCCGAGCTTGCTGCTGGCGTTGGGCCGCATGTCGGTGCGCTTGCAATTCTGGGGCAAGGCACGCCCATACCTGGAGCGTTCGCTGGCACTCATGCCGACTGCGAGCGCATGGGAAGGCCTGGGCGATACCTACAACGGCATGGGCGATGCGGCGCTGGCGCAGCGTTGCTACCGCAATGCCATGGCGATAACCCGTGGCGAGGCGATCGAACCGTTGCCGGAAAGCGTTGTCGTGGGCGGAAAACTGGATACGCGGCCGATCGCGATTGAAGAGCGCGATGTGCACGGCGTACCGCGACTGAAGGAGTGACACGATTTCGTAGGTTGGGGTGAGCGGAACGCGAACCCCAACGTTCCGCGGTGTTGGGATGTCACGTTGGGGTTCGGCTGCGCCTCACCCCAACCTACGTGATCGCTCAACCATTCCCCGCCAAGAACCGATACCCCACCCCCGGCTCCGTCTTCAACCACCGCGGCGACGCCGGATCATCGCCCAACTTCTGCCGCAGCTTGCCGAGCACGATGCGCAAGTAGTGCGTGTCATGCACATGCGTGCCACCCCAGATCTCGCGCAACAACTGCTGCTGGCTCACGACGCGTCCGGCATGCCGCACTAGCATCGCCAGCACCGCGTATTCCTTGCGCGTCAATGCGAGCAGCTCGCCATCCAGCGTCACCTCGCGCAAACCGAGGTCGATGTGCAGGCGATCATCGATGTAGCGTGGCAGCGCTTCGGCCGTCGTAACGCGGTTGCGCAGCAATGCGCGCAGGCGTGCCATCAACTCCTGGATGCCGAACGGCTTGGTCATGTAGTCGTTCGCGCCCGTATCCAGCGCCTTTACTTTTTCCTTCTCGGTATCGCGCACGGAGAGCATCAGCACGGGCACCTGCGTCCATTGGCGCAATTCGGCCAGCACCTCGTGGCCTTCGCGATCGGGCAGGCCAATGTCCAGGATCACCACATCCGGGTTGCGCGTGGCGGCCAGCGCCAGGCCTTCGGCGGCGTTGGCGGCGAGCAGCACGTCATAGCCTTCGGCGCGCAAACCGATATCGAGGAACTTGCGGATCTGCGTTTCGTCGTCGATGACCAGTACGCATGGATTGGCGGCGCTCATGACGTGGGTGTCGTAGGCAAGGGAAGGCTGATGCGAATGGTGGTCCCAACCCCGTTGCCCGGCAAGGCTTCCACACTGCCGCCGTGCGCGCCGATCATGCCGCGGCAGATCGCCAGCCCTAAACCAGTGCCTTGCGGTGCGCGATCGCCGCGCGCCACGGAATAGAACATGTCGAAGATGCGCGCGCGCTCTTCTTCCGGAATGCCGGGACCGCGGTCGACCACGTCGATGAACAGGCGATCGCCGGCCACGCGCACGATCACCTGCACCGCTTCGCCGGGCGGCGAAAAACGTGCCGCATTTTCCAGGATATTGAACAGCGCCTGCTCGATCAGCGCCGGATGCACGAACAGCAGCACGGTTTCATTCGGCAGCACGGCATCCACGCGCAGCTCCGGGAACAGCTTGCGTACGCGTGTGATGGCCGAGGCGACGATTTCGGCGGTGTCGGTCCAATCGCGATTGAGCTTGAGCGTGCCATGGCCCAGGCGCGTCATGTCCAGCAGGTTCTGGATATAGCGATCCAGTCGCTGGCCTTCGCCGAGAATTGCGTCCAGCAACTCCTGACGCTCGTTGGCAGGAAGCTGTTGCCAATAATTGGAGAGCGTGCCGGCCGAGCCGATCATCGACGCCAGCGGCGAACGCAAATCGTGTGACACCGAAGAAAGCAGAGCGTTACGCAAGCGCTCGGTTTCGCCTTGCACGCGCGCGCCTTCCAGTTCGGAGGCAAGCCGTGCGCGCTCCAGCGCCTGGCCGATATCCTGCAGCATCGCCAAGGCAAGGCTGCGGCGCTCAATATCCGGCGACACGTGGTTCTCGAAGCGCAGCGCGGCCACGCCGAGGCGATGCTCCTCGGTGCCTAGTGGCAGTACCCAGCAGCGCGCAGCGTTGAGCGTGTCGGTAAAGCGGCCAGCCGCCTCCGCATGCTGTTCGCTCCACTCCGCCGCGGCAAGGTCTTGCGTGGTCAGCGTCAACGTTCGCGAGCTATTAGCGGCAATTTGCAGGCGGTGCTCCACGTCACGCGCAAGAATGGCGACCTCGCAACGCAAGGCGTGCGCCAGCGCGGCGGCGCCGACCTGGCGAATGCCTTCGGCATCCGTACTCGCCGACAGCCGCTGCCCGAGCGTAAGTAACGCATGCGAGTAATCGTGGGCGGCGCGCAGCGATTCCACTTGACTGGCCAGTCGCGTGGCCAGGCGACTGCATATCAGCGCGGCCGCAAAGAACAAAGTGACCGTCAAGACGTCATCGGAATTGGCGATCACCAGCGTGTAGCGTGGCGGTGCGAAGAAAAAGTTGTAGCCGAGAAAACACAGGGTCGCCGTATAAACCGCCACGATCATGCGCGTGCGTACCGCCACCACCATCACGGCGGTGAGGAAGATCAGCGCGAGATTGGCGACTGAGAGATAGCGGTCGGCAATGAAGGACAAGCCGATCGCCACGGCGGTGACGGCGGTAGCGAAAATGTATTCGTCGCGACGCCCGTACATCGGCATCAGGCGCAAGCGTTTGCGCGCTCGCACACGCTCGACGGGCGTGGCAATGATGGTGAGTTCCAGGTGCGCGCCACGGCGCAGCAATTGTTGCGTCAACGAGCGTCCGAGCATGCGCGCAAAAAGCCGTTCGCGCGTGCGGCCAAGAATGATCTGGCCGACGCCTTCGCGATCGGCATGTACCAGCAGTTCATCTGCAATCGCATGGCCGCGAAGCACGGTGACATCGCCACCCAGCCGGCGTGCCAGGCGCATTGCCGTATCGATCCGTTCGCGCCGCGCTTCATCCAGCGTGGCCCCGGTATCGACGAACACGACGGTCCAAGGTGCGCCGCGGCGCTCGGCGATACGACGCGCCACGCGGACCAGGTATTCGCTCTGCGCGTGGCCGTCGATGGCGGCCATCACGCGACGCCGCACCGGCATCTTGCCGCCACGCGCCAGCATGTGTTCGCGCAGATCGCTGTCCACGTGGCCGGCGACGGTATCCACCGCCAGTTCGCGCAAGGCGGCCAGATTGGTTGGCGAGAAAAAGGCGTCGAGCGCCGCCGCCGCAGTTTCCGGCACGTAAACCTTGCCTTGGCGCAAACGATCGATCAGCTCGCGCGGCGGCAGGTCGACCAGCACGATATCGCGTGCGCGATCGAGAAAGGCATCCGGCACGGTTTCGCGCACGGTGATGTTGGTAATGCGGCGCACCTGGTCGTTGAGACTTTCCAGGTGCTGCACGTTGAGCGCGGTGTAGACCTCGATGCCGGCATCGAGCAGTTCGGCAATATCCTGCCAGCGTCGTTCGTGCCGGCTGCCAGGCACGTTGCGATGGGCAAGTTCGTCGACGAGCAGGATGTCGGGTTTGCGCGCGAGCGCGGCATCCACGTCGAATTCGGTGAACTCGCGGCCTTGGTAGTTCAGCGTAAGGCGCGGCAATACCTCCAAGCCTTCCAGCAGCGCCGCCGTTTCGGTGCGGCCATGCGTTTCCACCAAGCCGATGACGATATCCACGCCTTGGCGCTTCAACTCGCGCGCGGCCGACAGCATGGCGTAGGTCTTGCCCACACCGGGCGCGGCGCCGAGAAAGATTTTCAGGCGACGGCTGTGTTCTTCCTGCACGACATCGAGCAGGGCATCGGCGCGGGCATCACGGGAGGTGTCGGTCATGTTGGCATCATAAGCGCGTGCTTGGTTCTTGCGGCGAACCACTCCTTCCCCTGCTGAGCAGGGGAGGGCTGGGGTGCGGTTGCACGCGCTTGCGGTGATGGTTGAGTCACCGCGAGGTTGCTTCACCCCAACCCAACCCTCCCTGCTACACGTAGGGGAAGGAGCAGGATGTTCGCGAGCGAAGGCAGCCGGTTATTTGTTCTGCACCGTATCCAGCGCCAGATTCAACGCCAGCACATTCACCCGCGGCTCGCCCAGGAAACCAAGTTGCCGCGCCTGCGTGAACCTGGCTACCAGATCCTGCACCTGCGCGACACTCAAATGGCGCACGCGCGCCACACGCGCCATTTGATACTGCGCTGCCGCCGGACTGATCTGTGGATCCAAGCCACTGCCCGATGCCATTACCAGATCCGCCGGCACCGGTGCGGTATTGTCCGGATCGGCCTTGCGCAAGGCATCGATGCGCTGCTGCACCTGGTCGCGCAGCGACGGATTGCTGGGCCCCAGGTTGGAGCCATTCGACGCCGTGCCGTTATACGGCTGCGGAGCCGTGGCCGAAGGACGACCCCAGAAATACCTGGGGTCATCGAAGGATTGGCCAATCAGTTCCGAACCGATCGGCTTGCCGTTCTTTTCGACCAGGCTGCCGTTGGCCTGATGTGGAAACAGCACCTGCGCCACGCCGGTGACCACCAGCGGGTAGGCGATGCCGGTGATGAGGGTCATCAGCAGCAGCATCGATACGGCATTGCGAATCAACCGGCTCATCGTCATCACCTCAGTAATGCAGGATCACGTCCACCAGGGCGGTAGCCTGGTAGTTCTTTTTGCCGTCGTTATAGGCGGGGAAGTCGTACGCGCGCTCGTAACGCAGTTCGGGGCGAATCTCCAGGTCCGGCGACACCCAATGCGTCAAACCGATGGTGTGACTGGAGTAACGCGTAGCGAAACCGGTGCGTTGGCCCTGCTTATCGTCGTAGAACTCGTTGCGAATCGAGATCATGTTGCTTGGGTTCAATTCGATGTTGAAGTAATTGACGATGCCGTAGGCAGGATTGATGCCGGATGGAAAGTTCGGCGCCTCACCCAGCGGATAGCCAGGTACGCCCGCGGGTGCGCCGGGCTGATCGCGCACGTAGATGTAGTAAGCCTCGGTAAGCATGTGCACGTTGTGGCTGAAGCGATGACCCCAGGTTGTGACGAATTCCTGCAGGTTGTTATAGGTCTGCTTGTCGCCGTTGTAAGACTCGACGCAGGGATAAAGCATGTCGTTGTTGGAGACTGACACCCAACGTACGCAAGCCTGCAGGCTTGCACGGCTGGAGCGGTTCCACGGAGCCGAATCATCGCCACCATGCACGCCAAGCTGCACCGTCCACTGGTTGTTGAGTTTGGTGGTGGTGATGATGCCAACGTTGGTATAGGCATCCACCGTGTAAAGAATGGAATGCGTCAGCAGATAATTGTTGGGCGAGAACTGCGCTTCGATATCAGGTAGCGAGAGATAGCGGCCCATGGTGATTTGCATGCCCTGCGCCACCCACGGGATGTAGAGGTCGAAATACCAGATCATCGGGTCGTCGCCATACACCTTGCCTGCCAGGGGCTGGCTGTTGGAAGGGTTGTTCAGCAACTGATTGCTGAAGACGCCTTTCATCGTGGTGTAGTGGTAGTCGTAACCCCAAAGATTGTCGAAGTGGAAACCCCAGTCGATATGGTCGGTTTGCACCGTGTCGGGAATGCGCTCGAGACGGAACAGGAACTGGTTGAACTCAACCCGGTTCGGCCGCGTTGCGTAAGAAAGCGGATAGTTGGTAAAGCTCGAGGTGCTCAGGTTTGCGGAGGGATTGATCCACCCGTACATCTCGATCTTATGGCGTTGCATCCATTGGCCGAGCTGGGTGCAGCCAAGAGCTTTTTCCAACGGATACTGCGAGTTTTCATTCGGCACGCCGATGGGATAATCCACGCCGCCCAGCTGCCATTCCGCCGACGGGAACGGCGGCGAGTCGAACGGCGAATCCATGCCGCGGCGTGCTGGCGCAGGGGAGCTGGACGTGCTCGGTTGTGCATCTTCGCGATACGCAGCGGCCAGGCGCGAGAAGAACCCGCGGCTGCAATCGCCGCTTTCTGCCGCAACCGGCGAGGCAGGCAAACTGGAGCTTGCTGGCATGTTGCTCACATCGGTGGATTGCGCCATCGCTGGCGAAAAAACCGGTGCGGCGGCCAGCAGGACCGCTACAGCTAGAGCCTTCTTGATGTACATACCTTCCTCTCGAACAGTCGTTACTGGGCGGCATCGCCCAGTGGGTGAGCGAGGCCGATTTCGTGTTGTTAAGCGCTGCCGCGACCTTGGCACTGCTTGTCCTGCAAGCAGGGGGAGATGACAAAGTGTCGCGGCGGCGTGCATGTCATGGATTGATCTGTATCACTCAGATGCCGGCATAGCCGCCCAGCACGTATTCATCCTGCGCGGTCATGGGCGTGTCCGGTGCCCGCGTGACATTCCCCTTGGTACGTACCGGCAGTTCAATTACCACGTCGCAATCGGCTTCTTCCGAGCAAACATGCAGCTGCATGTTGGGGTGGGTGGCATCCGGCAGTGAAAGGGAGAGTTTTACGGTTTGCATGGCACTTCCTCAGGCAAGACCAAACAGGACGAGCAGCATGTCGATGAACTTGATGCCGATGAACGGCACCACGATGCCGCCCAGGCCATAAACCAGCAGATTGCGGCGCAACAGCTGGCCGGCACCGAGCGGTCGGTACTTCACGCCTTTCAGCGCGAGCGGAATCAGGAAGATGATGATCAGCGCATTGAAAATAACCGCCGACAGAATCGCACTCTGCGGTGTGGCGAGCTTCATCACGTTCAGTGCGTTGAGCGCGGGATACGTGGTGGCGAAGGCGGCCGGAATGATCGCGAAATACTTGGCCACGTCGTTGGCGATCGAGAACGTGGTGAGCGAGCCGCGCGTGATCAGCATCTGCTTGCCGATCTCCACCACTTCGATCAGCTTGGTGGGGTTGGAATCCAGGTCCACCATGTTGCCGGCTTCCTTCGCCGCTTGCGTGCCGGTGTTCATCGCCACCGCCACGTCGGCTTGCGCAAGCGCCGGCGCATCGTTGGTGCCGTCGCCGCACATCGCCACCAGGCGGCTCTCGGCCTGCATCTGGCGGATCAGTTTCAGCTTGGCTTCCGGCGTGGCTTCGGCGAGGAAATCGTCCACGCCTGCTTCGGCGGCAATGGCTGCGGCGGTGAGCGGATTGTCGCCGGTGACCATCACCGTCTTGATGCCCATGCGGCGCAACTCGGCGAAGCGTTCCTTGATGCCGCCTTTCACGATGTCCTTCAGCTCGATCACGCCCAGGGCGCGATCGCCTTCGGTCACGATCAGCGGCGTGGCGCCGCGGCGTGCAATGTCTTCGGCCATGCGCTTCACGGCCGGCGGCAAATGGCTGCCGAGGCCATCGAGATAACGCTCTACCGCATCCAGCGCGCCTTTGCGGATGCGGCGTTCGCCGATATCGACACCGCTCATGCGCGTTTGCGCGGTGAAGGGCACGAACGCCGCGTGCATGGATTCAAGTTCACGCTCGCGCAGGTTGAAGCGTTCCTTCGCCAACACGACCACGCTGCGGCCTTCCGGTGTTTCGTCGGCGAGCGAGGCCAGTTGCGCGGTATCGGCCAGCGTGCGCTCCTCGATACCCGGTGCGGCGTGGAACGCGAAGGCCTGGCGATTGCCGAGCGTGATGGTGCCGGTCTTGTCCAGCAGCAGTACGTCCACATCGCCAGCAGCTTCCACCGCACGGCCGGACGTGGCGATGACGTTGGCGCGGATCATGCGGTCCATGCCGGCAATGCCGATCGCCGACAGCAGCGCGCCGATGGTGGTGGGAATCAGGCACACCAGCAACGCGATCAGCACGGTGAGCGTGATCGGGTTGCCCTTGCCGGCCACCTGCACGCTGTAGATCGAGTAGGGCAACAGGGTGGCGCAAGCCAGCAGGAAGATCAGCGTGAACTTGGCCAGCAGAATGGTCAGCGCAATCTCGTTGGGCGTCTTGCGGCGTGCGGCGCCTTCCACCATCGCGATCATGCGGTCGAGAAAGCTCTCGCCGGGGTTCTGCGTGATCTTGATCACCAGCCAATCCGACAGCACGCGCGTGCCGCCGGTGACGGCGCTGCGATCGCCGCCGCCTTCGCGGATGACCGGTGCGGATTCGCCGGTAATGGCGCTTTCATCCACGCTGGCCGCGCCGATAAGCACTTCGCCGTCGCCGGGAATCTGTTCGTTCGCTTCCACCAGCACAAAGTGACCGGCGCGCAATTCGTTGGAAGGCGTGAACACGATGGCGGCATCGCGCTTCGGCTCAGCCAGCTTCTTGGCCAGCACGTCCTTGCGCGTGCTGCGCAACGCTGCGGCTTGCGCCTTGCCGCGGCCTTCGGCCAACGCCTCGGCAAAGTTGGCGAATAGCAGCGTGAACCACAGCCACACCGTCACCCAGAAGATGAAAGCCGTCGGTGCTTCGCCGTGGCCGATCAGCGCCTGCAGCCATAGCAGCGTGGTGAGCACGCTGCACACGAACACGACGAACATGACCGGGTTGCGGAACTGCAGCTTGGGCGAGAGTTTGCGGAAAGCGTCCGCCATCGCCTTCGTGATTAAGCTACGGTCGAAGGTGCGAACCGTGTGTGCGTGGGACGTCATGTTCTCAGAACTCCGGTTTTCTTTGATTTCCTCTCCCTTCGAGCTTGCGGAGACTCCTCTGATCCGTCACCTCAGCGAGAGCTGGGGTCCAGTGACTTTGCTTTGGCATTAAGGCACTGGATTCCAGCTTTCGCTGGAATGACGAGATGGATATCCCGGTTTTCCACAAACTCAGGCGGGGAGCGACAGGAAGAAACATCAATGGGCTGACATGAGGTATTCGGCAATTGGCCCGAGCGCCAGGGCAGGCAGGAAGGTGAGCGCACCCACCACAATCACCACGCTGGTGAGCAGCGTTACAAACAAAGGCGTATGTGTCGGCAACGTTCCCGCGGAAGCGGGTACATGTTTCTTCGCCGCCAGCGAACCGGCCATGGCGAGCATGGCGATCGCCAAGGTGTACCGCGCCCAGAACATGCACACGCTCAGCATCACGTTCCAGAACGGAATGTTCGCGGAGAGGCCGCCGAACGCGCTGCCGTTGTTATTCGCTGCAGATGTCACGGCATAGAGAATTTCGCTGAAGCCATGGGCGCCTGGATTGCCAGCGCTCGCTTTTGCAACCGGCGTCATCACTGCGATAGCCGTGCCGATCACTACCAATGCACAAGGGATCAATACGGCGAGGCTCGCCATCTTCATTTCGTACGCTTCGATCTTCTTGCCGAGGTATTCCGGCGTGCGGCCCACCATCAGGCCGGCAATGAACACGGCGACGACGGCGAAGGCGAGCATGCCGTACAAGCCGCAACCCACGCCGCCGAAGATCACCTCGCCTAGCTGCATCAACCACATCGGCACCAGACCACCGAGTGGGGTGAGCGAGTCGTGCATGTTGTTCACCGCGCCGCACGAAGCTGCTGTGGTGATGGCGGTAAACAGGCTGCTGGCAGCGATGCCGAAGCGCGTTTCCTTGCCTTCCATGTTGCCGCCTGACTGCAAGTCGGATGCGTGCTGATCGATCGAGAGCGTGTGCAGGGTCGGATTGCCGGCTTGCTCGGCTGCCGTTACGCCAATCGCCAGCGGAATAAAGATCACCAGCATGGTGGCCAGGATGGCCCAGCCCTGGCGTTTGTCGCCCACCATTTGGCCGAAGGTAAGGCACAGGCCGCCGGGAATCAGGAAGATCGCCAGCATCTCCAGGAAGTTGGAGAACGGGGTCGGGTTCTCATACGGATGCGCGGAGTTGGCGCCGAAGAAGCCGCCGCCATTGGTACCCAGCATCTTGATCGCAATCTGCGACGCGGCAGGGCCCATCGGCAGCGTTTCCGTGGTGAGCTGCGCGGGCTTGGTCACAGGGTTGCCGGCTGCATCCTTGATGGCGTTGCCGGCCGCGTCGGTGACCGGATTGGCATAGGTGGTGGTTTGCGCCACGGGCACGTCGACATACGGCTTGAAGTTCTGAATCACGCCTTGCGATACCAGCAGCAGCGCAAGCACGAACGAGAGCGGCATCAGCACGTAAAGCGTGGTGCGCGTCAGATCCACCCAGAAATTGCCGACGCCTTTCGCCGTCTTGCGCACGAAGCCGCGGACGACCGCCATCAATACGGCGATGCCGGTGGCGGCAGATACAAAGTTCTGCACTGCCAGCGCCGCCATCTGGGTGAGATAACTCATCGCCGACTCGCCCGAATATGCCTGCCAGTTGGTGTTGGTGACGAAGCTGATGGCCGTGTTGATCGAAAGATCGGGACTTAGCGCAGGAAAATGTTGCGGATTGAGCGGCAGATAGCCTTGCAGGCGCTGGAAGGCATACACCAGCACCATGCCGCACACGTTGAACAGCAGCATGGCAATCGCATAGCGCTTCCAGCCCATGTCTTCCTGCGCATCGATGCCGCACAGGCGATAGATCACGCGCTCGAAACCTGCGCCAGCGCGCGTAAGCCGGTTCGGCTCATCGGCAAACACGTGGGCCATATAGCTGCCCATCGGCTTGATGAGCAACAGCAGCACGATCAGGAAGACGCCGATCTGCAGGAAATCGTTGGCAGTCATTCGAACCACTCCGGCTTCAGCAGCGCCACGCACAGGTAAACCGTCAAAGCCACCGCGATCACGGCAGCCAATCCGTAAAAGAAATTCATGGAGTTCGCTCCGTTATGAAATCGCCGCGGCAAACGCGGTCAACGTGGCCCCAGGCGGTCGCAGAGCAGCAAAAAGCCAAGCGTGGCCGCCGCCAACACGAAGCCGAAAAGTAGATAGACAAAATCCATGGATGCTGCTCGATGTCTCTTCAGGCTGCGCACTTTAGGCAGCAGCGCATAAGAAGCGGGTAGCTAAAACGGCGCGTTGCATAAAGAACGCGTAAATTTTTGCCAGACGGGAACAGATGGACGCCGCGTAGGTTGGGGTACGAACTCCAACACCGCCATGCCGGCCAGCGGAGAGATGTTGGGGTTCGCCCCCCAACCTACCTGCCCAGCTGTGCCTGGATGTCGTTGATCGAGGCCCGGATGCGCGCGGTGAAAACCGATTCCTGGTAATGCAGCAGGATCAACTGCTCGGTGGCGCGCGTCATGGCGACGTACAGCAGGCGCGCTTCCTGGGCTTCGTCCTGACCTTGCTTGGGCAATGCGCCAAGGCCCGGGATGATCACCACCGGAAACTCCAGGCCCTTGCTGGAATGCATGCTTACCAGCTTGACGCTGGCTTCGTCGTCAAACAGCGCGCTTTTGCCGGCACCATCCGCGTGGCGGCTCAAGATGCCGGCCTGTTGCAAGGCGAGGTGGATCTTGTCGCCTTCCCAGTGGTTGCGGAACAACACCGCGATATCCGAAAGGACGCGCCCCTGCTGTTGTTCAAGGCGGATGCGTTCCATGATGGCCCGCAGCTCGGCGCTCGCGCTTTCAGTGCGTATCAGCATGGGTACCGCGCCACGGCGGCCGGCGCTTTCCGGGGCGATCAATGGCACATCGTCATCATCGCCATCGCGTTCATCGAACAGCGCTTGTGCAAAGCGGCGGGCGACGGAAAGAATTTCCAGCGTGTTGCGGTAATTGATGCGCAGGATGGTGGTGCGCCCTTGCGCCTGCACGCCCACGCTTTTCCAGGTGAAGGCCGGCCGGTTGGCGTTGCCGTAGATGTTCTGCGCATCGTCGTAGAGCACCAGCAGTGACTGGGTGGCCGGATCGACCATCTGCACGATCAGGCGATACCACTCCGGTTCGAAATCATGGCCTTCGTCGATCAGCACGGCGCCGTATTGAAAGCGTGGAATCTGGTTGCGCTCCACGCCCTGCATCACCCTTTCCACCATCGCTTCGAAAAAGCCGTCGCCTTCAGGCGGCAGCGGCACGTGATAGGCCTTCAGCATGGCGCGGCACCAGCTGTGGAAGTTGTAGACCTGCACCTTGTCCGCCAGGCCGCGTTCGCCCATCAGCTGGTTCAATCGGGCTGCGAGCGTCTTGTTGTAGCAAAGCACCAGGATGGGCTTGGCCAGCGTGCGCGCGAGATGCAAGGCGCGATAGCCGAGGATCATCGTTTTGCCGGAGCCGGCCACGCCATGGATGATGCGGTGTTCGTCGCCAAGCGAGCGCGCCAGCTGCTCCTGCTGCATGTCCATCACGCGGATCAAATCGGGAATGTCGACCGGCGTCTTGCGGTGATGGTCATGGTCGAAAGCCAGCCCGAACTGGCCTTCGCCCCATTCCACTCGCAGTTCGGGAAACATGTGCCAGCGGATGCGATCGATCTGCGGCAACGTCAGCGCACATGGAAACACTTGCGGGAACATCGCCCATAGGCGTTCCTGGAAATCTTCGGCTTCGACGCTTTCATAGATCTCGTCGCGGCAGATCACGAGATGCGCCGGAATGACCTGGTCCAGTTCGCCATCGGTGAACTGCTTGCGGCTGATGTTGGCCAGCACCACGCCGTACGCCCACGGCATGATCAGCTTGCCGGCATGCCGGTGTTGGGCGGGATGGATCAGCGCCGGGTCGCGTTCCAGTTCTTCGTTGATGCGGATGGCATACGAATGTGCCTGCATCAGCGGATTGATTTCCTTCACCATGCCGCGCTGGGTGATCAGCGTGAACTGGGTTTTGTCGGCGATGATGCGTTCGGGCGCCCAATCCTTTACTTCCAGCACCAGCAGGCCGCGGCGGGGATGGAAGATCACGAAATCGGGCCGGCATTGATGGCGGCCGATCGGCACGTCGTACCACAACAGGTAATCGTCTTCGAGCTTTTGCTCCAGCCGTTCGGACAGGCGCTTTTCGCCAGATGTCATGCGGCCCAGGCAACTGTTGCGGGTAGGGATGAGCTTGGCCATCCTTGCCTTCCTGTCAGGTTCGGCGGTGCCGCCGATCATACGTAGGTTGGGGTGCGAACCCCAACGTTGTGGTGCTGATCGAGAGGGCGATGTTGGGGTTTGCGCCCCAACCTACGTGTCCAGCAAGCGCTTTTCCAGCTTGTTCGCGACCCAGGTCACCAGCAACGCGCTGCCGATGCCTATGGTGACTTCGCCCAGGCGCGTGAGTGCGATGGTCCAGAACGGGCCATTGTGCGGCACCAGCATCACGATGGTGACGGTGGTGGCGCTGAGCTTGCCGGCGCTGCCGATGTTGAAGAGCCAGCACAGCACGATCGATATCGCCATGGTGATGGCATAGACCAGGTAATTGTCCTGCGCCAGATACGAGCCAGTGATGGCGATGGTGGCGCCAATGGCCGCGCCGAGCACCTGGTCGATCGACGACTTGCGCGTATCGATGTAGCTTTGCTGCGTGACGGCGATGGCGGTAAGCGCACCCCAGAACGCCTGTTGCGTATGCAGCAGCAAACCCAGTCCGTAGCCGAGGCTGGCGGCGGCCAGGGCCTGCACTGCCAGGGACAGGCCGTTGACCAGGCGATGGCTCCACGGCAGGCGTTGATAGAGGTCCTGCAGCTGCTGATGGAAGCTGCCGAGTTCGCGGCGTAGTTCGCGAATGGGACGCTCGTTCATCGCGATAACATCCCTACAGTGGCGTGAGCTTGGCGTAGGCCGCCACCAGCCATTTGCTGCCCGCGCTTTCAAAATTGATTTGCAGGCGCGTGTGCGCGCCGCTGCCTTCGGCACTCACCACCACGCCTTCGCCGAAGCTCGGATGACTGACACGCTGGCCGAGTTTGACCGGCATGTCTTCCTGCAGCGAAGGCGCCGGTTCGTTGAAGCGGCCGGCATAGAGCGGACGGCTTACCTGCACGCGCGGGCGTACTTCGTCGAGCAGGGAAGGCGGTACTTCGGCGAGGAAGCGCGACGGGCGCGAGAGCATTTCCGTGCCATGCATGCGGCGCGATTCGGCATGCGTGATGACCAGGCGCTGGCGCGCGCGCGTGATGCCGACGTAGGCGAGGCGGCGTTCTTCTTCCAGCCGGCCTTCGTCTTCGACGGAGCGCTGGCTGGGAAACAGGCCTTCTTCCACGCCGACCAGGAACACCAGCGGAAATTCCAGGCCCTTGGCCGAGTGCAGCGTCATCAACTGCACGCAGTTGTCCCACGATTCGCCCTGGCCTTCGCCGGCTTCGAGCGCGGCATGCGAAAGGAAGGCGGAGAGTTCGCTCAAGCCTGCCTCGATGTCGTCGGGCGTGAGTTCGAAGCGGCTGGCGACGTTGACCAGTTCGTCCAGGTTTTCCACGCGCGATTCGGCATTGCCGCGGCTGTCTTTTTCGTAGAAGTCGCGCAGGCCGGATTGAGTGATGGCGTGGTCGATTTGTTCGGCGAGGGAGAGTGTTGCGGGATTCGGGACTCGGGACTCGGGACTCGGGTCTGGCTGATACGCAAGCAGGTTGCTTTGTGCTTCGGGGGTGGACGGGGTGTTGTCGAGTGCGGCGCTTCTGCCGAGTCCCGAGTCCCGAGTCCCGAGTCCCGCAAACGCACGCGCCATCTCGTCGATCATGGCGAGAAACGCTTTCACCGCATTCTTCGCGCGTCCCGCCAATTCATTGCTGGAACTCAGCTCGCTCAACGAGGCCTCCCACATCGATGTGGCTTCGCTACGCGCACGCCGGCGCAACACATCCAGCGTGCGATCGCCAATGCCGCGCGGCGGCGTATTTACCGCGCGCTCGAATGCCGCATCGTCATGGCGATTGGCGGTGAGGCGCAGGTATGCCAAGGCATCCTTGATTTCTGCGCGTTCGAAGAAGCGCAGGCCGCCATAGACGCGATACGGAACATCGTGCTGGATAAGCTGTTCTTCGAAGTTGCGCGATTGCGCATTGGAACGATAGAGAATCGCGCAATCTTTCGCGTCGCCATGCTCGGCGATGTATTCGCGAATACGCTCGATCACGAAGCGCGCTTCGTCCTGCTCGTTGTACGCGGCGTACACAGCAATGCGATCGCCTTCCTCGCCAGCCGTCCACAACTGCTTGCCGAGGCGATTGCCGTTGCGTTCGATGACGCTGTTGGCGGCCTTCAGGATGGTGGAAGTGGAGCGGTAGTTCTGTTCCAGCTTGATCGTGCGCGCGCCGGGAAAATCGCGCAGGAATTGCTGCACGTTTTCCACCTTGGCGCCGCGCCAGCCGTAGATGGCCTGGTCGTCGTCGCCAACCACGAACACCTGGCCGCTGCGGCCGGCAAGTACGCGAATCCATGCGTATTGCAGTGCGTTGGTATCCTGGAATTCGTCGATCAGCAGATACCGCCAGCGCTGCTGGTAATGCTCCAGTACAGCGGGTTGCTTCAGCCATAGCTCGTGTGCGCGCAGCAGCAGTTCGGCGAAATCCACCAGGCCGGCGCGCTGGCAGCCGTCTTCGTAAGCCTGGTAGATCTGCACCAGGGTGCGTGTCACCGGGTGCTGGTGATGCTCGATGTTTTCCGGGCGCTTGCCTTCATCCTTCCAGCTGTTGATCTGCCAGGCGGCCTGGCGCGGCGGGAAGCGCGCTTCGTCCAGGCCGAGGCCGGCGACCACGCGCTTGACCATGCGTTGCTGATCGTCGGCGTCAAGAATCTGGAAACTTTCCGGCAAGCCGGCTTCACGCCAATGGCGGCGCAGCAGGCGGTGGGCGATGCCGTGAAACGTGCCGACGGTGAGGCCTTGCGTGCCGCCTGGAATCAGGTTTTCCAGGCGCGCGCGCATTTCGCCCGCGGCCTTGTTGGTGAAGGTCACGGCAAGGATCGCCCACGGCGGTACGCGTTCGACCTGGTTGAGCCAGCCGATGCGGTTGGTAAGCACACGGGTTTTGCCGGAGCCGGCGCCGGCGAGGACCAGATAGTGGCCGGGTGACGCGCAGACGGCTTCGCGTTGCGCGTCGTTGAGCGAGTCGATCAGGTGGGAGACATCCATCCGTGGGATTGTAGCGGCTGGGGATGAGCGACGTAGGTTGGGGTGCGAACCCCAACGTTCATTTCCTCGTCGACATCAAAAATGTTGGGGTTCGCACCCCAACCTACCGCTTCGACAGCAGGCCGGCCAGGGCCAGCAGGGCGCCCACTACGATGCCGCTGATACCCATCCACTCCGGAATCGCCTTGTCACGCGTGGCAGTGAACTTGGCCGAGCCGATCTGCAGCAAGGTATCGGTTTGCGTATAGCTGCCGTGGCCGAATACCACCCACAAGCCGCCGACCAGCAGCACGAGTCCCAGGATGATCAGAATGGCGCGCATGGTTCGCTCCGCGAAAAGGTGGGCCGATCATAGGCGCTCGCATCGGGCAAAAGGAAGGCGCCGGTCGCCTTCCTTTCATGCGCGCTTAAAACTTGTAGTCGATCATCAACCGGTTGTAGACGAAGGTCTTGTTGGTCGGGTTGAGGTTGTTGATGCCGCCATTGGACAACTCCCAGCGGTTGCGCAGTGTCAGGCCCTTGAAGACACCGTCCAAATGGTAGATCACGTCGACATACAAGTCGTGGCTGTTGCCGCGGTAGTAGGTGAAGTATTTGGCGTATGCGGTGGCGAGTTCGAGTTTCTTGTCGAACAGGGTGTAAGTGAATTTGCCTTTCCACGCATGGCCCGGGCCGGATTCGACCAGGCCGCGAATCATCGAGGTGGTGTACAGCGGATCGCTGGCGTAATTGGTGGTGAAAGGCGAGATCAGTGCACCGCCGCCGACGGCGCCCTGCTGATGCGCCACCTGGTTGTAGAAGACGTCGAAACGCCCATTCGGAATCACCACGCCCACGTCGCCGCCGATGACGCGGCTCTTGACGTGATTGCCCGCGACACCGAACAACTTGGTGCCGGTTTCGGTAAAGCGATTGTCCACGCCATAGTTCTGCGCCAGGTATTGCGCGCCGACGACCGGATTGAATCCGCTGCCGGTATCGACGACATAGCTGCCCATGGCAAAGGCGCTGCGCGCGAAGTGCAGGAAGTCGTAATAGCGCAATTGCGCATTCACGCCATGGCCGACGTAGGTGGTGCCGCCTTCCCACGTGCCCGGTGCGGAACGCGCATGCAGCGGCAGCGAGCCGTTGTTGCCGTACATCGAATCGCCGTCGTACTTGGAGGGGTAATACAGGTTGTCTGGATACATGCCCTCAGACGTGCGGCTTTTCCAGCTGTATTCGCGCACGGCAAACAGGTTCCAGCCGGTCAGTGGCGTGACCTGCACCTTCAACGCGTTGTACGAGGAAGGAATGACACGCGCATCGTTGTTGCCCATCCACGGATCGTCAGCCAGATATTGATAGCCGCCGCGAAACAGGAAGATGCCATGCTGGTATTGCAGATAGGCCTGGCTGAAGGCCGCGATGGAGTTGCTTGGCCCGCCCAGCGTCGTGTCGACCTTCGCCAACTGATCCGAATGTGTGCCTAGCGAATTGGCCGTGGCGAATGATGCTCCCAGGCTGAAGCCGGTGAGAAACGTACCCGTCTGTGCATTGATCAGCGCGCCAATGGAAAAGGCGTTGGCGTTGGGTACGGTCTTGCTGGCGTAGAGGCGGTCGTAGTTGTAGAGACGCAGATCGCCATCCACATGACCGCTGCTGAAAATGTCATCGCCTGACCACGCGTTGGTGCTGGTCACGGCAAAACCGGCTAACACGACAGCCACTGCCCATCGTTTGGACATGCAAGATTCCCCTGGTTGAATGACGCTGGACGCCCCTGATGCTGGCCGTCACCGGCCGCTCCCCACTCCCGCAGGGGCGTTACCGCATTGTTATGTGCGTTTGCACAAAATCGCAAGGGGTACAGAGGGGAGGAATCTTGTCTTTATGGGACATAATCAGGTCTTTTCGGCCAGCAGGGAGCCTGTATTTTCTTTGTGCAGTGCGCCGTAATTCGATCTTGGTGGCTTTGCGGGCATGCGAAGGCTGGGATGAAGTCCCAGCAGGCCGCAAGAAAGCTGGGAATTCATCCCAGCCTACGCACGCGCGGCTAGAACTTGTAATCGATCATCACCCGGTTATAGACGAAGGTCTTGTTGGTCGGGTTGAGGTTGTCGATGCCGCCGTTGGACAGTTCCCATCGATCGCGCAGTGTCAGGCCGCGCAAATAGCCGTCCAAATGGTAGATCACGTCGACATACAGGTCGTGGCTGGTGCCGCGGTAATCGGTGATGTATTTCGCATAGGCGGCAGTCAGCTGCAGCTTCTTGTCCAGAAGGTCGTAGGTGAACTTGCCTTTCCAAGCGCGGCCAGGGCCGGTCTCGACCAGGCCGCGGATCATCGACGTGGTGAACAGCGGATCGGTGCCGTAATTGGCGGTGTACGGTGAAATCAATGCGCCGCCACCCACAGCGCCTTGTTCGCGCCCGACTTTGTTGTAGTACAGATCGAAGCGGCCGTTGGGAATCACCACGCCAAGATCACCGCCGATGGCGCGGCTCTTCACGTGGTCGCCGGCTACGCCGAACAGCTTGGTGTTGTTTTCGGTAAAGCGGTTGTCCGAGCCTGCGTTCTGCGCCACGTATTGCGCGCCAACGACGGGATTGAAGCCTGTGCCGGTATCGAAGACATAGCTGCCTACCGCGTAAGCGGTGCGCGCGAAGTTCATGAAGTCGTAGTAGCGCAACTGCGCATTCAAGCCGCCATGCACGTAGGTGGTGCCGCCTTCCCAGGTGCCGGGGGCGGAGCGCGCATGCAAGGGCAGGGAACCATTGTTGCCGTACATCGAATCGCCGTCGTATTTGGACGGGTAATACAGGTTGTCTGGAAACATGCCATCGGAGGTGCGGCTCTTCCAGCTGTATTCGCGGATGGCGAACAGATTCCAACCGGCCAGTGGCGTGACCTGCACTTTCAAAGCGTTGTACGAGGACGGAATGATGCGCGAATCGTTGTTGCCCATCCACGGATCATCGGTGAGGTATTGATAGCCGCCGCGAAACAGGAACACGCCGTGCTGGTATTGCAGATAGGCCTGGCTGAAGGTGCCGATCGAGTTGTTCGGGCCGGCGAGCGTGGTATCGACCTTCGCCAGTTCGTTCGAATGCGTGCCTAGCGAATTGGCGGTGGCGAACGACCCGCCCACGCTGAAGCCGGTGAGGAAGGTACCGGTTTGCGCATTGATCAGCGCCGCCACGGAAAAGGCACTGGCGTTCGGCGTGGTCTTGCTGTCGTAGAGGCGGTTGAAGTTGTAGAGGCGCAAATCGCCGTCCACATGGCCGTCGCTGAAAATGTCGTCTGCGTGCGCGGCGCCGCTCGCCGCAAGCAATCCCACCATGGCGGCAGCAAGCGCCTGTCGTTTCAACATGCCAAGTCCCCATCCGGAGTGATCGTGCGCCGAGCTGCCCCGGCTCAACGTTATGTACTCGAGTATATGACGGATTGGGCGCCGCTCAATTTACGGTTTGGCATGTGGAGGGAGCGGCTGCTTAGCGGGTTGTCCCGAGCATCACGCTGGAGGCCTTGACGACGGCCAGCACCGGCACGCCTTCCTTCAAGCCGAGACGGGACACGCTTTCCGTGGTGATGACCGCCGCCATCACGCTGCCGCCTGCCAGTTGGATGCGCACATCGGCGTTTACCGGCCCTTCGATGATCTGTGCGACGGCGCCGGGGAATTGATTGCGCGCCGAAAGCCGCATGCCTTCCTCGGGCAAGGCGAGCAGCACCGATGACGCCTTGATCAGGGCGATGGCTTCGCTGCCGACCTTCAGGCCCAGGTTTTCCGTGCTCTCGCAGGTGAGCGAGGCGACCACGCGTTCGCCGCCGGGCAACTCCAGCTCCACCGTGTCGTTGACCTTGCCTTTGTGGATCGCCACCACGCGGCCGGAAAGTTGATTGCGTGCACTGGTGCGGAACATAAGGCTCCTGATCAGCTTGATGTCGGCAGCGGGAGCTTCCGCAAGGGGCTCGAACTGTTCAAGAAAGCGGCGATGCACCTCTTCCAGTGCTGCGAAGGTTTCGACCAGGCGCTCCCCGCGCTCGGTCAGACGCGTGCCGCCGCCGCCCTTGCCGCCGGCGGCGCGCGTGACTAAGGGTTCGTCCGCCAGGTTGTTCATGGCGTCGATGGCATCCCATGCGCCTTTGTAGCTCATGCCCACGGCACGCGCCGCGGCGGTGATGGAGCCGGTTTCATGAATCTTGGCCAGCAGGGCGATGCGATCAGCGCCGCCGAGCGCCTGGTCGCCGGCGTGAAGGGACAACATGCCTTTGAGCTTGAACATGCCGGCGCCAAGTGGTGAAGGACGGGCGGAGTCTAGCCAAAGGCCGGCATATGTGTTGGTTGCCATGAGTACGTTCCCGCCTCATGGCCGTCATTGACCAGCTTCGCTGTTGTAAAGCGCTTCCGCGAAAGCGGGAATCCATTTTGCTCTGATGCATCCTTAAACATGGATTCCCGCTTTCGCGCATCGCTGTCCGGAGAAAGTTTTGCTTGTTTAAGCGAAATGGCTAAAAAGCTCGTCGTCCCGGCGAAAGCCGGGACCTAGCGACTTGCGGATACTCAAAGGCACTGGACCCCGGCGTTCGCCGGGGCGACGAGTCGCTAGCTTTGAATTTGCTGGGAAAAAA
>NZ_DATEJY010000028.1:0-4678 GCF_035277725.1 Dyella sp. | reverse complement strand
TCGCTGTCCGGGGAAAGTTTTGCTTGTTTAAGCGAAATGGCTAAAAAGCTCGTCGTCCCGGCGAAAGCCGGGACCCAGCGACTTGCGGATACTCAAAGGCACTGGACCCCGGCGTTCGCCGGGGCGACGAGTTGCTAGCTTTGAATTTGCTGGAAAAAAAGGGGCTTCGGTTGAGTTGCAGATGTTTGCCTGGAGCGCAGCGAATTTCCCCGGACAGCAATGAGCGAAAGCTGGAATGACGGGGCGCGAGTTCGGAGCGATTTCACCCCAACCCTACGAACGCACTTTTTACGCTTGCTCGCCAGCTGCAGGGTACGTAAGCGTGTCGTCCGGTTGAAGGACAACGCCGTCTGTAAGCCGGGCCGCATCGATATGCCCTGACCCCAGTATGTGGAGCACGGTTTCGTCGCGCGCCAGCAGGTAATCCGCGATGATGCGCCGATGGCAACGCCACCACACCGCTTCCGAACACATGATTGCGCAACGATAGCTGCGTCCCTGTGCAATCAGGTGTTCCAGCCCGACGCGGAATGCGTCTGAAAGCGCATAGTCCGCGTAGTTGTGGAAACTCTGGTTGATCCAGAACGCATTGACGCCGGCAGGCACCGGCTTGGATTTGCCGCGCCGGCCGCCGAGAGCGGCGATATGTTCATACGATAGATCGAAGGGGCGCAGCGCTTCCGGCAGCGCGGTCTCGTTGAATTGCGGGTTGGTGCGCGATCGCGGGAAGGCTCTGACATCGATGACGCGTTGAACGTCCGCTTCGCGCAGCAGTGCGATGAAATCGTCCAGGCTGCGGTTTGAATGGCCGATGGTGAAGAACGGAAGCGCCACGCGGTGCCTTAGGAACGTAGATGCCGAAGTGCATGGCCTTTATGAGCAGCGATGTGATCGGTCTTGTCGCTCTTGATTTCGTATTGCGGGTCTTTTGCCGAGGCGTGGTGCGTATGCCCCTTGTAATCGAAATCTTTGGTGTGAACGGCCACGATGGTGCCGCTGACTCGCCCGGCTTCGGAATTCCAGCTGACGTGGTCACCCACTTTGAACGTCATGCTCATCGTCATGGCCGCGCTTTCAGCTACAACTTGAAATACCAGACCGGCGCGCAGGCCACCGCGCCCGCTAAAGCTTGCAAGGCTAAAATCCCCACCGCGTATTTGGGATTGCGTCGTAGCCATTTGAAGGCAAAAAACGCGATGACGGGTATTTGCAAGGTAATGAGCAACTGAAACAGGTGCGCCGTTGCGCTTTCATCGGTCTCGCGTGCGTGGCCAAAGAAGATCACGTGGCCGGCGACCAGGCACAGCGCGGCGAAGGACATTGCCAAGGGAATCCATGCGCTTGGACGCGTCAAGGTGCTGGAATTCATAACCGTTCCCCGCGTGGACGTGCGAGGGATTATGCTGCCGGCGATCGGGTTTATGCCATAAGAAAGCGTCGAAACGATGTTGAAGATGCCATGGTCGACGCATGCACTATCGAGTCAGCAGGCTCAGTTAAGCACCAAAGTCACTGGGCTCCGGCCTTCGCCGGAGCGGCGAGGTATCCATAACCTCCATCAATCCAGCTTGCCGCTCTCGAACTGCGCCGCCAGCTTGCGCAGCCATTTCTCGTTCCAGGTCATCTCGCCCGACTCAAGCTCGGCGATCAATCCATCCAGCCATTTGATTTCGGCCTTCAGCAACACCTGCTTGTATTCGTCATCCAGCAGGCAGAGCCGTGGCAGCCCTTTGGCCAGCATCGTCTTCATGGCAGACGATGCGTGGGATAGCTGCCGCTTTTGGGCTTCGCGGCGCCGCTGCAGCTGCGCAAGCACCACATTCGGAGAAAGCGCCATCAACGTGGCCAGCGCGGCGGGAAATTCGTTGAACTCGCGCCGTGGCTCGGCAAGCATGCCTTCGAGCCAGGCGTAGAAGGTTTTCTTGCCCAAGGGCGTGATCTCATACACCACGCGTTCCGGCCTGCCCTCGTCCTGCCGGGTTTCGCGTACGCGTATCAACTCGGCCGCCTGCAGCTGGGCAATCGTCTGGTAGACGCTGTTGCGTTGAGCCACGTTGACGACGTTGTTTTTGCCGCGCTGCTTGATCAGCTCGTGCATGCGGTACGCGTGCGATGGCGCTTCCAGCACGAAAGAAAGAATCACCATCGCCAGGGGCGATCGCTGTCGTTGGCGGGTTTTCACCTGCGCATCCTGAGGCCGGCCCGGGACGCATCTTGCGGTCATAATCATTTTATGTCTATATAGTCATAATATGACCTATCATCATCAAGGGTGAACCCATGGCAGCCGTAAAACATGCACTTGTCATCGGGGGCGGCATTGCCGGTCCTGTCGTAGCGTTGGCGCTGTCGAAAGCGGGCATCCGCTCAACCATTTACGAGGCATACCCGACCGCCGCAGACGGCGTGGGTGCCGCGCTGATGCTGGCGCCCAACGGTCTGGAGGCGCTGAAAATCATCGGTATCGATGCCGAGCGGCAAGCCATCGGCCGGCCTATTTCGCACATGACCATCGCCAACAGCCGCGGAAAAATTCTCAGCCGCTTCAGCGGCGTGAACGGCATGCACCCCGGCCGCGTGATATGGCGCCCCGATCTCTACCGGGCGCTGCGCAAGGCAGTGGAAGATGCCGGCATCCCCATCGTGTATGGCAAACGCGTGATCGGCGCCAGCGAAACGGCCGATGGTGTGCAGGTGCAATTTGCCGATGGCACTCATGCCAGTGGCGAAGTTCTGATCGGCGCGGATGGCATTCGCTCGGCCGTGCGTGAACTGATCGATCCGAATGCGCCGTCGCCGCACTACACCGGCCATCTGGGTTTTGGCGGTGGCGCACCACACGGCACGATCGACGCCGCCTCCGGCACGATGACCTTCGTGTTCGGCAAGCACGGCTTTCTCGGCTACTGGTCCGATCCTGACCAAGGCATTTGCTGGTTCGGCAGCCTGCCGCACGACACACCGCTGTCGATGGCGGAGGCGCGCAAGATACCGGCGTCACAATGGATCGATCGCCTGCGTGAACTTTATCGCGACGATCAGCCCGCACAAACGCTGCTGCAATACGCCGATCCGAACCTGCTGATTGCCACCGGCGGAAGCGAAATGATGCCGCCGGTTCCGCGCTGGCATAGCGAGAGGATGGTGCTGGTCGGCGATGCGGTGCACGCGCCCTCGTCCAGTTCCGGCCAGGGTGCGTCACTGGCGATAGAAAGCGCCATTCAACTCGCGCGTTGCTTGCGCGACATGCCGAATGCCGCCGAGGCGTTTGCCTGCTACGAACGGCTGCGCCGTGGCCGCGTCGAACAGGTGGCGGCGCAGGCTGCCAAGTCCAACAGCCAGAAAGCCTCCGGACCGTTGATGAAAGCGTTGATGCACATGCTCATGCCGATCGCCCTGAAGATCTTCTTCAAGCCGGAGAAGATGTTCGGTGGGCAACACGGTTACAGAATCGATTGGGAAGCCGCGGCAAGGTACAGCTGAGTCGTGCGTACGTCCGGGCTCAGCCGGCGCAGGCCTTCGATCAATCGCTCGCCTGCTTCAAGCAGTGCATCGCCTGGCATGGGGTCCAGACGTTCCAGCACAAACCACATCTCGGTACTGTGCTCGGTAATGCGCGTGCGAAGCCCTTGCCGCCAGTTCCAACGCCGGCACGTGACACCACGTGCATCGCACCAGATCACCTCGCCCTGCTCCACGGTTTCGATCTTCGGCGCGCCTTCGGCCATCGTCTCGAACGATTCGTTGCCGGATGCACGCATCAGATGCGGTACACCGTCGTACAGCGCCGCATCTTCGCCACCGACCGGAAGCGCATAGCGCACGCTGATGGCGTTATAGAGATCCACCACAGCATTGACTGCCGGCAGCATCTGGTCGCGCAGGGCTCGCTTGTGCAACGCCTCGGCGGAGCACGGCGTGCGCTGCGGCTTGGCGCCGAAGGCCTTATAGGCATCGCGCCACGCAGCAAGGTGTGCTTCCGCCCACGGCGCCGCGCGCAGATCATGGCAAGCCTGACGCAGCAGTTCGGTGCCATGCGCATCGCTGGCAGTATTGCGTGCGTTTTCGGCGTAGATGCTTAGCGCCGCGAAATCCGGGCGCAGCGCGAAAATGTCCGGCGCGATCGAAGGTTGGAATGCCATGTGGGAGAGATTGCCGTGTTGACGAGAAAGAAGGGACGGCCGCAAAATGCCCCAATGACCGCCAAAGTCAATATATTGACCGACGATACGCCAGCCAGCGATCCGGCACAAGCCCTGCATGCAGCGATCGCAACACGCATGGCAAGGCTGCGCAAAGCGCGTGGACTGTCTTTCGATCAGCTGGCTGCCCGCTGCGATGTGAGCAAGGGCATGCTGGTGCAGATCGAACAAGGCAACGCCAATCCGAGTATCGGCACGCTATGCCGCATCGCGTCCGGCTTGAAGGTATCGGTGGCGGAACTGGTTGCGGTGGCGGACACCGGGCAACGTGCCGTGCGCATCATTGCGCCGGACGAAACACCTACGCTGTGGACCGGACCGCTCGGCGGCACGGCTCGCTTGCTGGTCGGTTCGGAAGGTCCGGAAATGCTGGAACACTGGATGTGGGAACTGCATCCTGGCGAGCGGTTTCAGGCCCAAGCACATCCATCCGGCACCCAGGAACTGTTCCATGTGCTGGAAGGGGAATTGCTGCT
>NZ_DATEJY010000027.1:0-27429 GCF_035277725.1 Dyella sp. | reverse complement strand
CAGGATTTCCACACGCTGTTGCAACAGGTGCACCAGCACACGCTAGCGGCCTATGCGCACCAGGACGTGCCATTCGAGCAACTGGTCGAAGCGCTGCAACCGGAACGCCACACCAGCTACACGCCGCTGTTCCAGGTGATGCTGGTGCTGCAGAACACGCCGATGGATACATTGGCCTTGCCGGGCGTGTCGATGCAGGTGCTGGATCAAGGGATTGCCACCGCCAAGTTCGATCTGACGCTGTGCCTCACCGAACATCCGGAGGGTTTGCAGGGCTATGTCGAATACAGCACCGATCTGTTCGAGCGGCGCACCATCGAGCGCATGGCCGATCACTTCACGCGCCTGCTGCAGGCGATCGTTACCGATCCGGCTTGCGCGGTCGGCGAGTTGGACATGCTGGGCGATGGCGAGCGTCAACAACTGCTCTACGGCTTCAACGACACCGCCAAGGCGTATCCGAACGTAAGCATGGGTGCGCACACGCTGCAGCAGTTGTTCGAAGCACAAGTTGCGCGCACGCCGGATCGCGTCGCGGTGATCTATGAAGACATGTCCTTGAGCTACGCCGAACTCAATGCGCAGGCCAATGGCGTTGCGCGGCATCTGCGCACGCTGGGCGTGGGGCCGGACGGCCTGGTCGGCGTCTGCATGGAGCGCTCGCTGGACATGATCGTGGCGCTGTACGGGATCCTGAAGGCGGGCGGCGCGTATGTGCCGTTGGAGCCGGGTTATCCGGCGGATCGCCTTGCCGCCATCGTGGAGGATGCGAGGCTTTCCGTGGTGCTGACCCAGCAACGCCTGCGCGAACGGGTGCCGCACGTGCAGGGCGTGCGGGTAATTTCGCTGGATAGCGAGGCAGCCACGCTGGCGCGCCACGCTACGGACAATCTCGACCATGACGTGCAGCCAAACCATCTGGCGTACGTCATCTACACCTCCGGTTCCACCGGCAAGCCAAAAGGTGTGGGCATCGATCACCAAGGCATCGTCAATCGCCTGCAATGGATGCAGGATGCCTATCCGCTGACCGCAGCGGATCGGGTGCTGCAGAAAACGCCTTTCAGCTTCGACGTGTCCGTATGGGAGTTTTTCTGGCCGCTGCTCGAAGGCGCCATGCTGGTGGTGGCCCGTCCGGGCGGCCATCAGGATGTGGCCTATCTGGCCGCGCTGATCGATGCGCAATCGATCACGACACTGCATTTCGTGCCGCCGATGCTGGACGTGTTCATCAACGAGGCCGGTGAGTGCGGACGTTCGATGCGTCAAGTGATGTGCAGCGGACAAGCCCTGCCGCTGGAACTGCAGCAGCGTTTCTTCGCGCGCTGGCCGCACGTGGCATTGCATAACTTGTATGGCCCCACCGAGGCCTCGGTCGATGTCACCGCATGGGAATGCCGCAAGGACAGCGCACTGGCCTGCGTACCGATCGGACGGCCGATCGCCAATATCCAGATCCATATTCTGGACGACGCGCTCAACCCGGTGCCGGTGGGTGTGGTTGGCCATCTGTACATCGCGGGCGTGGGTTTGGCGCGCGGTTACATTCATCGTCCCGCGCTGACTGCGCAAAGCTTTGTCCCCAACCCGTTCAGTGCCGCGCCCGGTGCGCGGATGTATCGCTCCGGCGACCTGGCGCGCTATCTGCCCGATGGCAGCATTGAATACCTGGGGCGCAGCGATCATCAGGTGAAGATCCGCGGCCTGCGCATCGAGCTGGGTGACATCGAAGCCTCGCTGGCGGCGTTGGAAAGCGTGCGCGACGTCATCGTGCTGGCGCGGACTGATGCGCGGAACATCACGCATCTGGTGGCGTATCTGGTGGCGCATGCCGCGCAAACGCTGCCGGACGAGGCGCAGCTGCGTGCGCTGTTGTCGAAAAAATTGCCCGACTACATGGTGCCCAGCCACTTCGTGACGCTCGATGCGATGCCGTTGACGCCGAACGGCAAGGTCGATCGCAAAGCACTACCGGCGCCCGACCTCACGCAAAGTGCGAAAGCGTACGTGGCTCCGCGCACGCCGGACGAGCAACGCATGGCGGCGATCTGGGCGGACGTGCTCAAGCTGGACCGCGTCGGCATCCACGACGATTTCTTCGAACTGGGTGGCCATTCGCTGTTGGCAACGCAACTGGTGTCGCGGATCGCCGCCGTGTTCCAGGTGCGCGTATCGCTGCATGAGATTTTCGATGCGCCGACCTTGGTCGAGATGGTCGGCTGCGTGCGCCCGGCAAGCGCGCAAAACGAAATATCCCCCCAAGCGCCGACGCCTGCGGGCGAAACCTTTCCGCTGTCGTTCGCGCAACAGCGGTTGTGGCTGCTGGATCAGTTCGAAGGCCGGAATGCCGCCTACAACATGCCGGTCACCCTGCGGCTGAAAGGCGAGCTGCATCGTGATGCCTTGCAGCGTGCCCTCGATGACGTGGTGCAACGGCACGATGTACTGCGCGCCTGCTTCGAAAGCGTGGAGGATGCACCCGTGCAGCGCATCCTGCCCCGCATGGCGTGGCCGTTGGTTTATCACGACTTGAGCGATCTGGCGCAGTCTGCGCGCGAGGCCATGGCGAAGACGCTGATTGTCGACGAGACGCGCATACCGTTCGATCTGGCGAGTCCGCCGCTGGTGCGCGGTGCGCTCGTGCGGTGTGATGCACAAGAACATCTTCTACTGCTGACCATGCATCACATCGTCTCGGACGGCTGGTCGATGGGCATCCTGATGCGGGAAGTCGCCGCCTTCTATGCGCATCATGCGCGTGGCTTGCCGCTGACGCTGCCGCCACTGCCCATGCGCTACGTCGATTTTGCGAGCTGGCAGCGGCAGTGGCTGAGTGGAGAAGTGCTGGCGCAGCAACTGGATTACTGGAAGCGGCAACTCGCAGGCAGCCCTGCCTTGCTTGCGTTGCCGACCGACCGGCCGCGTCCGTCCGTGCAGGGCCGCGATGGCGCTTCGCTGCTGCTTGCGGTGCCGGCGGAACTGAGCGGCAAGTTGAAGGCGCTGAGCAGGAAATCCCACGGCAGCCTGTTCATGACCT
Source organism: Dyella sp. (assembly GCF_035277725.1). Classification (GTDB taxonomy): domain Bacteria; phylum Pseudomonadota; class Gammaproteobacteria; order Xanthomonadales; family Rhodanobacteraceae; genus Dyella_B. The sequence continues at coordinate 24,392 of NZ_DATEJY010000027.1, read as the reverse complement.
TGTGCGCCGCGTTCAATGTCCTGCTGGCGCGTTATGCGGGCCAAACGGATATCTGCATCGGCACGCCCATCGCCAACCGCAACCAGGGCGACATCGAGGGTTTGATCGGCTTCTTCGTCAATACGCTGGTGCTGCGCACGCAGGTTGACCTCACGCAGAACTTCGACACCTTGTTGCAGCAGGTGCGCCAGCACACGCTGGATGCGTATGCGCATCAGGATGTGCCGTTCGAGCAACTGGTGGATGTGCTGCAGCCGGAACGCCATGCGAGCTACACGCCCTTGTTCCAGGTGATGCTGGTATTGCAGAACGCACCGATGGGCGAGCTGGCATTGCCGGGCCTGTCCATGCAGTTGCTGGATCATGAAAGCACGACCAGCAAGTTCGACCTGACACTGAGCCTGATGGAAGGCAGCGATGGCCTCAAGGGCCATCTCGAATACAGCACCGATCTGTTCGATCGCCACACCATGCAACGCATGGCCGATCATTTCACGCGCCTGCTGCAGGCGATCGTGGCCGATCCGCACTGCGCGGTCGGCAAGCTGCCGATGCTGAGCGAGGCCGAACGCGATCATCAATTACGCACGCTCAACAATACGGCCACGGCTTATCCCGCACAGCCGCAGACCTTGCACCAGTGTTTCGAAGCGCAAGCCGCGCGGACGCCGCATGCATTGGCGGTAATGCAAGGCGATGCATCGCTGAGCTACGCGCAACTCAACGCGCGCGCCAACCGCCTTGCGCATCATTTGCGCCATCTGGGCGTCGGCCCGGGCGCATTGGTCGGCCTGTGCATGGAACGCGGTGTCGACATGATGGTTGCGCTGCACGGCATCCTGAAAGCGGGCGGCGCCTATGTGCCGTTGGATCCCGCGTATCCGCCGGAACGGCTGGCGATGATCCTGGACGATGCCGGGCCCGCCGCGATACTCACGCAACAACATGTGCGCGCTCGCCTGCCGGCGTTGCCGGGTGTGCCGGTGCTGTGCCTGGATGGCGAAGCCGACCTGTTGCACGGCTACGCGCAGGACAATCCGCCGAACCACACGCAGCCGGAGCACACGGCCTATGTGATCTACACCTCCGGCTCCACCGGCAAGCCGAAGGGCGTCATGGTGCCGCACCGTTCGCTGCTTCACTACGTGTGGCACTGCGTGCGCGAATATCTGCGCGAAGACATCGCCGGCGCCGTGGTGAGTTCGCCGCTGGGCTTCGATGCCACCGTCACCACGCTGCTGCCGCCGTTGCTGGTGGGCAAGCCGATCGTGCTGCTGCCGGATGACGAGCGCACCTTGCCGCAATTGTCAGCGCGACTGTTTGCGCCGGGTGCGGCATGGCTGTTCAAGATCACCCCGGCACATCTGGAAGCGCTGTCATATCTGGGCGAAGCAGCAGCGGTGGATGAAACGGGCGTACCGGGCGAGGCCGCGCATTGCATCGTGGTGGGCGGGGAACAGCTCACGCTGTCTACCTTGCGCCGCTGGAAAGGCAAGCTGCTTCCCGCGGCAAGCTTCGTCAACGAATACGGACCCACCGAGACAACGGTGGGCTGCTGCATCTGGCAGTTGTCGGATGCCGCCGTGCTGGACACGCTTGAGGGCACCGCCGCGCCGATCGGCCGCGCCATCGGCAACACGCAGCTGTACGTGCTGGGCGAATGCATGCAATTGCAGCCGCTGGGCAGCGTGGGCGAGCTATATATCGGCGGCGAGGGCGTGGCGCTGGGTTATCTGCGGCGCGCGGAACTGACCGAACAGCGCTTCGTGGACGACCCGTTTGGCCAACCCGGCGCGCGCTTGTATCGCACGGGCGACCTGGTGCGTTATCGCGCGGACGGCGAGCTGGAATTCCTGGGCCGCTGCGACGATCAGGTGAAACTTCGCGGCTTCCGCATCGAGCTGGGCGAGATCGAACAGCAGCTGTCGGAGTTGCCGGACGTGCAAGCGGCCGCCGTGATGCTGCGCGAAGACGCACCCGGTGAAAAACGATTGGTGGCCTATGTCGTACCGGCGCAAGAGCGCGAACAGGACGATGCCGCGATCGCGGCGGCCTGCCGCACGGGCCTGTCGCAGCGTTTGCCCGAATACATGGTGCCCAACGCTTTCGTTGTGCTGAAGACATTGCCGCTAACCGTGAACGGCAAGGTGGACCGCAAAGCGCTGCCGGCGCCGGACCCGATGCAGACACAAAGCGATGCCGCCTATGTCGCGCCACGCACGCCGGTCGAACAGACCATGGTGGAGATCTGGGCAGACGTGCTCGGTCTCGGCAAAGTTGGCGTCTTTGACGATTTCTTCGAGCTGGGCGGACAGTCGCTGTTGGCCACGCAGATGATGTCGCGCATAAAACGCGCCTTGCACGTCGAGCTGCCGCTGCGCGCCGTCTTCGAAGCGTCAACCGTCGCGGCATTGGCGGCGAAGGTCGAGCATGCCGACATCAGCGCCACACCTTCAGCGCCGGCAACTCATCGTGTTTCATCGAACCTGGTGCCGATAAGGAAAGAGGGCGACTTGACGCCGCTGTTCCTGATCCATCCCATTGGCGGTGAGGTGCAGTACGCAGTGGATCTGGCGCGGCACCTGGATGCAAACCAACCTGTTTATGCCCTGGCGGCAAGCGGCGTTGCCGCGGGCGAAACGCCGCACGGGAGCATCCGCGAGATGGCCGCGTGTTATCTCAAGCAGATACGGCAGCTGCAAGCAAACGGCCCCTACAAGCTGGCCGGCTGGTCGCTGGGCGGCATGGTTGCCTATGACATGGCTCACCAGTTGCGTGGCGACGGCGAAAGCGTGCGCTTCGTGGGCATGGTCGACACGGGCAGCAGCCGTTCGCTGCGAGCGCAACGGCGCGCGGAACACGCTTTCGAAGCGCGCATCTTCGAACTCGATGCGTGCAGCGCTTTGCTGCATTGGGTGATCGATCTGCACCCGGACATCGGCGATGCGCGACAGCACGCTGCCTACGACGAGCTGATGGCGCTGATGGAGCGCAAGGACGTCGACACCATGATCGCCATATGCCAGCGCGAATCGCTGCTGCCGCAGCACCTGGACATGGCGTTGGTGCGGCGAATGCTGGCCGTATACGAGGCCGGCGCCAATGCCGCTGAAGCGTACGAAGCGCCGGCGGTGGACATGCCAGTGACGTATTTCGCTGCCGAGCGGGACGAGGGAGAGGACCTCACGTCGGGATGGCAGGATTTGCTGGGGCAGCGGCTGGACGTGGTGCGCATAGGCGGCAGCCATCACTCCATCGTGAAACCGCCGCACCTTGAAAAGTTGGCGCGCGAAATTTCACGCAGGATCAGAAGCCACTCGCCGAGCGGCGAACTGTCGCTTGCATGATGTGGCGCATCGCAGACATGAAGAGAAGTTGGCTGTTTCACACTCGCCTTGAAGGAAGGCCATCATGAATTCGACCATCGAAGCTTCGGCATTGAACGAGCAAACCATCAGCGAGCTGAAATACTCACGCACCATGGCGGATCTGCCCGGCCCCAAGGGGCTGCCGGTGGTGGGCAACGCGCTGAGCATGACCGGGCGCCAATGGCACCTGACACTGGCGACGTGGATTCGCGAGTTCGGGCCGATGTTTCAGGTGCGGGTACCGGGCGGTGCCATGATCGTCATCGCCGACCGCGCCACCGCCGGGGCGCTGCTGCGCGAACGTCCCGAGCAATTCCGGCGCACCGGCGGCCTCAAGATGGTGATGAACGAACTGAACATCAGCGGCGTGTTCACCGCCGAAGGCGATGACTGGCGTCGACAGCGCAAGCTGGTGATGGGCGGCCTCAATGCGGAAGTGATCCGCAACTTCTTCCCCAAGATGTCCGCCATGGCCGAGCGCATGCTGCAGCGCTGGAAAACCGCGTTGGCAGAAGGCCGGCGCGTGGATCTGCGCCGCGACCTCAAGGCCTTTGCGCTGGATGTGACTGTGGGCCTGGCGATGGGGCACGACATCGACGTGGTCAATCATGACGGCAGCCAGCTGCAGCACGATGTCGACAACATGTTTCAGCGCCTGGGCGCGCGCAGCTTTGCGCTGTTTCCGTATTGGCGCCACTTCAAGCTGCCGGCGGACCGGGAAGCCGACCAATCCGCGGAGAACATCGAACAGGCCGTGATCGGGTTTATCCGCAACACGCGCGAGCGCATGGCGCAACAACCGGAACTGCGCGAAAGGCCCACCAATATGCTGGAGGCGATGATCGCTGCAAGCGACGATCCGGATTCCGATTTCACCGACCAGGATCTGATCAGCAACGCCATCCTCAGCGTGATCGGCGGCGAAGACACCACGGCCAATTCCATGGCCTGGATGATCAACCTGTTGGCGCAGCATCCCGAGGCCGCGGCGGCACTCACCCATGAAGCCGACACCGTGCTGGGTAGTGAACCACTTGTGCGCGACTGGGAGTCGATGAAGCAATTCAACTATATCGAGGCGGCGCACAGCGAAACGCAGCGGTTGAGAACGGTGGCGCCTTTCATCGGCATCGTTGCCAATGCCGATTGCGTCGTCGCCGACACGTTCTTTCCCAAAAACACCGCCTTCGTCGTCTCGACCACGGCGGAAGGATTGGACGAAACGCAGTTTCCCGACAACGACGTGTTCCAGCCGGAGCGCTGGATTTTCGATCACCGCCCGCAAAAGGAAGAAAACCCCGTGCGCAAGCTGATTCCATTCGGCGACGGGCCGCGCGTCTGTCCCGGCCGTTTCCTCGCGATGACGGAGATCAAGCTGGTGATCTCGATGCTGATGCATAACTTTGAACTGGAGTTCGACACGCAGGCTCCGCCGGTCCAGCAGGTGATGAATTTCTTCATGGGCCCGAGCGCGGTACCGGTGCGGCTCAAGCTGCGTGGCGTTCCGGGTCACCGTTGATGGACAGCACACCGCCCATGCAAGAACATGACCGTCACGCGAATCTTGATCTGGGCATCGCCAAGCGCGTGTTGAACGTCTCGCTGCCGCTGATGGGTTCGATGGTTGGCAGCCTGCTGATGCTGTTTATCGATCGCGTCTGCCTGGCGCGCTATTCGAACGACACGCTTATCGCATCGGGGCCGGCCATCTACACCGCTTCGGCGATCACCGGTTTCTTTCTTGCCGTGGTCGGCTTTTCGCGATCGTGCGTGGCGCAGGCATTTGGCCGGGCAGGGAAGGGAGAAGCCGCCTATCAGGGGGCCGTCGGCATTTTCGTGGGCGTGTTGCTTGCCTTGATGCTGCTGCTGCTGGCACCGCTGATCGAACGCATTCCATTTCTCAGCCATCGATCGATAGCTATTACGCGATTGGAATCGCAGTTTCTGTATTGGTCGGCGTTTTTTGGCAGCGTGATGACGTTCAACATCGCGCTGTCGTCGTATTTCAATGGCATCGGTAAAACGCGCATCACGCTGGTCGCCGGATTGATCGGGCAAGCGGTGGACGCAGGCATGAACGTGGGGCTGGTGTTCGGCAAATTCGGCCTGCCGGAACTGGGCATGCGCGGCGCCGCCATCGGCACGCTGATCGGTGCGCTGTCGATTTCGGCGTGCTACGTGTCGTTCATGCCGGCCGAGGTCTGGCTCAACCTGCGCAACCTCATCGCCAGGCGCAAGGGCTTTGTGCGTACCGACGTGCTGCCGCGCCTGAAGAAAGGCCTGGTACTGGGCACTACCGCCGGCATCGATAATTTCGGCAACGCCGTGTTCGTATGGGTGATTGCAGTACTGGGCTCGATCGCGCTGGCAGCGAACAACATCAACCTCACCGTGAACTACATGGGCATCATTCCGGTGCTGGGCCTCGGGATAGGGTGCAGCGTGCTTTGCGGCAATGCCATCGGCGAAGACAATTATTCATTGATACCGAGAATCCTGCTGGTGACCTTGGTGATCGAGCTGGCATATATCGTGGTGATCTCGTTCTTCCAGATCGCGACGCCGGGTGCGCTGCTGAGTCCCTTTGGATTGGCCGATAAACCGCAGGAAATCCAAAAGGCATCCATTGCCACCGCGCGCGTGCTGTGGACCTATTCGCTGGCCTTCGCATTCTCCATGACCGGCGCCGCCGTACTGGAAAGCTTCGGCCTGACACGTTTCCTGTTCGTTACCCGCCTGGTGATGATGTGGTTCATCAGCATCCCCACCATCTATGCCATCACCACCACGCACGTGGGCAATCCAGGCATTCTGCCGACCTGCTGGGTGGTGGGTTCGATGTTCGAGGCCGTGATCGGCGTGGCGTATTTCCTGCGCATTTTTTCCGCCATTCGGAAACGGCAGAACGCGATTGTGTTGACCTATGCGGAGAGTCGAGGGTGACACGGGCGGCCTGATGACGCCGCGGTTTTCTGACGTTAGGTCAAAGGTCGGCAGAGAGTGGAGTGACAAGACGCTGCAAATTGCTACGAAGCTTGGGTTGCATGGATCACTGGCCAACAAACGGTTTCAATGTCTTTGTCTGGAGGTGTGCGATGGGATACTCAGTTGAAGATGTGAAAGGCTGGATCGGGGAAGCGACCTTAGCTACCTGGAGGCAGATGAGCGTGACGAATATTCCGAAGGACGGAGGAGGGTATACATATACCGATAAAGATCCCCAATCCACTAATACCAGTGGTTCTGCCGCATCGTGGGTCACTGGAAAGCTGAGAGCGGTAAACGTTGATGTCAATGACCACGGCGGAGCTCAAAAAATTGGAGGTTTCTGGGTCAAGCTCGGCGTTATCACTGAAAGAACGAAATTTGGAAGATGCTTGCACATGTCTGGTTTGGCGGCCGTGCATCTTTTGAATAATGCAAATTTTGATAACGTAAAAATCTATGTGGTTGGCAGTACTGCCTACGATCATCATTTCGTCTTACTGGATATCTTCCATTCCACCGATCAAAAGTGGCAGCGCTTTGTTGTTGATATTTGGCAGGGCCGCGTCGACAACTCGAACAACTTCGTTTACACGGATGCCACCCACCTCTATTACAGGCACGGGAATCTGGTCACGTTTTTCGACTTTTCCTCGGGCGCCAATCATCGCCAGACAGATCGCAGCCTGATAGCGGAGGCCAGGCAGGTGAACTAAGCATAGTCAGCATTGGGTGCACCTGGCAGCGTCGAGCGCCTGTGATGCCTGAGCCATGTGCAGACCGTCATCGTCAAGCGGACGCAGGTAGAGATCAAAACCTGGTCAATCGTGGCAACGCGCCTTTCGCCTTTCAAAAAAAGCCTGCGCGAGATAATTAGTGCGCAGACAGGAAAGATCTCTAACGATCCGTATTGCGTAATTTGAAGCAAAGCGGGTGTTTAAGCGGCGGCGTGCTGCTCGATCTGCCGAACTTTTGCCGGCACCGCCTCATCCGTATCGATCTGAACGCGGCGAGGTTTCATCGCCTCGGGAAGTTCGCGTTTGAGACTGATGTTGAGAAGGCCGTCAGCGAGATGTGCATCTGTAACCTGCACATGCTGGGCCAGTTCAAAACGACGGACGAACGGGCGGTAGGCGATGCCGCGGTGCAGGTATTCGCCTTCCACGTCGTTTTTACGCTCACCTTTGATGACGAGTAAATTTTCCTGCACGCAAATATCGATCTCGTCGCGCTTGAAACCGGCTACCGCCATGGTGATCCGGTAACGGTCCTCAGCGAGTTTCATCGTGTCGAAGGGAGGCCAGTTGTCGGATGGCTGGGATTGAGCAGCTTCGAGCAAATCAAAGATGCGTTCAAAACCAATGCTTGAACGATGGAGCGGTGAAAAATCAAGAACAGTGCGCATGGCCATATTCTCCTGGGAGCAACATGGAAAAGGACTATTCGCCGCGCCGCGAGGGTCGCGGCAAGCTGGGCCCGAAGCACCCAGCGGATGAGATTTTATGCACCAAAAAGCTGTTTTCAAGCCCTCATTTTCAGCTTTCGTTTATTTTTTTTGAGGCCTTGGGAAGATGCGCTGGTTGGCATTAGCAAATGCCTGTCCGCTTCCCAACATACCGTAGAGAATGAACATCCGAACGCGTGACTTTTGAATAGGGGAGTTGTTCCGCCAACCCTAAGAAAGACTGGCGGAACGACCGTATTCATTGAATGTAATACTTCCGAACTCGGTTTACGAAGGTGGTGTCGGCAAAATTTGGCCAGTTGTCCTTATCGAACCCTGGCGCGTCTTTCAGACGTTCTTTATCGACGTTGAGAATGAGTTCTTTCCGGTCTCCGTCAACGCGCAATGCTTCCCAAGGCACCGCGAAAAGCTTTTCGCCCAGCCCCAAAACTCCACCAAATGAGAGTACGCCGTACGCGATGCTTCCGGTTTCCGTATCGATCATGATGTCCTTGAGGTCACCGAGCGACTCGCCCTTGGGATTGGTGACCTTATCGCCCGTCAACGTTGATGCCGAGAGAAAATGAGGTGAATTGGCCATGATTTTGCCCTCCAAAGAAGATAGATGTTGCCGTGTCAGGCAATGAAGGATGTTGCGTTTACCGCTGTAATCTTGATGACGTCATTGAGTGATGACCGGATCAATGGCAGCTTCTGCGGATGGCGGGTAGGGGTGAGGTTGTCGCGTGGGAGCCGTGACTAGGGAGGGCTATAGCTGCTGTTCCATTGCCCGCGTAACGAATTTGGCGGTCAAGTGCTTCGCTCCAGATGTTGGCGACATCGGTGCCTGACAACACATCAGATCCCACCAGCGCATAGGTTTCGCGAGGGAGCGGTTTTGCCGCGCGTTCGCGGCGCAATAACTCGAGTGCGGCCGCTTCGCCGATGTCGCGGACGTCCACCATGGAAATGCCCTTGTCGCCCATGGGCATGCCATAGATACCGGCGTTCAATAGTGGACCCTTTTGTCGCAAATCGTTCTGAATAAAGTAAGCAGGACGAGGCACCGCAGCGGGCAGGTCGAGCGCATCGATCATTCGCTCCACCGTGTTCTTGCTCGCAAAGTGCGGCACGTCGGTGTAGGCATCGCCCTTGTAGACCGAAAAATAGACGATTTGCAATGCGTTACACATTCCGCGCGGACACTGGCTTGTCCACCTATGGTTTCTTCCTTTCCTGTTAGCGGAAAGGCGATCGGATCAAGCATCTGGCTACGTCAACGCAAGCTCGGCGAGACCGGGCCCTGCCTCGGAATCGTCTGCGATACCAATGAACTGGTCGATGCCGCCTAAGGGCGCACGAGGGCAAGGCGATTAGGGCGCGTTATCGCGGGTAGGGCGGTTTTGCCAGATTGCGAACATGATGTACGTCCGCGCCGGCCCGTAGCAGCAGGCGTTGGGCGGGCTGACGTCCGCGGCGTACGCTGAGAAGTTAAATGCTGCGCAAATCCAGCGTTTCGATCGGGATGGTGCGAGCCCGGCGTCGCTGCGCCGCCAGATCGCAAGCGCAGATCGATGACCGCAGACATAGCGAGGGGCTCGACGAGTTCGACGATATAGCCCGCGATCGTGCGCCACCATTCCACATGGTAGAGCTCGCGGCTCTGCGGGCGCGGCGCCAGTGTGGGTCAAGTCATCTCGATCGCAAAGTGGATGCGCGAAAGCACAAACGAAACTGGCTAAGTGAAACTCGCCAACCATGTGCGGCAATGTCGAGTCTTGACTGTCCAGCGGCGACCGTGCGTTCCATGAATTTGCAATTCATGTCGAGCTTTTCGTCATGGCGGATAGATCGCTAGCGGCGCGCCCTCGTGTCCGCGTCGAATTGGAGATCTCACCCATGGATTCCGGGAAAGCCGATTGATGCCGCATGGGCAACGCGGTGAGCCAAAGTCTGTACCTACCCGCAACTCATGTTCCCGCCTATGATGACTCTCACGGTCAACGGTATTGCATTCAGTTGACCGAGGTGAACGAAAGGTGGACTCAGAGTACGGCGATCGAGATGGCTGCAAAGGAGGAAAACGAGTCCGTCCTGCGAATTGAAGATGCGAAGTAGCCTTGGGAAGGATGCCAATCACGCACAGGTAGCAAGTAGGGTCGATTTGTCAGGTTTGTACTTGCTCGCCCATGCGTCGCATCGATCATGCATCGAGTCTGTCGATGGTTGAGTAAATAGCGTCAACGTGTGTGGCAACAGTCGCGTGCAGAAGGAGCATGCTATGGGTCATTGCTTCTCATCAGTGAGCGTCGGGCCGTTGTCAAATGGCAGGTCATCGCCAACCGTCGATGCCTTCCTTTCCATATGCTTAAAAGAGATCGAAAAGCATCGTCAAATCAGAGTTTCAGTATGGCATCGCTCAGCCATGTACCGGGTTCTAAGGCTCGCAGCGAGGCTTGAAGACGATCCGTTATTGCTTGCTGCTTGGTACCAAACTTCACCCATCGCTGAGCTAGACAATTTGACCGCCATGGAGCTGGTTTCCCGTGGAATGGCTACGGCAGTCATGCGTTTTCTTCGGTCGATTCGCAGTCGTGATCGAAGCTGACCGATACCGTCCGGCGCAATGAAAGAAAGCGGAGGCATCATGGCTGCAAAGGGCTATTTTGAAAATATATTGGTTGATATTAGGCGTGTCGATGCGATGCGAGACGCGTTGCTATCGGAGGCATTCTCGGCTCTTGAGGATACGCAGTCCAATCTCGCGAGCATGCTTCTATTGAATTTGGGGAACAGGCATCTCGCTGATCGATGGATGAGTACACGCCGTCGTGTTTTCGGCGGAAAAAACGCCTATGAGATGTTGGCGGATGGTGAGCTTGATCTAGTGTGGGAAAAGGTGTCGTCAGAAAATCGCGAATTCGATTCGATGGAATTTCATTCGTGACGATGATTTTTTTGGCTCGCCATTCCAGCGAAGGCCGAAATGACGATTTGCTTCGGAATAACATCGATGTGAATTCCGATTTTTGGCGACATGCCAGCCAAAAAACGTGGGGATACCTCAGGCCAAGGGCCCTGGAATGGTGACGTTGCTTCGGCATGAAGGCGAGGATCAATGCTGCGCGTAAAAATTTTCGTTCCGACCGTGCTGACCTTTAACGGTGGCTATGTCGATACGGCGGAGCTCTTGGTACTGCACGGACTATTCACCGCGCATGCCGCCGGTAAGTAGAGCTTTTCACGCGCGTATCTATTTTTGCGATCGGCTGCAGCGTGGCTGCCGTGGACTACATTCATTTAGCGATGGGTATCTTCCCGCTGCCGTCTACCGTGGCGGCAGCTGTCTTCTTGCCATAAGTCCGACCCGATGCGCACCGACCCAGAGCCACGTAGCGAAGCGTGACCCATCTTGCCAGTTACGACATGGCCACTTCAGCCGCTGTGAAGTCCTGTTCCTGCGTGGAACAGTGCGCCCGTAGTTCAATGGTGGAGAAATCCAGCGCTCGGATGTTGGCGGTCATGAAATCGACGAATGCCCGTATCCGCTTTGGCAACTGCTCACGACTCAGATAACACAGGTAATGTCCTCGGTCGTCAGGTGCGACGTGTTCCAGGCATGCCACTAGAGTGCCGTTGCGAAGTGCATCGCTCACCTGGTAAGCCGGCAGTTGGGCCAATCCCTGGTCAGCGAGCACGGCTCGCATGGCAAGCGAAGGGTCGTTGACGATGAGGTTTCCCTCCGGTGTTATGCAGCGCGGCTGCCCGTTTACCTTGAAGTCCCAGGATTGCAGACGACCACTGGCGAGCCGCTGGCTGATGCACGAGTGCGTTGCAAGGTCGTCAACCGAGCGCGGCAGACCATGCTCCCGGGCGTAAGCTGGCGATGCACAGACGTGCATTTGCATCGGGATCAGTTGCTTGGCAATGATCTGGCTGTCGTCTAGACGGCCGTCACGGAAGGCCACATCGATGCCGTCGGTCGTCAAGTTGACCATCCGCTCCTCAAGCAATAGTTCAAGTGCTACTGCGGGGAAATGTGCGCGGAACTCCGTCATCAGGGGCGCGACAACCTTGCGGCCAAATCCATGCGGAGCGCTGATCTTCAACCGCCCGGATGGAGGGCCTTCGCGCAGGTCGCGCATCTTTTCGAGCGCCTGCATGATTCGATCAACCCCTGGGCGGCAACTCTGATAGAACAGCTCGCCTTCCCGTGTGATTGATGTCGCGCGCGTCGTGCGGCAGAACAGGCGTGCCCCGATTTGGCTTTCGAGCTTTTGCACGCTCCGGCTCACCGCGGAGCGACCGATCCCCAATTTGTCGGCAGCGCGGGAGAAACTGCCTTCGTTGGCCACGGTAAGAAAGGCGACTACGCCGGCGTAACTGGCCGAGAGGCTGGATACGAGAAGATCCGAGTGATCACTTGAGTTCAAAGGTAACGAGGCGTTTGACATGACTCACTAGCTTCCTCTGTGCCGTTGACCCAAGGCTGCCAGCAGCGCGCCATTTACGGTATCCCGAGTCAGGTCAGGCGCCGGTCCCTCGATCGGGGGTGTTTGATTTGAGGTGAATGACGCGGCGGCCGTGGCGTTTTGCGTCGATGGAGAATGCGCCAGGCCCAATCAGCGCCATCAGCGCGCAACCACCGATATGGCCTGCAAGGATCATTTGCTGGATCGGGCCTACCGCTGCCAAGTCGATGGCAACTGCCATACCGAGAAGCAGGGCGGCCCACCGGGTTGCAAGTCCGATCAGTAGCAATAGGGCGACCAATCCTGAAGCCAGATATGGAATGGCACCACCAACGGGGCTCGCGGGCATCATCGCGACGATGCCAAAAGTGACCACGGCGTAACTCGCGCGAACGACGAACAGGGCAAGCCCGGCGAGGCCATCTGGGTAGCGACAGACGTAATTGCTCATGTGGTCACAATATCGCCATATCGCTCTACCGCGAGGCCTTTGAGAGGGGCTTCGCACCCCCCCGTTTTGGGGGTTAGGATGTACCCAACACAGGTGGACATTGGCTTGTGTGGTGATGCCGGAAGGGATTGATTGCGACGATGTGGCTACTCAGGACCCTTCTGTCTGCAGCACTCGCCACGTTGCCTCTGGTGACGTTAGCGGGAGCGCCTCATTTCTTCGCGCGCTACTCGCACCAGCAATGGAACGAAGGAAGCGGAGCGCCGGCGCCAGTGCGTGCGATGGCGCAAGGGTCCGATGGTTTCATTTGGCTCGCAACGGGCGAAGGATTGTTCCGATTCGATGGAGTCCGGTTCGAACGGATCGAAGCGGAAGGCATTGACCAGAAAAATGACCTGCCCAGCGCGCTGTTGGTGACGAGGAGCGGCGACGTCTGGACCAGCCTTGAGCCGTTGCACCGCTTCGCGATTTATCGGCGGGGCGTGCTCCGCCTCCTGGAGGCGCCGCCTGCTCCGAGCCGGATCGTCGAGATGGTGGAAGGAAATGGAGGCGAGATTTGGGCACTAACGGCGAATTTCAGTGCCGAGGTGCTTCGTTTCCGCGATGGGCACTGGAAAACGTTCAATGCAGCCGATGGGCTTCCATCGGCCAGCGCCTCGAACATGCTCGTTGCAGCCGACGGCGCGGTCTGGATTGCCTGCAGTGATGAGGTAGCGCGCTTGGCTCCCGGCGCCGAGCGGTTCGAGATCTATCGCAAGACCTCTTTTGGCCTGCTGTCCCAGGATCGGGAGGGTCGGATATGGTTTTCCGAGAGCGGCGGAAGCTATCCCATTACCGGGCCGGGTGGCCGCGGTACGCCGCCGTCACTGAGCGCTCCCTATCGCACCGGTGACGGACTCAGCGAGGGGACGCCGCTGTTTGATCATGAAGCAAACCTCTGGCTGGGTACACGCTACAGCGGTGTGCGACGCGTCGCGATACCGACCGCCACTCTCGAAAGTGGCAAAGGCGGCGCTGCCGAATCGTTCACGAGCCGGGATGGTCTGTCCTCGGATGTCACGAACCAGTTGCTAGAGGATCGGGAAGGAAACATCTGGGTCGGTACTGAAAGAGGCCTCGACAAGTTCCGGCCCGCCACGCTGATAGCGGAGCCTGAGTTGGAGGCTCCTGCAACCTTCGGCGACAAGTTGCTGGATGCTTCTGATGGAAGCGTCTACATCGGTGAGGCTCACACGATTTTTCGCGTCAGGCCCGGCGGCGCGCCGGAGCCGATCCTGGATAATGTGAGCGAGCCCCAGAGCATGTGCGAGGCGCCGGATGGCGCGATCTGGGTTGGCTTTGGGCCCCGCATCGTCGTGTGGGCCAATGGCGGTATTCGCGAGACCATCGAGCGCCCCGATCAGGGCTCCGGCCACATCATTTACGATTGCGCCTTTGACGCGGCAGGTAATTTCTGGATATCCGCAGCCGCCAGCGGCGTACGCCGTTACAAGGATGGTCGATGGCAAACCATCCTGGCCCCTGGCGATCGATCTGACTTCTATCCGACCACTATGATCCGCGCTCCATCGGGCGGCGTGGTTGTTCAGACGGGCGACAAGCTGGTCTGGGTGGATAGTTCCGGACGACAGTCGTCAATACGCCTGGATTTTGCTGGAAGTGAGCCACAGGTCCTCACGCTCTACGCGACGGGAGGCGATGTCTATGCAGCTGGCGCATTTGGCCTGTCGCGCATCCGCGGGCCGCAAATCGAAACGGTCAGAGCCGATCCGGTGTCCCCGGCTAGTCGCATAAACGGCATGGTGAAGATGCCGGACGGCGATATCTGGCTGGCATACCCGAAGTCGCTAATCCGGCTTCGATGGCGCGATCTCGACCGTGCATTCCGCGACGGTACGTTCCCCACGCCTACGACGTCGCTCGGTTTTGGTGATGGATTGGAGAGCCGCCCTCATTCACATTCGCAACGGTCCCTGGTGCGCGGCGGCGACGGGCGAGTGTGGATCGCGACCGAGGCCGGAACCCTGTGGATGGACCCCGCACACATCGTCCGCGACACGCTGCCGCCCGGCACTGTGATCACGTCGATCACCGCCGACAGGCGCTCGTATCGGGATCCGGCTACGCTCGAGCTGAAGGCCGATACGGCCAATATTGAAATCGATTTCTCCGTCCTCAGCTTCGCAGACCCCACCCGTGTCCGCGCCAAGTACATGCTCGAGGGATTTGACCGGGACTGGATCGACCCGGGTGCCAGGCGGCAAGCGTTCTATACGAACCTGCCGCCCGGAAAATATAGGTTCCGCGTCATCGGGGCCAATAACGATGGGGTATGGAATCGTTCCGGTGCGACACTCGATTTTGAGATTCCGCCGACATTCTTCCAATCGGCGTGGTTCCCGGCTGTCAGTGCTACGCTCGTCCTCGTTTTGCTTGGTGCCATCTATCGACTGCGGGTGACGCAGATCGCGCGCAGCATCCACAGTCGGCTGGACGAGCGGGCCAAGGAGCGAGAGCGCATAGCGCGTGAACTCCATGACACGCTTCTGCAGGGCATTCAGGGCTTGATACTTCGTTTCCAGGCGACTGCCGATCGCATGACGCATGACGAGAAAGTTCACGAACAGCTAGAGGCCGCATTGGTGGCGGCCGAGGACGTCGTGATCGACGCAAGGAACCGTGTGCGTGATCTGCGCGGCGCCGAAGGCACGAACGATCTTTGTGCCATCGTCGAGCACCTCGTGACTGACGCGCCGTTCGATCCGCCGATCCCGGTTCGCATCCTCGTGGAGGGAAGACCGCGGCTTCTGCACCCCTTCGTCGCTGAAGAGATAAAAAGGATCGTGCGCGAGGCACTGTTCAACATCGCTTATCATGCTCAAGCATCGTCCGCCGAAGTCGCCATCGGCTTCGAGCCGCGACACCTTGCTATACGCGTGCGGGATGACGGAGTCGGCATTCCCCAGGACGTTTTGGAGCATGGACGCAAGGATGGACACTTCGGCATGCTTGGCATGCGCGAGCGCGCCGAGAAGATCGGCGGCAATATCATGATCGTCAGCAGCCTCGATGCAGGCTCGGAAATCACGCTCACCATGCCAGCCAAGCTGGCATTCGCAAAGCTCAGGCCGCCCGCCAAACCTTGGCTGCCGCGCTTCATGCGAAGGAGTTCCATCGATGAATGACCGGAAGATTCGCGTTCTCATTGTCGACGACCACCCAGTCCTGCGGGATGGCGTTGCCGCTGCCTTGAGTAACCATGACGACATGGTCATGGTGGGTGAAGCTCGCAACGGAAGAGAGGCCGTCGAGTGTTTTCGCACGTTGCGTCCGGACGTAACGCTCATGGACCTGCAAATGCCAGGCATGAATGGTGTTGAAGCAATCGCTACAATTCGAAGCGATGATCCGGGCGCCCGGATCATCGTGCTCACCACCTATATGGGCGATGCGCAGGTCATGCGTGCGCTCAAGGCTGGTGCAGTCGGGTATTTGCTCAAGAGTGGCCTGAGGACCGAGTTGATTGATGCCATTCGTGACGTTCATCGTGGCCAACGCCATGTGCAGCGTGATGTCGCCAACGAGATCGCGATGCATGTGGTCGATGAGGCGCT
The DNA here is from genome assembly GCF_035277725.1 of Dyella sp. Classification (GTDB taxonomy): domain Bacteria; phylum Pseudomonadota; class Gammaproteobacteria; order Xanthomonadales; family Rhodanobacteraceae; genus Dyella_B. The sequence continues at coordinate 8,058 of NZ_DATEJY010000027.1, read as the reverse complement.
TACTGAACGTGAAATCGCGATTCTCCGGCTCGTGGCGTCTGGTCAGGCCAACAAGCAAATAGCATCGAAGCTTGGCCTGTCCGAAGAGACGGTCAAGGGACACATGAAGAACATATTTACCAAGCTGGATGTTGCGGATCGTACGCATGCGGTTACGGTCGCGGCACGACGAGGCATCATTGAACTATAAGCTTCACCTCATGCCGGGTGCATGGAATAGATCAGGGCATCCCTAGAGAATCAACAGATTCAGACCTATGCACACATGCAGAAAAAGGTCGCCCAGCCTGGGCGACCTTTTTCTTTGCGCCATACATTGCGCCACAAGCTCATGCGTTGACGCGAGCTGCAAGTTCCATCGGCATGACTGAGCCCAGCGGTCAGTAGTCCCAAGTGGTCGGTATCCAGCGGAACACGTCGCCGTTGACGGCGACACGACCGATGGATGGGAAGGGCAGGTGAGCTGCCAGCACCGACTCTCCGCTGGCTGCTAGCTTTCGTAGAAGTGCGAGACGCACGCGGACTGCCTCCTCGGGGTCGTGGTCGAACGCGTTGTGCCATTCGGGGTGATCGAAGTGGTTCTCGAACACCGAATCACCGATGAAGGTCAGCCGTTCTCCGCCCGACGCAACGTGGACCACGCTGTGTCCGTGGGTGTGGCCGCCGATGCAACTGGCAACCACGCCTGGCGCTACCTCGCACTCGGTCTCAAAGGGGCGCAGCTGGCCGCGGTACATGTCGATAAATCGACGTTCGGCCGATGCCAGCACATCGGGGAATCCGCCAAATGTGTTCTGGGAGAAGTCGGGCGCCGCCCAGAACGCGACTTCAGCGGTCGCCAGGTGAATCGTTACGTTGGGGCGCATCCGGCGCCTCAAGCCTTCAGAAAGCAGGCCGCCCACATGGTCAACGTGCAGATGGGTAATAACCACGTCAGTTATGGATGCAGGATCGACTCCGGCTGCGTCCAGTCGCGAGGCCAATTTGCCGACGCGCGGAGCGTCAGGGAACTCATCTCCTACGCCAGAGTCGATGAGCACGGTCCGGCCACCGCTGCGTACCACGACTACGTTAAGAGGCCACTTGTATTCGTCCACCGATTCAAGTCGGGCCGTTAGCCACGCCGACAGGTCGGCCGGTTTTACATTGGTGGCCAACGTTGAAGCCGACAGCGTAAATACACCATCGCTGATTACGAGCACTTCAATGTCGCCCACCCGCAGCGAATAACGAGATGGGACCGACTCATCGGGCGCCGCATTCGTGGGATGTGAGATGTCTTTTACTACGCTCATTTCTGACTCCAGGTCATGTTGCCTATGGCGGTTTCGCTACTTCGTCTCCGATGGTTTGATATCCAGCTCTCTATGGAGTGTTTTTGCTCATCGAGACTTCAATAGGAAATGAAAGCTATAAAGATCTACACGGAAAAGGCGAACTAAAAGGCAGGCGCATTTGATGCAATCAGCATTCGAGCAAAATGACACAATTGATTCCGGACTTCGCCATTTTCGTGTAAGGACAAATGCGCTCTGTATTGCGCACCAACTCTTCGGCGATTGCCCGGTCAACACCAGGTAAGCGAATGCGAATTTCTGCCGTGAGCGCAAAGAGGCCATCCACCGGGTCCCGGCCGAATGTGATCGAGGCGATCACCTCCGCGTCTGGGATATCGATGTTCCTTCGCGCTGCGAGCAGGCTGAGGGCACCATGAAAGCACGCAGCGTAACCCGCTGCGAACAACTGCTCTGGGTTAGTGCCGCCGCCTTCACCGCCCAACTGTTCCGGCATCCTGAGTCTTAGGTCCAGGACGCCGTCGTCGGAGCGAACAATGCCGGTGGCGCGTCCATGCTTTGACTCGCCGCCTGTGACATGAACGGTCGCCGTATACAGCGGGAGAAAATCAGCCCCATAGTGTTTGTCGAGCAGGGTGATGGGAGGGCGGTTCTGGCTGCTCATGGTTGGCCTTGGGCGAGGACGCGCTCGTGGGCAAAGAGAGCCTTTCGAGCCCCCGCATCTTTGTTCATGCAGTGGGCGAATTTCATGAGGTGAAAGAGGCCGTGTAAGCCAATATCCAGATGCGCTGCCCAACGCAAGCAAATCAGGAGATACGAGTGGACAATGGAGCGTGTTCCAACCAGCCAGTCGCTGTCTCCCAACAACTTCTTGCCGGGATACACATCGCCAAGATAGGTGACAATTGCAAAACTCTCGGTGGGTGAAAGTCCGTCGCTCTCCAACAGCGGAACCGAGCACCCGATGTTTTGGTCGAGATATACCGAAAATTTTGGAGTACAAGAACTCATGCGCCCAACGACCCTTTTTCCAATGAGCCTGGTACCATCTGCGACGATCATTTTCATGAAAAACCCGCCCTTTCACTGATGCCGAAAGTGTTCTTGTTGATGCTAGGCGTGGTCGGCAGTCACTGGTAGAGCCGCCGGTGGACTCACGGTGTTGATGTCAAGGCATCAATCGTTGCGCCCCGAATGAGCTGTCGCGTAAGGAGTGGGGTCCGATATCGCTCGGAGAGACGGGGTATCAGCTAGCACTGACTCTGATACTTGGATGGACCGACATGCCTACGCGCAGCCGGCGGATGTCATCCTGGCCCGGATCGAGGCGAATGCGAACGGGTAGGCGCTGCACGATCTTGGTGAAATTTCCGGTGGCGTTATGAGCCGGTATGGCAGAGAAGCTGACGCCGCTGGCGGGACCTAAGCTTTCCACCGATCCTTTGAGGTGCGTGCCCGGCAAGGCATCGACGGTGATGTCCACCACTTGGCCGACGCGCATGCGCGCAAGCTGCGTTTCACGAAAATTCGCTTCCACATAAACGGCATCGAGTGGAACCAGAGTCAGAAGTGGTTCGCCCACATGCGTGTATGCCCCAACTCTGGCTTTGCGCTGTGCTACGACGCCGCTGATCGGCGCAACGATCGTTGCATAAGATAACTTCAGATCAGTATCTGCTTTGGCGGCCTCGGCCTTGTCGAGGTTGGCCTGGAGAATGACCACTTGCTGCTCTGCCGCCCGAAGTCCCGCACGATCGCGTTCAAGTGTGGCCTGTTGGATTTCCCATGCAGCTTCCGCTTGTTGGCGGGCTTGAACGGTGCCAGAGCCATCACGAGCGAGGTTCGTGAAGCGATCCCGATTGGCCTGGGCAAGCTTCAGGTTGGCATCAGACGCCGCGACCATCGCACGGGCTTGCGCAATCATGTTTTGCTGTTGCTCAAGCTGACCCTGCAAGCTGTCTGCGGCCGCCTTTGCGCTGTCGGCGGCGATACGTAGATCGCGTTCATCAATGTTTACGAGGAGAGCGCCAGCCTGGACCTCCTGGTTTTCCTGCACAGCCAGGCGGGTAATAACGCCGGCCACTTGGGGCGCGATGACGGTAAAGTCAGCTTGTACGTATGCGTCATCGGTTCTCTGTTCGGGCGCACTTGATTCGGAACGATTCAGAATCACAAAGGCGCCAACCAGAGCAACGGCGGTGATAGCGCCGACCATGATGCGAAAGCGAGTGTTCGATGACATGGAATGCCTCGTGCTGAGAAAGGGAGGGGGTCAGGAGGCGGCGCTTGTCCGTGGTGTGGTCGAAGGCGACGTGATTGGACTGGCGGTCGTCGTAGGTGCCGGGATGTACTGGAGGTTCAGTACAACTGGAATCAACAACAGGGCCAGTAGTCCAAAAACGCGATAGACATCGGCAGTGGAGAGCACTCCGGCCTGCTGCGCGACGTTGGATGCGATTGATGCCCAACGAGCATCGTCTGACGGTAGTCGAGCGGCAAGGTTGCCTGCTTGGTCGAGCAACATTTCGGTGTGAAAGCGGTTGCGTACCACCGAAAGTTGACCGATCACGGCACCGCCAAGCGTGGCACTGAGCGCGCGAAATAGATTGACGATGCCAGAAACATATGGGCCCTCCGGCGGCTGCACGACGCTTGTCGCTAAGAACAGCAGCGGAATAATCGTCATAGGCAGCCCAAGCGCGTATAGGACTTCCGGACCGATAAACTGAGCCACCATCCAATCACTCGTAATAAAGCTCCCCAGCCAACATGCGATCGCAAGACAAGCGAGTCCCGCCGCAAAGATATGGCGGGCATCGATCCAGCGCTGGTAAAGCAGGACCGCCACACACGAGCCCAACACCAGCTGGGGCAGCCCGACGATCAGGCCTATCTCCATGCTTTGCTCAAGACGAAAGCCCTGCAGCTGTCCAAGTACATTGGCAGGCAACGTGACCGCTGTGCCACCGATGATCAGCAGCAGAACAAACACGCTGAAACCTAAACCCAAATTTCGGCGCTGGAGCATCTGCAGTTTGATGAACGGTGCAGGGTGTCGCCATTCGGATGCCATGAACAACGCTGTGAGGATCGTTCCGGCTAGAAACGACGCGGTGACAATGGGCGAATGGAACCAATCCAGGCGGACCCCTTGGTCCAGGCCCACGACCAGAAGCGTCAAGCCTGGAACGCCGAGCGCCATGCCTGCCCAATTGGCGTCCTTCAAGCGGGGGAGCGCCGTGGGCATCTTTGGAAGGCCCCAAGCCACCAGTGCCATTGCCACTATGCCGATGGGAATCACGTGCCAGTAGGCCCAGCGCCAATCGGCTAACCGATCCAGTGCTAGCGTCGCGAGCCATAGTGCGATATTTGGCGAGAACGTCGAGGTCAACGCGTACATGGCCAAACCATGCAACCGAAGGGACATCGGCAGGAAGCGCAACGCACACATCATCAGTAAGGGAACTAGCGCTCCTGAAAACAGGCCCTGGAGGGCACGTAGAGCCAGTAGCAAATGTAGCTCGCGTACAAATGGCATAACCGCTGCCAGCGCTAATGCTGCCGAAAGCATGGAGAGGTGGAAGCGCCGCAGCGAAAAGGTGACAGCGAACCAAGACGCAAAGGGCATGGCAACCAGTTCACCTGCGGCATAGGCGGTGCTTAGCCAAGAGCCATCGTCATAGCCAAAGCCTAGGGCCCCCTGCAAATCAGGCAAGACCAATCCAGGGACGCGACTGTTCAATCCAGACACCATGGCTGCCAACAGTACGCCGAGCAAGCCAATGGCCAGACGGAGGCCAAACGCCGACTCTTGAGCTGCCGTTGACGGATGATTTCCTTGTGCCAAGGTATGTGCGGATGCAGGGACTGTCATGGGTGACTCCCGCCAGGCGTCGATGCGGCCAGAAGCTCTGGTGACCAGCCGCCGCCCAATGCTCGATAGAGAGAAACGACCGATAACGCAGAAGCAGTAGTGCAATCAGTCAGCTCTGCCTGACTGGCTAGCAATGATCGCCTTGCTATCAAAACGGTGGTGAAGTCGACGGTTCCTTGATGATATGCACGCATCGCGACATTGAGTGCGGCTTGGTTTTGCGTTACAGCATCTTGAAGCTGATGGTGCCGCTTGACTTCGGTCGTATAGGCGTCGAGAGCATCGTCGACCTCGCTCCAAGCGTTCAGGACTGTCTTCTGGTAGGCGATACCTGCCAGGTGTTGCCGAGCCTCACTTAGCTCGAGATTGCGCTTGAGCCGTCCACCCTGAAAGATCGGAAGGTAAAGCGACGGCCCGAAGGAAAACTGCCGCGAGTTCCAGCTACCCAAATCACTTAGGTCGAACGCTTGAACCCCAAGATTTCCTGTCAGGCTAATGCGAGGATAGAAATCCGCTTTGGCCGCGCCGATGTCGGCAACCGCCGCGTGCAAACGAGCCTCGGCTTGAAGGATATCTGGACGATTTCGTGCCAGTTCAGAAGGTACTCCGATGGGCAATTGCTTTGGCATGGATGGCATGGCCGAACTGCCAAGAATTGCATCCAATTCGCGCGGCGGCTGGCCCAAAAGCAGGGTTAGTGCGTTTGTCAACGCGTCGCTCTGCTCATGGAGTTGCGACAGGCGAGCATCGATACTTGCCACATCGGCGCTAGCCGATGCAACGTCGAAGTGAGTTGCTACGCCATTCTGCAGGCGGCTATCGGCCAACTGTCGCAAGTGCTCGGCTATCTGTCGATTTTGCTCGCTTATATCGATCTGCGCTTGCGTTCCACGCAGCAGCAAATAGGTACGTGCTACGTCGCCAGCAACTGAGACTTTTACCGACGCCATATCAAATTCGCTGGCTTGAAGGCGAGCGTTCGCCGATTCACTCAGATGACGAAGGTAGCCCCAAAGGTCTACCTCCCAACTCACTTCGATACCTAGGCCCCACGTATTGAATGCAGTGGATGGCGCGCCGAGTGCGGACAAGGGGGAATGTTGGCTGATTCCTGATCGCGTGTAGTCAGCCTCCGCAGCAACCTGTGGCCGCCGTGACGCGTTGACTAGCCCAAGTTGGGCGCGACTCTCGTCAACGTGTGCCGCCGCTGCCTGTAGATCAAGATTGGACGCCAATGCCTCGCTTTCCAGCGTCGTCAACGTGGCATCGCCAAACAATTTCCACCATTCGGATGGTGGCGATTTGTCAGTCAAGGCAGGTGACGTCGCCACGGTGGCGTTGCGCGATCGTTCGGCCGCTGCTGTCGATGCGAGCGTTGGTGCACGAATGTCGTTCGATGTTGTGCAGCCGGCGATAGCAAGGGTCGTCGCAACGGCGATTGCCACGTAACCGACACTCGCGAAGATGCTTTTTTCTATACGAGTCATGGCTTTTTCTCGGTGTGCGCCAATTGTGTTCACATACCGGATGGGCTTGTAGGCATGACAAAGGACTCACGATGTTGCTTGTGTGGCACCAATCGAACGGATCTTGAAGCGTGGATACGCCATTTGTCGGGTAGCATGCCGTGTTTCGGAGAAATAGAAAGGGTTGCGCGCTAGATGCCGAGGCCCTTCATTTGCTTTTTTGGGAGAACAACTGGTGGCAACGAAAAGTTGCAATGAATTCGAAAATTGCATGGCAATGGAGGAGCCAAATCCAGATTGTTTCCAGGTGTACAACATGGTGATTGATGCAAGCCAGCTACTTATTGAGCTACGACGCGCTTACTGTTCTGACTGACGCAACCTGGCCTGTATTGGATGCGCCGCACATTTCACGTTATTGCGCTCTTTGTGAGGCCATTACGTATGAATACGTCAGCAGTCAATTTCGAGCAGGAGCAGAAGAGGGCGCGTAACGCAGTTTGCTCAATTGAAAAGTACAGCTCATCGTCCAATGCGCCGATCATCGACGTCATCGTTGCGAAGATCGCAAAAAATTTGAAGAAACCCTTTGGAGTTCTGCTGTTGTGTGCCACGTGGTTGATCGAAAAACAAATAGGCATCGATATCCATGACGTGTTTTTTATCGTCGATTCCATGCGATGGTCCATCATGGGGCAGGTGCATGCGATCAACGATTTGCTCGATATGTCGTTACCGAAAATGGTGGGCATGAATGTTGATTTCATTACGCTTGATTTCGACAAAATCGTTTGCTTGGCATCTTTTGACTTCAAGCTTGCCGAATTCGAGCGGAATATTCGGTTAAATATCGATCCCTCGACGCGTCCCAGCGAGGTCTACGATGGATTTCGTTTAAAGTAGATGTTTTCTATCCATGTCTCAGGGCGCGATGCGCTCTTCGCAGTTCAAGGATGTTGACTTACGGCTGGCTTCTGATGAAGTTCAGCATGTCCGCATTGAGAGCGTCCGCATTGGCCGTCAACATGCCATGGGGGATGCCGGGTAGATTTTAAGGGTCGAATCTTTAAGGATCTTGGCGGATAACGCCGGCATCCTTGTATGGAACGATCTGGTCATCGTCGCCGTGCAACACCAGCGCAGGCTGCGTGATCTTCTTCTGGTGTTGGCACAAAAAAAGGACCCAGGCTCTGGGTCCTCGAGAAAGGCGCTCTGCTACGGCACGCGTTCAGTACGCCCAGTTGGCAGGTACATATTCAAATGCTTTGCCAGCGACCGCGACGTGACCGAGCGAGGGGAACGACAGGTGGCTGGCCAAGAACAATTCGCCTGTCGCGGCGGCCTCCCGCAAGAGGCGCATCCGGACGTGCGTCGCCTCTTCGGGTTCGTGGTCGAATGCATTTTGCCATTCTGGACACTCGAC
>NZ_DATEJY010000026.1:0-9430 GCF_035277725.1 Dyella sp. | reverse complement strand
GTGTACTCAGGCTCACGTGGCATCAACTCGTGCCCCACTTCCTGCACCGGCATCTTCACATGCAATGGCGCGGCGGGGTCGGCATCGATGGCCGACAGCACCGCGAGGGCCGCGACCGGGTAGAACTCCCCTTGTTTGATCGCCGCGTCCACGTCAGCATAGGTCTTGAATTGAAGCAAGCCATGCCAGGAGGCGCTATTGCCATAACCGATGTCCTCGATGGCATCCAGGCAACAGGGGCTCATGGCGTAGACCACGGAAAAGACGTCCGGCCGATGCATGGCCAAGCGTATGGCTCCAAACCCGCCCATCGAAAGTCCCGCAACGCCACGGCTGCCTGCCGTCGCGAGTGTGCGGAAATCATGATCGACACGAGCAACGATTTCCTCGGCGATGAAATCCTCCCATCGTCCCGTCACCGGCGAATTGGCGTAGAAACTGCCCAATAGGCGATTCATGGCATTGGGCATCACGACGATCATTTCCTTGATCGCATGCTTGGCAATGAGATCATCCAGCATGGCCGGCACGTTGAAATGATGAATCCAGGCGTCGTTGGTGTCGCCGTAACCATGCAGCAGAAAAACCACGGGATAACGCTTCGTGGATCTTTCATAGAAGGGTGGAAGATAGACGGCAAACGTTTGATCGACGGGATCACCTACCAGATTGCCGGCCAGCGCGGCGGAATGAATGGAAATCTGTTTGAGGGTGCCGATGGGGTGCGCCCAAGCTGGACCAGTCAGCAGCGCCAGCAAGACGATCATTCGTTTAACCATGGACTGCATCTGTTTTCCTTAAGCGTTAGATCGGGCTATGAAAGTGCGAGGCGCGTAAAAGGGTTGGACGCCTATCCAGTCAAAGTGATGCGTACTGACGTTGCCGATGCCGGTTGATGGCAGGGGTCGTGCATCAATCATTTGAAGCCTCGCCCTTTCCCAGTGGCGACGATTCGGATCGCGCGGCGAGAAGGGCACGCAGGTTTTGCTCCATCTCCGCAATGGTGAGCGGGAAATAGCCTTCCTCACCCTCCGACTTGAGCCATCCAGCGATACGCTCATGAGTTGCATGAATATCGCCGTGGCGCAGCGCGGATGCAACATCGTCCTCGGCAACGTAACCGACCTGGCAGATCAGCCGCCACAGCCAATTCATCTTCAACGGATTCACGCCGCGATTGAGCGGAGGCTGCTTGTAATCCATCCGATACCCCCTTGGCGAAGTTTCGCGTGAGTCTAGCCTGCTTCGATACCGGGCGCCCTTCAGGTAGTCGGGCCTTCGTCGTCAGATCGAAATGTCTGTTTTGCTGCTCGAACAGGCATGCCCGCCAAGGCTGGGATTTCATCCCGGCATTAACGCAAGAAAGGGGCCAAACTAAGATGAGCGCCCTGCTGGGATGTCTTAACCGGCGTTATTCGGGTTCCCGGCCCGCCTCGATCCAATAGAACTTCGATCTAGGCTTATACTTACGGCTATTGGCGAGGGGTGTGGGGCGGTGCCAAGTATGCCCACATCATTCCGGTATGCGTTTTCCGGTGAAAGGCCATTACACCCGCACTTCACGGGTAACATTCAAAGATTGTGTTTATGGGCTGATATCAGATGGGCCCAATGGGAAAACAGCAAAGCGTTACCGCATCTCGGGCAAGGGGCACGGAGCATGGGGAAGGAAACACGGGTTCGTGGGCTTAAATGGATCATCCAGATTGCCGTGGCTGTCGCTTATGCGTTGGCTTACTGCGCGATACGACCATTTTCCGATGCTCACTGGTCACTGACTTCGGGCCTGAGATTTGCGTGCCTGTTGCTGATTCCTTACCGCTACTGGGTGGCCTTGGCGATCGGCGAGGCGATCCCGTTGGCCTATTCGGTCTTTCAGGGCGTTGAGCTGTTTGGCGTGGTGACCGCCTCCATTTGGTCGGTTCCCCCTGTGGCGATTGCCATGCCTGTTGTGTGGTTTTGTCGCAGTCGATTGGCGTTGTTTCCAGCACAGCGTGTCGTCGATATGAAAGTGCTTCTCATCTGTGCGTTAGTAACGTCGCTGCTCTGGGCGATCATCACCTACGTGGGATATCTCACCGCGACTGATCCCACAACGCATGTAAGCCTGATCATGTTTGCCGGAGTTTTCGTGGGCAGCTATGTCGCTATCCTCACGATAGCGACTTGGCCGCTATTTCTTCGGGTTGCGCGCAATGGCCGCTCGATACGGGAAATGTTGGTAGAGGCAACGAATAGCCCACTCACGTCTGATACCGTTCTTTGCGGTTTGCCGGCACTGATAGTAGTTGCCTTCATCAGTGCCAAGGCGGATGCAAATAGTGCGGTCGTCATGCAAATGTCGCTGTTTATTCCAGTGGCTTGGCTTACGCTCAAATATGGCTGGCGTGGAGCCGCAGCGTCAGGTCCTCTCGCCGTGGCTTGCGTCTGCGTCCTTACGCTTTCGGTTCCTGATCCGATGGTGATACAGGCGCAATTCTTCGTCGCGTTCGCCGTCACTTTCTTGTTCGCTATGGGGGCACGCATTACGTCCCAACTTCACGCACAACAGCAGGAACGCCTATCGGTAGGCAAAGCACTCAGCGTCGCCCAACAAGTGCTACACCAGGGTGAACTTCGTATGCGGCAGGCATCGGCGCAATTGGACCTCGTTGGCGGGGCGGTATCGCTTGCGCATGGGCGAATTTTGCGAAATGTGCAACGGTTCTTGACGGCCGACGAACGTGCGACCCTTGCCAGGGACGCGGCGCAGACGAAAGCCCGCATTTACGGTCTTGCTGAGTCGTTTCATCCGGTCGCCTGGCGTGAGCGCGGATTGCCGGCGGCACTCAAGGAAACCATTGGGCGCGTGCTGGACGAGGCAGGCATTGCTTACAACTTCGAAATGGGCGGCCGCGGTTTATCGCAGTTAGCCCCCGCAGTGCATCAAGCAATCTATCGCGCGGCATGCGAGGCGATTGTTCAGGTATGCACTCAACTCACCTGCTCGCAGGTCACATTGGTGTTGCGCGGAGGCAGGCTGCATGGTCGCCGCTGGGCTGCTCTTCGCGTAGTGGGCGTCACCGACGACACGGACGTAGGCAGGCTGGCGCGTCGCATTGCCCTATCCGGCAACATTGCGGTAAAGCTTGGCATGAATCTAAATCAAGGGCCGTCCCTTACCACGCAAGCAGAATTGTTCGACGGCATTGTGCATTCCAGGCGCGGCGCAACATGCGCTAGCGTTTCCGTGCTGCTTTATGATGCGCAATACTTAAGGACCGTTGAGCGATGCCAGTCGCATCAAACTCAATTGTGGGTGCGTTGAAGTTATCGCAGCACCCACGGTGGGCTCGATGGTGTTAGCTGCGTCGACCGCCTCCACAGTTGTACGTATTGCAAATCGTGTCAGTTGTCGCGCCATTGAGATGTGATATCGCCGTAGCCGTTGTCGGGCCGCTGCGATAAACCTTGGCGGTACCGGGTGCGGAAGTTTGCACAAAGGCAGTAGACGTCAAGCCGATAGCAATAAGACCGCCGAGTAAAGCGTTACGAATTTCTTGGGTGCGTGACATTTGGGTTTTCCCCTTCGAGAGCCGGTAGACCACCTACCGGATTGGCCGAATTTAGCAGGGGAAAAATGCACGCAGTGATGGAGTGCTCGGGGCATGGGTGACCCAAAAGCAGTTGCTTAGCGATGGTTTTTAATATTTCACATCGACTACACGCATAGCTTATGAAACACCCATGTCAGCGATCGTACGTCGCACGATCGCCGGTCAATGGTCCCCTTAAAACGACACCGTCGCCCGCATCCAGTAATACCGCCCAATCAAGTCATACGTATACGCGTCCGTATTCCCATTGCTGCCCCATTGATAAAACATCGGCGGCTGTTTGTCGGAAAGGTTGTCGATGCCGGCGGACAGGGTGGTGTGGTATTTCGCCAGCGCATAGCTGCCGGAAATGTTGTGGAACACGTAGGCGCCGATGGGATGCACGACGCCGGGAATGCTTTCGTCGGCGGAGTAGCCTTGCGAGAGATCGGCGCTGCCGACGCGGGTGCGCCCGACGTAGCGCATGGTCCAGCTTGCGCTCCATGGGCCTTTGCTCCAGTTGAGCGTGGCCAGGCCGCGCCAGCGCGGAAATTCGCCGTACACCGAGCAGTAGGAGCCGGCGCAATGCGTCACCGGTACGGCGCTGTCGCCGGGTGCGGTGTCCACGTCGTAACGCTGCATGTAGGTGCTGGCCAGGCTGACGTTGACCTTGCCGTAGTCGCCGGCGTTGAAGCTGTATTGAATGGTCGAATCGATGCCGCTGGCCGAGGTTTCGCCGAGATTGACGGTAGGCAGGCTGATATAGCTGATCTGGCCGTTGCCGGCGCGATGGATCAGGCTGCAAAGCCGGTCGCTGAAGTAGCACTCGTTGAGGATAGTGGTGGGGTCCAGGCCATCGACGATGGTGTCGCGCAATTGAATGCGCCACGCATCGGCGCTGAGCGACAGGCCCGGCAGCCAATGCGGGTCGTAGACCACGCCGTAATCGAATGAATGGCCGAACTCCGGTTTCAGGTCATAGCCCGCCGCGGCCGAACCGGAGCCTCTGACGCCAAGCTGCGGGTTGCTCTGCTGAAAGCTGCCGTCGGTCGGCACATTGGCGCAGGCCTGCGGATGCCCGCCGGTGTAGCCGTTGCAGATGTCGGTGGCGGCGAGGGCGCCGCCGGATGTGCCGCCGAACAGTTCGTTGATGTTTGGCGCGCGGAACACCTGCGATGCCGTGCCGCGCACCAACAAATCGGCAATCGGCTTCCATTCCAGGGCAATCTTGCTGTTGGTGGTGGTGCCGGAAAGGCTATAGCGAGAGAAGCGCGAGCCGATGTCGATGTTCAAGGCATGCGCGAACGGCAGATCGGCCAGCACCGGCACGAACAATTCGCCATATGCCTCTTTCACGTTGTAGCTGCCGCTGAGCTGGGTGGCGCAGAACTCCACCACGCCGCAAAGGCCGGCATAGGGACCATCGTTGATCGCGATGGCATTGGGCGTATCCGTGCCATCTGATTGCGATTCGCGGCGATACGAAAGACCGGCGGCAAGATTCACGGCGCCGGCGGGCAAGTCGAACAGCTCACCGTTGGCGCCCATTTCAAATTGCTCGAGCGTATAGCGGTAGAACGAATCGGGATTCACTACCAGTTTCTTCAAAGCCGCGATCGAGGCGGGGTCGTTGGGATTGAAGATGTTGATCGGCGTGCAATTGGCAATCGGCGCCGATGGCGTACCGCAGGTGACCGCGCCACTGCCGGACAGGAACGACGGACCGATCGCCTGCTCGAAGGCCGTATAGTCGAGGAAGCCGTTGTTGAGCGTTTTCTGCCTCACCTTGCCGTAATTGATGTCCACGTTCCATTGCCAGCTGCTATCGCCGAAATTGCCGCGTATGCCAGGCGTCATTTGGAAATCGTAGGTCTTGTTGACGTAGGTGCGATTGCCCAGCGAGGTCAGGCGGATATTGAAATCGTTGTAGCCGTTGCCGGTGGTGCGATCGGTGCCGAAGTTGAGCCCGAACGGGTTGTAGTAATTGGTGGATGGAACCAGGAAATCATCCGAGTTCGCGAAGATCGGTACCGGTGCGATGACCGACGACGCCGACGTCCTCGTATAGAACATGTTGAAGTAGGCTTCGACGTTCGGCGTGATTTTGTAGGAGCCGAACAGCGAGATGTTGCTGCGGTCCTGCGGCGTAAGCAGCAGGTTGTACGGCGCGTAGTTGTAGGAGTCGGTGGTCGAGTTGTACGGGTGATAATCCGCCAGAGTGGGGGCGCCTGTGGTGCCGTTATTGAGCGTGACATAGGTGCCGCTGGCATCCTGGATCAAGCCGCCTGGCGTTGCCGAGGAACCCACTTTCACCACTTGGCCATTGCGAAACGCCAGTGTGTACGCCGAGTAGTCGCGTGCACCGGATGCAATCGGATTCTGCGTCTGGTGAGTGAGCGATACGATGAACTTTCCACGCTCGCCGGATAGCCCCGCCAGCAGATTGAAGCTGCGGCGATTGCCATCGCTGTGCGAGCTTTCGCCGTAATCGGCACTCAGCTGCACGCCTTGGTAGTGGTCTTTCAGGATGAAATTCACCACGCCGCCGATTGCATCCGAGCCGTATATCGATGACGCGCCATCGGTAAGTACTTCGACGCGCTCGATCATGTTGGCCGGAATGCTGTTGACGTCGTTGTAGGCCACACGATGTCCGTTCACCAGCACCAAGGTGCGGTTATCACCCAGACCGCGCAGCGAAACGGTCGATGCACCGGTGCCGCCGCCGCTGTTGATGCTGGGATTGGTCGCGTTGCCCGCCACGGACGGCAGGTTCTGCATCAGGTCGCCCAGGGTCGGCTTGCCGCTGGCGACAATCTGGCCGCTATCGATGGTGGTGACGGGATTGGCCGTTTCCACGTCGACGCGCCGGATCAACGAGCCGGTCACCGTGACGGCCTGGAGTGTCTTGGCCTTGGCATTGGAGGTGTCACTGTTTTGCGTTGGCGACGTCGAGCCGTTGTCTTGCGCATACAGCGTGCCGCTTGCAAGCAAGCCGAATGTCAGCGCAACGCGAATGGCCTGCGCCATCAGCGAGGAACGGCGATGGGATGAAGGGCTGACCGAAACACAAGATGCACTGACCATGTTGTTCTCTCACTGGAATGGACGTGACGTATGAAAAAGGCGCAGCACTGACCGTGCACCGGCAAGCGGCGCAGACCGAAGACAACGTTGAAAGGCTCCATGCCTGTCCGCTGCCGTCACGAGGGCGGCATGCGCAATGGCTATTCCGATGTATCCTTATGGCTCGGCGCAAGCACCTTGCCGTCCCCCTTGACGAACGCAGCGGTGAGCGCTCACTGCCGCGGATCGTTCCTGATCGGCGCGCACCGCAGTCACGGTGCGCGCACTACGTTCATCCGTTGCCGGAAGACGTGTCGCTGTCGTTCTGCCAATAGACCGCATAGCGTTCGCCGTAGATCTCGTTCAACGGCGCAACGGCTTGCTTGTCTTGGCTGGTAGTGGCTTCAAAGCGCAGTTCGTCCGCGGAGACGACGCGCATCCAATCGGTGGTGTTCGGCGTGGCGGCGGTGATGCGCGGTGCAGGCTGCGCGGGTGGCTCCGGATCAGGACCGGTGCCATAACCACCGTACTGCACGGCATGCGTGAGGCCCTCGCTGCCGAGCCGCGCCGCTAGCACCAGCGGGCCGTACAGCATGGCGATCTGGTTGTCGTCGCCAGGCAGCGGCATGGTGTGCAGCTGCATCGGCAGATCGAGTTCCACGCGATCGCCATCGTGCCATTCGCGCCGCACGCTCAGGTAACTGCCGGGCGAAGCAAACGCATCCAAGGCCTGGCCATTCACCCGCACTTTCGCGTTGGGGCCGATCCAGGACGGAATGCGCAGATGCAGCGCAAACTGTTTCGGTTGCGCCAGCTTGAGTTGCAGGGTGGTGCGTTGTTCGCGCGGGAAGCGCGTCTCTTGGCGCAAGCTGATACCTTGCTCCGCCCAGTTCAGTTCGGAAGGCACGAACAGGTTGACGTAGAGATCGTCCCCATCGTGGAAATAGATGTTGTCGTTGAAGCGCGCAAACTCTTCCGCACCGGTACCGGTGCAACACCAGAACGAATCGGTGGGCGAGTTGTAGAACTTGTTGGCGCCTGCACGCAGCGGGTAGAAGTAGAGCTTCATCCCGTCCGCATCCTGCGTGCCGAGGCGGGCGTTGTAGAGCGTGCGTTCGTAGTAGTCGAAGGCGCGCGGATCGCCGTTCCAGCTGTAGACATGACGTGTGAGCTTCAACATGTTGTAAGCCACGCAGGATTCGGCCGTGTACAAGCCGAGCTGACCTTTCAGGTCGCCGGGACCGGTCTGCCAGAACTCGCCATTGCTGGTGCCGCCGGTAACGTAAGTGCGGTTTTCCGTGACGGTTTCCCAGAAGAACTCGGCCACCCGCCGGTAGCGCGGTTCGCCAGTCAGTTCATAGCGCCGCGCCGCGCCGATGATCTTGGGAACCTGCGTGTTGGCGTGCAGCCCCTTCAATTGATCGCTATAGGCGGCCAGTGGATCGAACAGCGACGCCTGGTCGAAGCGATGCGCCGCATCACGATAGCGTTCATTGCCGGTAATGGCGTACAGCTCATACATCGAATCGTTGGTGCCGCCGTATTCGGTCTTGAGAATGTGTGCCATTTCTTCATCGGAAAAACCATTGACCCAATGCACGAGCCAGTCGCCCATGCCGATGGCGACTTGCAACGCTTGCTGATTGCCGGCAAGGCGATACATGTCGAGCAGGCCGGCCTGGATCTTGTGGGTGGTGTAGAACGGCGCCCAAACTTTCTGGCCGCGGCTCAACCGATCGAAGAAGCTTTCGGGAAAAGCGCTGAGATAACCGTTCGGGCGCTGGCAGGCGGCAAGCGCCTTTACCAGTTCATCGCCGCGCGCCTTGAGTGCCTCGTCGCCGTTGCTGGCATAGGCCAGCGCGCAGGCCGAAAGATAATGGCCGCCGGCAAAATGGCCGCGCAATTCGCAATCGGGCTTTTCCCAGCCGCCTAGCGGTGTAGCGTGCGAGGCAATGCCGGCTTGCAGGCGAAAGGTATGCATCAGCCGATCGGTGGGCAGGCTTAGCAAGTAATGCCGGTTGATGGCGGCGGCACGCGTGAAATCGCTATCCAGCAAATGCACTTGATTCAGTGCAAATGACTGCACGCAACGTACCGCTTGATCGGGAATGGCCTGCTTGGGTGACTTTGATTTTCCGGCCGGCTCGGCCAGATCGAATGCGCCTGCGCGCGGTGCGGCGACGGCTGCGGCAAGAGCAGTTGCCGCACCCTTGAGAAAACGCCTGCGTTGATCTACCCCGTGCTGCATGCCACTCCCCCAAAAAAACGCTGGTAACGGCCGAATTGTCGCTTTGATAATACAAGTAATATGAAACGTGGTCGGCTTTCATCCTGCCGTAATAATCAACGAGACGTCTTGTGCCAATTACTGCACTTCGGTGCGGAATTTCGCACAAGGCTCGTGCAAAGGGGCAAGCGTCGCGTAAAGCCCGCGTGAAAGCGGATGTGCTCGCCGGCTTGAACGTGCAGTGGCTAAGGAAATAGCCCGTGCACGTCTAGGGGAGGAGTACGCCGGCGTGTCCGACCGGCGGAGGTGGCGCCGTGCACGGGCCTGTCCGCATGGTGCGACCGCTCCCCAAGGCGGTCTTGGTGAAATGCCGCGGCTTGCATGCGGATGTGTGCATAGTCGCCCTTGTCGTAGGTTCAATGTTATCGCACGCGCACTTCCACTCGCTTGCCAGCGCGATGCAGCAGCCCAATCAGCTTGTCGGCGCTGAATTTTTCTGTTTTGTGATTGATGATTTCGGAAATGCGAGTACGGGGAATGCCTAACTCGTCAGCCAGCGCCT
>NZ_DATEJY010000025.1:0-7974 GCF_035277725.1 Dyella sp. | reverse complement strand
TGCTATCCCATTGATACGTGGTCGTGCGAGCAATGCTCGTACCTGATGCTTCTACCGTCTGCTGAAGCTGGCCGGTGGCGGCGTATAGATACGTCGTCGTGTTGCCATTGTTGTCGACCTCCGACTGCATATTGCCATTGCCGTCGTAGCTCATTTGGCTGAGGGTGGCGGCGCAATGTGAAGATGCTTGGCCAGTCACCGAAATCGGCAACGCGCTGGCGTTGTATTGGTACACCGATACGTGGCCCAACGGGTTGGTGATAGTAACCACCGCGCCCGTTGCGTTGCTGCCATACACCAGCGATGTCTTTTGCGTTCCATCGGCCAGGCTGGTCGATAGCGCATTGCCGTTGGTGTCGTAAGTGGTTAGATCATGCGCGACACCGTTGTAATCAACTTCTGTCAAACCTCTTAACTGCGGAGTATTAGGATCGAACGGTTTGTACTGGTATTGAACGGTCACTGGATTTGAGCCGGGGAAGCTTGCCGACGCGATTTCCGCTGGAATCAAGTTCCACGTTCCCAAGTCATCGGATGCAGCTTGATATGTGTAGTTGTTGCCAGCGGGATCGGTCACCGTTAGCGCCGAAATACCTTGTCCTCCGGTATTAGACGGAATGGTTATGGTTAAGACCATCTGTTGTCCGGACGTATGCGTGACCACGGTAGTCGTGCTGTTCGGGTAGGTAATGGTCCACCCGATTCCCGAAGCATCGTGGATACCGGTAAGAATGCCTTTGTTACGCGGAGAGGGGCCTGTGGTTAAATCCTGGGTCCAGGTGTAGACCATGGCGTCCTCATCAACCACGGTATAAGTGCCTGGCCCCGACCCGTTGGGCGTATACGTCAAGGTCGCCAGGCCGCCACCGCCCTCTTCGGTGAAGGGGCCGGTGAGAGGCGCCCCCGATGCCGCAGCAACGGGTTGCGTGAATTTAATCTCTGAACCGTCCGGGCGCATGAAGAAGGCCGTCGTACAACTGAGGCCGCCCATGCATTGAGTGTGGAGCTCGTAATCAAGATTATCGGTCCACCCGCCAGGGCCGTTAGGTAACCCGGCTCGGATACCTCTCGAGGCGTAATACCGCTCGAACTTCAGCCCCATCTCACCTGGCAAGGCGAAATCGGTCTCAATGTCCACCTTTGCACCCGTACCGGGATCAATCGGATCACCGACTCGCAAACAAGGAGGCGCTTTGCTGTTCTTCTTGTCGGCAGTGATGGTTGTACTGACTGATGTCTGCGTACCGCCACCGCCGCCCGGCCCCCCACCTCCGCCAGAACTAGAACCGCCGCCGCCGTCAGGCACGTAGAGGTAGGAGTTTGTACAACCGGCACCCACTGACGCCCCGACAGTCTTTAGGTCTGGGTTCCAACCAAAATGAGTACCGTAACCAGGACAGGTATTTATCTGATAAGCGGCTGCTTTGACTGAAGGTGTTGCACACACGAATGCAATTACAAAGAACAACGCCCCTAGATAGCGCAACATGAAGCAGTCCTTTCAAAAAAATAAAAAACAGCGGTGTAAAAAAATGTACGCGACTCGCCCTTGAGCAGTAGCAAGACGAACACAGCAAGGATTTAATCCGGGGCAGAGTTCACTGCCTGGTACATCACGTACGTAAAAATAACTTTCAGACGACCTGTACCTAGCGCGCATGGGCGGCGCAATGGCAGTTCTTGTCGTAGGGGTACTGCAAAACCCCTCAGGACTGGAGGAATGCATGACCGCGATGAGGTCGCTATCGCTACCCAACACGATGGTATTGCGATAGCAGGAACCGAGCTGGGGCTCCCTCCGCTTTCCTTTTTTAGCGTCTCCGTTCGAGACGACCATGCTCCAAACATCGACCGTCTTCCCCTTCCGTGCACAATCGCTGCGATTCCATAAGCATTTTCAAGCTAGCAAAGGAAGTCGAATGGCCGTAATAGGAAAATTTCCTGGTAGGGAATTCGTCTTGTCACACGTTTGCCCCCTTTAACTTGTTCGGGCTCTTGCGCAACCTGACGCCTTCCACGCTGTGCGTGCTGCAAATCGCGCGCAGCGAGTTACACCGCAAGATGTCCGACTGCGCGCTTGCCCCGCCACGCCCGCGATGCCTTCCGAGGTCGATTTCGACGCAGATATCCACAGCCGGCAGTGGCCGGCGAACGGGAAGGGCTAGGTCCCGCGACAAAGCGGCGAGCAGACGCAAAGCGACGCGTGCTTGGATGGTTTCGAAGCACTCCCGCGGCCGCCACCGCCCCAAAATGGTAGGGGGGGCATCGGAAAAAGGTAATTCAGGTAACCACACCCTGAAACTGGAAATAACATATTGAATTTAAAGGAAAGAAAGATTACCTCTAAGAAGTAATTTTCGGTAACCACAAAGGTAATCGCCTGCTAAGTCATTGATTTTCGGACGCAAGCAGTCCTGCGGAGATTACCTTTTGAGAAGGTAACTAGTTACCTCATGATTACCTTAAGGTTACCTTTGTTGAATGTTCATATCCGTTTGTTTTTATTGGATAAATTGACTATTTCGTGCGCTTGGTTACCTTGATTACCTTTTTCCGGACGACCCGGAAATTTTGGGAGGTAAACAGGTTTTGAGTTCGGTGCATTCAAAGCGCTTCAGCTTATGCCATCTTATGGGGGTACATGTTGGGGTATATCTTCAATCTCTCGGGTGGTATCTATTTTAAAGTCAGTGGTTTACGTCTCTAATATGCGTGAAACTTCGGGCGCCAAATTCAGGAAAAAGGCCTACTTTGAGGTAGGCCTTTTTTGTTTTGGCGGCATTCCACGCCATGGAAAGTGCTCCGCTTCCAAGAACTGATCTTCAAGCGGCACGGAGAAGCAGTCGGCAAAATCCATGCTCACAGCTTGGTGTCGAGAGTTTGAAAATTCCCTGCGTTGATTACGAAGCGAATGTCACGTCCTTTTTCGGCAGGATCACTTTGCCGTCGCCACTGTGGCCGGTCGCGGGCCGGTGCTGGCAAAGGACGTCATCAGAACCTCAAAGTCCTCATCCTCCGGCATCGTGGCAAAGCTGTATGGAGTGGTGATCGAGACCCAGGGAGCTTTGCTGCCGGCGAAAATTTCGACATAAGGGACAAACCAGCGATGGTCATCGAGCATCGTTGCCCTGAGGTTGACCACGTCCGCGCCGGCCACCCGCAAAAACAACCAGTTCTTGCAGCGCGGGCAGAAGTAGTGCGAATGCTCGCTGGAACTCCATCCGGTTTCCGGCTCGCCGCTGGTGATGTCCAAACCGTCGCTTGGCAAAGTCACGATCGATGAAAACGCGCTTGCACTTCGCTTCTGACACCAGGCGCAATGGCAGGCCATGGTCAGTAGAGGAGGGCGGCTGACCCGTACGCGGATATGGCCGCATAGGCATCCGCCCTCCCAAGGTAACTTCCAGTCATCCGACATAAGAGCCTCCGGCAACGGTAAGAAAGGTGATGGGTGAAGTCTTGCTTGCAAGCCGTAAGCGAATCACAAACGCGAACCTGACGATGTTGCCACCTTGCTACGAACGCTATCTGTGATCCTTCCGCCGTCGACGCGGCGCCGGCCGCCGTAGATAGCGTTCCAATAGCAGCACGATTTCTTCGACCAAATCGGGACGCGCGAGCCATTCCGGCCGCTCATTAGCGGCTTCGTGAACGATGGCATGACCGGCGGCGCGCAGGATGAAGATGGCCAAATCCAGGTCGGGCACATTGCGTGCGAAGGGGCGAACGAGTTCCTTCAGCTGTTCGCGAACCCTTGTCTCGCGTGTGGGATCAATATGGCGCGCGGAACGCGGCAGCTCTTCGGCGAAGATGCGGTGTAGTGCGGGTGCGGTTCGATGCTCCGCCACGCTGGCGTGCATCAATGCACTGAGCACGTCATGCAGGTTGCGATTGGCACGCAACGTCGCCACAGCACCGGGGATGTCGCGATGAGCCTGGTCAACGTGCCGGCGCTGCAGCTCGACAACGATCGATTCCTTGTTGGGAAAGTATTGATAAAGCGACGCGATGTTCACGCCGGCACGCTCGGCGATCCTGTTGGTCGTGAAACCCTCCCAGCCGTCCTTGACGAGAATGTAAGTAGCTGCTTCCAGAATGGCGTCCACCGTGGCAGTAGCTCGTGCCTGGCGTGGCTCCTTTCGCGGGATGTGCCTGGGTTTTGGCATAAACGGGAATATAAGTTGGCAAAACAAGTTTTAGCTTACATTATTTTCCGCATGAACAAGCCTCTCGAAAACAGCCAACTGAATCTTGCCGATCTTGGATCGGTCACGTGGGAAACCTTTCGCGTCATCAATGCAAGTCGCCGGGCTGTGCGCCATTTCGACGGCATGCCGATCAGCGACGAGGTTGTCCTTGCCGTGCTTGCCGAGGCGCAACTTGCGCCGTCCAGCAAAAATCTCCAGCCCTATTGCTTTCATTGGATCAAGGATGCACGGGTGCATGAAGCGATCGCCGCCACGTGTCGCAACCAGCGTGCCGCAAAAAGTGCTTCCACGCTGATTGTCGTAAGCGCTAACAGCGCCTATGGTTTGCGCACGCTCAACGGCTGGGAAGCGCACGTTGAGCAAACCGATACGCTGGACGACAAGTCCAAGGCGTACCATCGTCAAGAACTCAATCTCTGCCGACGCTTCGACCGTATCAGCCGCCTTTGGTTGTGGGAGCCGCTGATGGTCTTGATCTCCTGGCTCTATCCCATGTTGGATCTGCTGCCGGTCGGTCCGTCGCGAACCAGACACTGGGTGGCGCGCAACAGTCTCTATGCAGCGCAAACGCTTTTGCTGGCCGCGGCGGCCAGCGGACTCGATAGCTGTCCGATGGAGGGCTTCAGCGCCCGGCAAGTGGCGCGATTGCTGAAGTTACCGCGTGGTAGCGCCGTTCCCCTGGTCATTGCGCTGGGGAGACGTATGCCGAATGCACGCATCGAACCACGCTGGCGCGTCCCGCTCGAACAGGTTGTCGTCGTGCATTGATTCCGTGGCGTGTTCTCCCGGAGATGAAGAGCGCAAGTTGCCGCATAAAAACACCATGCAAAATCGAAGGGAGGGTGCCTGCCATATAGGCACCCTCGTTGTTGTTTTTAACCCCTACGGGGTCTTCTAAGAGGAAGGAGCTCCGCTGCTACGGCGAGCATCCTTTAAGTGTCTTTATGACTCTGGCGGCCGGCTTCGGCATGTTGTTCGGACGACCCACCGCGCGAACTTGCGTGCGATCCGCCATGGCCCTGTTCGCCACCTTTCTTGTCGATATCCGCCATGTGGACGCGATCTTCGCTGACCGATTCACCGCCTTTTTGGCCTATCTCCGACATGTGCTCGCGATCCTGGCTCACGAACTCGCCACCTTTGCGCCCGGCTTCGCGGGCTTCCTGTGAGGTGAATTCGTGAGCATGCCCGCTTTCGTGCGCGGCGCGTCCGCCTTCGCTGGCGATTTCGCGTTGTTTGGATTCATCCATGCCCGCAAAGCCGCGTCCGCCACCCTGACCGCGTTGATTACCAGTGTTTGCCATGATCTTTCTCCACAATAGGAATGAACTGCGACACAAACGTATGCCGCGTCCGTGGATATTGGCTGGCAATAGTTGGAGCGCGAGTCACTTCGCAGTGAAGGAAAGTTCAAGCGCCAGCGAGCCGCCTGCCAGGCTGTCGCGCTTTAGGTGATCCGCCGTGGCGATCCCGCTTGGGCTCAGTCCACTCGCGCGATCGGTTTGTTTACCGGCATAGGCGAGTCGATTACCTTGCAGGTAATTGGCTCGCTGACATCGCGTCAATAGAGTGCCTCTGCAGCGTCGGCTCCGACGCATCCCACAAAGAGGACAACTCATGTCAGCGTTCCCCGTTCATACCATCGAATCCGCCCCCGAATCATCCAAAAGCTCGCTCGCCTCGCTGCAAAGTGCGTTTGGCGTGATTCCCAATATTGCTGGTGCCATGGCGACGTCTCCTGTCCTGATCGGTAGCTTGGTCGGGTTGTTTGGCCATGTTCATGGCGGAAGTTTCTCGGAAAAGCAGATTCAAGTCGTTTTGCTCACCAATGCCGTCACCAATGCCTGCACGTGGGCGGTGGCATTCCATTCCTTCCTTGCCGAAAAAGAGGGCGTTGATCGTTTGGATGTTGAGGCTATTCGTAAGCGTCGCGTTCCCAAGGATTCGAAGTCCGCAGCGCTATCGCTATTGGCACGTACCTTGATCGAAAAGCGCGGGCATCTTGACGATCACGATATGTCGGTGTTCTTGGAGGCCGGCTTCGGTAGGGATCATTTGTTGGAAGTGATCGGCATTGTTGCTGCGTCAACGATTACCAACTACACCGGCAATGTGGCCAAGCCGAAGCTGGAACAAGATTTTCAGCCGTATCGTTGGCATGCGGTGGCTAGTTGATTGATTGATCGGCTCGTTCAGAGGTGATCCGTCATTCCCGCCTTTGTTCGCCAGTGTCCCGGAAGATTGAAGTTTTAAAAACACAACACGTGGCGCGAAGCCGGAATTTATATAAGACATTCAACGCTACCGATTCGTCATCCCAGCGAAAGCTGGGATCCAGTGCCTTTCACGCTCTGCACGTCGCTGGATCCCAGCTTTCGCTGGGATGACGTTGTTTTGCTTTGCCACAAGATTGAGATCTAGCTTTCCCGGTCGAAAATATGTGTTGCGGCAAACGTTGAGTTCGGAACGATGATTACTATGGGTAATATCCTCAAAAAAATGCGCGGGAGAATTACATGGGTACCACCCGTACCGATCGGACGCACCCCTCCCATGATCTGGGGGCCATCCTGCGCCACTGGAGAGAGGTCCGTGGCGCCAGTCAATTGGGATTGGCCCTCGATGCCGGCATGTCGCAACGGCACCTCAGCTTTATCGAAAGCGGCCGCAGCGTGCCGA
This sequence comes from Dyella sp., assembly GCF_035277725.1. Classification (GTDB taxonomy): domain Bacteria; phylum Pseudomonadota; class Gammaproteobacteria; order Xanthomonadales; family Rhodanobacteraceae; genus Dyella_B. The sequence continues at coordinate 1,087 of NZ_DATEJY010000025.1, read as the reverse complement.
GCCGCCAGGCATTGAGCAGCATCGTCCAATCACTGGATGTTCCCTTGCGTGAGCGAAACGCTGTCTTTCTTGCAGCCGGCTACGCGCCGGTCTACTCGGAAGCACCTTGGAACGCGGTGGAAATGCAGGGCATTACGCGTGCGCTCGATCGCATGCTTCACCAGCACAATCCGTATCCCGCCATGGTGATGGATCGCTATTGGAACGTGCTGGCTGCCAACGAATCATCCCCGCGATTTTTTGGATCGTTTATCGACATGGCCGCGCGTAAAGGGCCACGCAATATGTTGCATCTGATGTTCGACCCCGAAGGTATGCGGCCCTTCGTGCAGGATTGGGATACCCTGGCAAGAAGCCTGGTTCAGCGCGTTTACCGTGAGACGATCGGGCGTGTTCTGGACGAACAAACACACGCGCTGCTTGATGAATTGTTCACGTATCCCGGCGTGGATGCCTCGTGGCGACTCCATGGATCGGTTGGACCAGCTCCGAACCTGCCCATGATTCCCATGGAGTTTAAAAAGAACGGCAAGGTGCTCCGTTATTTTTCCATGATTACTACAGTGGGTGCGCCGCAGAGCATTGCTGCGCAGGAGCTTCGCATCGAATCGATATTTCCTTCAGATGAGGAGACAGAAGTGCTCCACGAAAGATGGTTCTCAAGCAAGTCTTGATGTCAGCGAGTCAATCTTTCAGATTGTCCGAAAAAAACAGAAACACCTTCGTAGCCAAACGTTCTTGCACCTCCTGGCGGTGATCGCCGTTATACGCGTCGAGCAGATGCGGAACATGCGCATCGCTGAGCGCTTTGGAAAACGCCGCCGTGGAAGGTGGAATGTGCGCGAACTGGTCATTGAAGCCGTAGGATATGGCCAGGGCGCGCAATTTACATAGATTGTCCCGGAACCGGTTTACCTGTTGCAGCGGAAACTCATCGCGAAATTCGGTGTACTCAGGCTCACGTGGCATCAACTCGTGCCCCACTTCCTGCACCGGCATCTTCACATGCAATGGCGCGGCGGGGTCGGCATCGATGGCCGACAGCACCGCGAGGGCCGCGACCGGGTAGAACTCCCCTTGTTTGATC
>NZ_DATEJY010000024.1:0-16558 GCF_035277725.1 Dyella sp. | reverse complement strand
AGACGCGCATCCTAGCCTCGTCCCATCTTGAGGAGTTTTGATCATGCGCTTTATCACGCTGGCTCTGGCCTTGGCCCTGCCTTTGACTGTGACAGCCCAGGACATCAGCAAGGTCAATGGCACCGTTTCCGTTGACGCCGGCGGACACGCCGGAAATCTCAGCACGGTGAACGGGTCGGTACGCGTTGGCGACCGTGCTTCGATCCAGGAAGGCAGCACCGTCAACGGCGCAGTCGAGCTGGGCGATGGTGCGCAAGCCAGTGAGCTGCACACCGTCAATGGCGCGATTGCCCTTGGCCAAGGCGCTCAAGTACGCGGAAAACTGCAAAGCACCAACGGCGCCATCTCCCTGGAGCCGAGCTCGGAAGTGACCGGGGACGTCGCCAACGTCAATGGCGCGATCGAGCTTAAACATGCGCACGTTGGCGGCAATATTGAAACGACCAGCGGAAACGTCCTGATTGGTGCGGATTCACAAGTGGACGGTGGCATCACCGTCAACGAGCAGCACGGCTGGAACAGCTTCAATCGCCCGCCGCACGTCGTCATCGGTCCGCATGCCATCGTACGCGGCACGCTGGATTTCCATCGCGAGGTAGTGCTGCAAGTCAGCGACAGCGCGCAAATCGGGCCGGTAAAAGGCGCCACTGCCATGCGCTTCAGCGGTGCGCAACCGTTGAACTAAGCCTTATAACCACTCGCGCGGCTTGAGGTATTCCGCAAGCCGCGCTTCGGCCGAACCTTCTTCCGGCTGGTAGGCGTACTCAAAGCGCACGCGTGGCGGCAAGCTCATCAAGATCGATTCGGTCCGACCGCCGGACTGCAGCCCGAACAATGTGCCGCGATCGTAGACGAGATTGAACTCCACGTAGCGCCCACGCCGGTACAGTTGGAACTCACGCTCGCGTTCGCCATAAGGCGTGTTCTTGCGTCGCTCGACGATCGGCAAATAAGCGTCCAGGAAACCCTGCCCTACACTCTGCATGAAGGCAAAGCTGCGCTCGAAACCGCCGTCATTGAGATCATCGTAGAACAAGCCACCGACGCCGCGCGTTTCGGCGCGGTGTTTCAGATAGAAATAGTCATCACACCATTTCTTGTAACGCGGATAGACATCCGCGCCGAACGGCGCACACACATCACGTGCGACGGTGTGCCAATGCCGCACATCTTCATCGAACGGGTAGAACGGCGTGAGATCGAAACCGCCGCCGAACCACCACACCGGCTCCATGCCTTCCTTTTGCGCTTCGAAATAACGCACGTTGGCATGCGTGGTCGGCACATAGGGGTTGCGCGGATGCAACACCAGCGACACGCCGGTGGCAATAAAACCGCCACCCGACAGCTCAGGGCGATGCACCGTCGCGCTGGGCGGCAGCTTGTCTCCATGGACCAGCGAAAAATTCACTCCGGCCTGCTCGAACAAGGCGCCCTCGCGCAACACGCGGGTACGGCCGCCGCCACCGCCCGGGCGGGTCCATGCGTCCTCGATAAAGCGGGCGTTGCCGTCGACCTGTTCAACGGCTTTGCAGATACGGTCCTGCAACTCACGCAAAAAGTGCTCGACGCGTTCGACTTGCTCGCTTTTCATCCGCCCATCCGGCTGTGCTGGTCAGGGTCGCAAGCTTAGCAAGAGCCCGTTCGCAGGGAACTGAGCTGGATCAATGAATGCCAGCTGCCGTGACGTAAAGAAGCATCTAGGCAAGCCCCAGCCCCCGTGGCTAGGCTCACGCCATGCGCGTGACAACCCTTCCGCTTGCCGTCTCGGCCTATACCGCCACCTCCGCGCTCGGCCGTGGCCTGGATGCACATCTTGATGCCCTTGATACGCAACGCAGCGGCTTGCGCATAAATGACTTCAGCAGCGCGCCACTGCCTTGCTGGATCGGGAGCGTCGATGGCGTGGAAGACGTCACGCTGCCAACCGCCTATGCCAAGTGGGATTGCCGCAATAACCGCCTCGCCTGGCTGGGTCTGAATCAAGACGATTTTCTGATCAAAGCGCATGCTGCGCGGGAACGCTACGGCGCAACACGCGTGGCACTCCTGCTGGGCACATCGACCGCCAGCATAGGCGCTACCGAAGAAGGCTATCGGCGCCTCGAAGACGAACGCTTACCGGCAGACCTTCATCGCACAAGCATTCACACCCCTCATTCGCTTACTGCCTTTGTCGCCGCTGCGCTGGATATCAAAGGCCCATGCCTGACGATTTCCACGGCGTGCTCTTCCAGCGCAAAAGTGTTTGCCAGTGCGGAACGACTGATTCGCCTGGGACTGGTCGATGCGGCGATCGTGGGCGGTGTCGATTCGCTCTGCGACAGCACCTTGTTCGGATTCAACGCACTGGAACTTGTCTCTTCCGAACCTTGCCGCCCCTTCGATGCCGCGAGGCGCGGAATCTCGATCGGCGAAGCGGCTGGCTTTGCCTTGCTCGAACGGATCGAGTCGCAAACCGCAGCGCCATTGCAGTTATTGGGCTGCGGCGAATCAAGCGATGCTCACCATATGTCCACGCCGGACCCATCAGGTCTCGGTGCGGAGCTTGGCCTGCGCAACCTATTCGATCGCACAGGACTTGACGTAGCGCAGGTGGATTACATCAACTTGCACGGCACGGCGAGCCAGAAGAACGATGCCATGGAAGCCGGGCTGGTGTCGCGCATGTTCTCGCTTGGCACACGCGTCAGCTCGACCAAGCATTTGACCGGCCATACCTTGGGCGCCGCAGGCATCGTGGAGGCCGTCATCACGCTGCTGGCATTACGCGGTGGTTTCGTGCCCGGTAACGCCGGTGTACGCGAACCTGATTCGGCGTGTTCTGCGCATTTTGCATGGCGCAACGAAACACGTCCTTTACGTGTCGCGCTCAGTCATTCGTTCGGCTTCGGTGGCAGCAATGCATGCCTGGCTTTTGCACGTGCGGATCGTGGCGTATGAATAGCCTGCACGTTCATGTGGAAGGCATCGGTTTGTGGTCGCCGCAACTTCCCGGCTTTGATGCTTTTCGCCGCCAGTTTGCCGGTGAAACATTGACAGTCTCTCATGCGCACCCGAGCGCATTGGCTTTGTCGCCGAATGAGCGCCGGCGTGCACCGGAAAGTGTGCTGGTCGCTATCGAGGCTGCGTCCCAAGCCGTCGCGGCAAGCGGGCGCACGGCTGACCATCTGGCTTGCGTCTTTGCCTCGGCCTACGGCGACCAGGCCACGACTGATTACATGTGCCGTGTATTGGCGGGCATACCCACCGAACTTTCACCCACGCGCTTTCACAATTCCGTCCATAACGCGTCGGCAGGCTATTGGACGATTGCGACCGGATGTCGAGCGCCTTCCAGTGCCGTGTGTGCAGGAAACGCAAGTTTTGGCGCTGGATTGCTTGAGGCAGCCGTACTTGCCTGCGCCGACCACCGTCCTGTGTTGCTGGTCTGCAGCGACACCGCCGGTACCGGCCCGCTCGGCGAGTTGATCGGGTGCACGCGCGTCTTCGGTTGCGCGTTGGTGCTGTCACCTGGCACGACGACGGGCATCCGATTGCGTCTTGCCATGACAACTTCGCCAGCTCGTTCACCCATGCCTGACGAATGCCGAGCATGGATGCATGACAATCCAGCCGCCGAAAGCTTGCCGCTGCTGGCCATGCTGGCAACAGGCCATGGTGATTGCGTATTGGCGGCTTCGGAACATCTTGGATTGCGTGTAGAAATGGAGACGAACGCGTGAACGGCACATTGCGCTGGTGTGTGTTGATCCCCTGCTTGAATGAAGAAAAGGCGATCGGCACCATCGTGACATCGACGTTGAAACTTGGCGTTCCGGTGATCGTGATCGACGATGGTTCCGACGATCGCACGCCGGAGATCGTGTACGCATTGCCCGTAACGTTACTGCGCCACCGCTATCGCCAAGGCAAGGGCGAAGCCTTGCGCACGGGTTTTCGGGAAGCGCTGCGGCAAGGCTTTGACGCGGTGGTGACGATGGATGGCGATGGCCAGCATCTGGCTGAAGATATCCCACGTCTGGTCGACGTCGGCAAACGCTTTCCCGATCACATCGTCATTGGCGCGCGCCTGTTGCAGCGCGAGCAGCAACCGAAAGGGCGACGCCGAGCGAATGCATTGGCGGACTGGGGTATTTCATGGGCCTGCGCGCAGCCAGTTGCCGATACGCAGAGTGGACAGCGATGGTATCCACGCAGCGCCCTGGATCTGGTTGAACTGGATGCGCAAAATTTCGTGTTCGAAGCCGCTGTTCTGATCGCCGCATCACGCGATAAGGGACTGGGCATCGTGTCGGTGCCGATTGCATCGCGCTATGAAGGATCATTCCGTCTCAGTCACTTCAGCCCGGTTCGCGATGTGATGCGGATCGCCCTGTATACCTTCAGACAGGTATTTCGTTACGGACAGGTCTGGGGGAGCTACACCCGTTCAAGAGCGGCGCCACTGATCGTTGACGATACTTATTCGCGCCGGATTGCTTAATCGGCGTTTGCCTTACCGCGTCGATCAGTGCCACGGCATCCGGTAGGCGGAACTCGTGTAGCCAGACTTCCTGATTGAGCACTCACACCTGATGCAGCGTACGCGCGTCGACCGCTTCCGACTGCATTGCATCCTGCTGCCAGAAGTCGTAGAAGTTGAACCAGTTATAGGGCTCCAACCGAGCATAGTGTTCCAAGCGCTGCGCATAGCGATGAAGGATCACATCGAGCGCCTGGTGCCGAGACTCACGCGGAATATCCACGTGCTCCGCGAAAAGCTCGAAGCTGAGCGTGTAACGACGGCCGCCGCGATAAAGGCCAAAGCACAGTATCACCGGCACTTGCAGCGTACTGGCCAATAGCCACGGGCCAATCGGAAACGGCGCCGGCGCACCGAGAAAATCCACATGCCGCAATGTTTCATGTGCACGGCCACGATCGGCCAGCAAGGCCACCATACCGCCCGTGCGGCAGGTTTCGGCCATGGCCAATGTCATCGCCGCGCCGCCTTGGGAAACATCGATGACCGCCGCACCAACCTCGGGCGCCAAGGCTTCCAGCAATTCCGTGATGGCGGGGGTTTTTTGCTTGTCCAGCAAGACCCGCAACGGCACTTCGGGACAGCGCGCCGCCAGCGTGCGCAGCACTTCAAAACTGCCTTGATGCGAACCGACCAACAAGACGCCTCGTCCTTGCGCGATGTAATGCTCAAGTTGCTCAAGCCCATTCACTTCGATGTCGAAATCGCGTTCGCCATGCGCAAGCAGATAGATGCGATCGAGCATCGTCGTGGCGAAATAATGAATGTGTTTGAACACCTGCCGGAAGCTTGCAGGGCTGCCGAACAGCCGCGTCAGATATTCGCGAGAGGCACGCCGTTCGGCGCCCCGGCGCAGAAAGTAATACAAGCTGATGAGGTAGAGAAACCGGCGCATGAAGCCGTGGCCAAGACGCAGGGATGCGGTGACAAGTACGCCGAGCCAGAACCGATTACCGCCCTCGCGCTGATGTTGCCAATGGCCGCTCATGTCGCACCTTCCATTACACCGCGTGCCAACACCTGCTCTTCACGGTGCACTTTAAACCGCACTTGTCCGGAGCGTTCCAGCAGCTGCCATTCGGCCAAGTCGCCCGGACACCATGGCGCCATGAGTGTGGTTTCACGATAGCCGGCTTGACTGGAAGGGTGCAGGTTCACGTATGTAGCGCCGGCGAAAAGACCGTGCTGATAATGCCCGTTTGAGATGTCAGCCGGCTTAACGCAGCTTCAAGCTGTACGCTCGCGTTCAATATGTTCGGAGAGCGCGCGCAGGCTGCTGAAGATGCGCTGGTTATCCGGATGATCCGAACGCAGTTGCATGCCATAGCGCTTGGAAACGGCCAAGGCGATTTCCAGGGCATCGATGGAATCCAATCCCAGATCGCCACCAAACAGCGGCGCCTGGGGATCGATCGCAGCAGGGTCGACGGCTTCTAGATTGAGCGCGTGCACGATCAGGGTGGCCAGTTCGTGTTCGGCAGCGGTCTGCGTGGACATGCTTGCTTTCAGGGCTCCGGATGCATGGCCAGCCCCGGGAAGCGGGGTGGCCGGCCAGTGTAACATAGGGGTCTTTCGTCCTCGGTTGCTGCTTCCAAGCATGGTTCAGGCAAGCGAAAACCTGCAGATCAAACCGGACCTGCCGCGCACGCCGCGCGTGACCTATCGCATGACCGCTTCGGCCTTGGCCGAAGCAGGAACCCTGGCCGCGTTCGGCTTCGGTGCAGGTGCGCCCGAGAGTGACGACCCTCGCTGGTTGTGCGTTCCGCTCGAGTGCTTCGACGCACCGGCGCCGCTCGAAGTGTGGCAAGTCGATGGCGAGGTCGTCTGCGGTCGCCCGCATAATGTGCGCTGGTCGGCCGGCGGCGGCTGGTTGTTCGCGTCGATTGAGCTGGATGAGCGAATGACAGGTGGTATTGAAGGCGCTGCTCAACAAGCGTATGCCGAGTTGCACCAGTTCATGCGTACACGCGACGAGCGCTGCGTGTTGCGCATTTGGAATTACGTCGCCGATATCAATGCTGGCGATGGTGATACGGAGCGTTACAAGCAGTTCTGTGATGGGCGCGCAGCGGGCTGTGGTGATTTCTTCGCGGATGGGTTTCCAGCCGCCACGGCAATTGGCCACCATCATCGCGATCCCATCCTGCAGATTTATCTTCTTGCTTGCGTAGACGGCGGCGCGGCGGTGGAAAATCCACGCCAAATAAGTGCCTGGCGTTATCCACGCCAGTACGGTCGTACGTCACCGGGTTTTGCACGCGGCATGCTGATGCCTGCGCGGGATGCGTTAGCCATTTCAGGCACGGCCGCCGTGGTCGGTCATGCCTCGGCGCATGAAGGCAATCTGGAAGCGCAACTGGAAGAAACCTTGCTCAACCTGGAATCCCTGCTCGCCACGGCGGACATGCCGGCGGGCTTCGATACGCACTCGCCGTTGAAGACGTACGTGCGCCACGCCACCGACGCCGGGCGCATTGGCGAGATGCTCAAACGCCGCTTGCCTGGCGTGCCGGTATTGCTGCTGCACGGCGATGTGTGTCGCCGTGAGTTGTTGGTGGAGATCGACGGCTGGCGTTTCAAGTAACGCAGCACGACCGCGCCATATCGCTTATTTCTGTTTTCCCGGACGTTTCCAACCCGGCAGCGTCGTTTGCCGGCCACGCGCCACGGTGAGTTCGCCGGCAGGCGCATTCTTCGTAATGATCGAGCCGGCACCAATGGTGGCTTGCGCACCGATCGTCACCGGTGCAACGAGCGCACTGTTGGAACCGATGAATGCACCGTCTTCGATCGTGGTGACGAACTTGTTCACACCGTCGTAGTTGCAGGTGATGGTACCGGCGCCGACGTTGACGTGGCTGCCAATGATGGTGTCGCCGAGATAGGTAAGGTGGTTGGCTTTGCTACCCTCGCCGATGCGCGTTTTTTTGGTTTCGACGAAGTTGCCGATATGCACGCCCGCAGCAAGCTCGGTGCCGGGCCGCAAGCGCGCGAATGGGCCAATCAGGCAAGGTCCGTGCGTTATGACGCCTTCGATATCGCAATGCGCATGCACGATGGTGCCCGCTGCAAGCTGCACGTTCTTCAGGCGTGAATAGGGCCCGATGCGCACGTCTTCGCCAAGTTGCACATCGCCTTCCAGGACCACGTCGATATCGATTTCCACGTCGCGCGCCGCCGTAACGTGGCCGCGGACGTCTACACGCCGCGGATCTGCCACGCGCACGCCCTCTGTCATCAGCGCCTGCACGGCACGCAGCCGATAAGCATCCTCCAGCTCACTGAGCTGCCATGGATTGTTGGCGCCAGCGGCTTCCACCGCATCATCGCATTCGATGCACTGCGCTGCGCAATGTTCCTCCGCGGCCATCTGGAAGATATCGGTGAGGTAGTACTCGCCTTGTGCGTTGTTGCGGCCAAGTTTGGCGATCCATTGCCTTAGCGAAACGGCGCTACCGGCAACGATCCCAGTGTTGATCAGATTGATTGCGCGCTGCGCCTCATCAGCATCTTTTTCTTCGATGACCGCGCGCACCAGACCGTTGTCATCACGTACGACACGGCCATAACCATGTGGATTGGCCAGGCGCGTTGCGAGCATGGACAGGCTGTTTTCGGATTGCACGAGACGTTGCAAGGTTTCAGCGCGCGTCAGTGGTACGTCGCCATAGAGCACGAGTACACGCGCCGCATCAGGCACATTGCCAAGAGCCTGCCCAACCGCGTGGCCAGTGCCGAGTTGCTCCGTCTGCAACGCCCACTGCAGGTCCGGCTGGCCATCAAAGGCCGCCAACACCTGATCGCCATTGAAGCCGTAGACGACGTGAATGGCCGCTGGGCGTAAGGCCCGCGCAGTGTCCAGGACATGCGCCAGCAGCGGCCTCCCCGCCAACGGCATCAGCACCTTGGCTTTCTTCGACTTCATGCGCTTGCCTTCGCCGGCGGCGAGGACGATGACGTGCAAGGAGGGTTGGCTCATAAAAGTCGCTGCGTGGGTCACGATGGGCGCTAAGGATACCTGCTCATACAGGCGCACTTTGGGGTGTTGGGCTGTAAAAGAAATGTGCAAACAAAAACGCCGGCACAAGGCCGGCGTTTTTCCGAAAATCAGCGCGCTCAGTGTTTGAGGTTCTTGCGCAGGCGTTCCAACGCCTGCAGCTGCGCCAACGCCTGGGTGAGTTTGGCTTGCGCTTCGGCCACGTCGACGGTGCCCGAGCGGTTGGCCAATGCATCCTCGGCCTCCTGCTTGGCGCGCTTGGCGGCGGCTTCGTCCAGGTCCGCAGCGCGGGCCGCGGTATCGGCCAGCACTGTCACCACCTGCGGCTGCACTTCCAGAATGCCGCCGGACACGTAGAACTGCTGGCGCTCGCCACCTTCCAGCACCACGTCGATGTGGCCTGGCTTCAAGCGCGTGATCAGCGGGGCGTGGCGGGGCGTGATGCCCAGTTCGCCCAGTTCGCCGGTGGCAACCACCATCACCGCGTCGCCGTGAAAGATCTCGGCCTCGGCACTGACGATGTCGCAACGAATGGTGCTCATAACTCTCTCGCTTCGCCCGATGGATCGGACGGAAAGGATTTATCGGCTTCGCTGGCGCCCACCGCGGCAGGCTCCAACAGCGGCCTGGATCAGGCGGCCTTCTTGGCGCCCATGTCCTCGGCCTTCTTGATGGCCTCGTCGATGCCGCCGACCATGTAGAACGCCTGCTCGGGGATATGATCCACCTCGCCTTCCACGATCATCTTGAAGCCGCGGATGGTCTCCTTCAGCGTCACGTACTTGCCTGGAGCGCCAGTGAACACTTCCGCCACGTGGAACGGCTGCGAGAAGAAGCGCTCGCACTTACGGGCGCGATACACCACCTGCTTGTCTTCCTCGGAGAGTTCGTCCATGCCGAGAATCGCGATGATGTCCTTCAGTTCCTTGTAGCGCTGCAGGGTGCCCTGCACCTTGCGGGCCACTTCGTAGTGCTCGGCACCGACCACGTTCGGGTCGAGCTGGCGGCTGGTGGAGTCCAGCGGATCCACGGCCGGATAGATGCCGAGCGAGGCAATCTGACGACTCAGGGTGACGGTGGAATCCAAGTGGGCGAAGGTGGTGGCCGGCGACGGGTCGGTCAGGTCGTCCGCGGGCACGTATACGGCCTGGATCGAGGTGATCGAACCGGTCTTGGTGGAGGTGATGCGCTCCTGCAGCACGCCCATTTCCTCGGCCAGCGTCGGCTGGTAGCCCACGGCGGACGGCATACGGCCGAGCAGCGCGGACACTTCGGTACCGGCCAGCGTGTAGCGGTAGATGTTGTCCACGAAGAACAACACATCGCGGCCCTTGCCGTGTTCGTCCTTCTCGTCGCGGAAGTATTCGGCCATGGTCAGGCCGGTCAGCGCCACGCGCAGACGGTTGCCCGGCGGTTCGTTCATCTGGCCATACACCATCGCCACTTTCGACTCCGGCAGGTTGTCCAGCTTCACGACGCCGGCGTCCTGCATCTCGTGATAGAAGTCGTTGCCTTCGCGGGTACGCTCGCCCACGCCAGCGAACACCGACAGGCCCGAGTGCTGGGTGGCGATGTTGTTGATCAGCTCGAGCATGTTCACCGTCTTGCCCACGCCGGCGCCACCAAACAGGCCGACCTTGCCGCCCTTGGCGAACGGGCACACCAGGTCGATCACCTTGATGCCGGTTTCCAGTAGTTCATTGGCCAGCGCCTGTTCGTCATAGGAGGGCGCTTCGCGGTGGATTTCCCAATGCGCTTCGGCATTGATCGGACCGACCTCGTCGATCGGGCTGCCGAGCACGTCCATGATGCGGCCGAGAGTGGCCTTGCCGACCGGGACCTTGATGCCTGCGCCGGTGTTGCGGGCAACCAGGCCGCGCTTCAGACCGTCGGTGGAGCCGAGGGCGATCGTACGCACCACGCCGTCACCCAGTACCTGCTGGACTTCCAGCGTGATCTGCGTGCCGTCGATCTTGAGTGCGTCATACACCTGCGGCACCTGATCGCGTGCGAACTCGACGTCGATAACCGCGCCGATGATCTGTACAACTTTGCCCTGGCTCATGGATGTGCTCCGGATGGATCTTTTGAGGTTCTGTTTCGGCGCCGCACGTGCGTCGCCATGAATACGTTTTGGATTAAACCGCCGCCGCGCCGCCGACGATTTCCGAGATTTCCTGGGTAATCGCAGCCTGGCGTGCCTTGTTGTAGCGCAGCGTCAATTCCGCGATCACCTTGCTGGCGTTGTCGGAAGCGGCCTTCATCGCCACCATGCGCGCGGCGTGTTCGCTGGCGAGATTTTCGAGCACGCCCTGGTACGCCACCGACTCGACGTAACGGCCAAGCACATGCTCCAACACCGCTGCGGCGTCAGGTTCGTAGATGTAGTCCCAGTCGTGCGATTGCTCCAACGCCACGCCGGCCACGTGTTGCGCTTCCAGCTCGGCCGCTACGACCGGCAACGGCAGCAGCGCATCGACCGTCGGCTTCTGCGTCATGGTGTTGACGAAGTCGTTGTAGGCGAGGAAGACGCGGTCCAGCTTGCCTTCCGTATACGCGTCCAGCACGACCTTGATCACGCCGATCAGTTGCTCGACCTTCGGCCGTTCGCCCAAATGAGTCGCCGTACCGATCAGGTTCACGCCCTTGATGCGGCGGAAGAACTGCACCGCCTTCTGGCCGATCGCAACCACGTCAACCTGCACGCCTTTGTCCTGCCATTCGCGAATGGAGGGCAACAAGCGGCGGAACAAGTTGGAGTTGAGGCCACCGCAAAGGCCACGGTCGGTAGTTACGACCACATAGGCGACGCGCGCCACATCGGCGCGCTCGACCAGGAACGGATGCTTCAATTCCGTGCTGGCCTGCGCGACGTGCGCGATCACCTTGCGCATGGCGCGCGCATAGGGACGCGAGGCCTTCATCAGGTCCTGCGCTTTGCGAATCTTGGAGGCCGAGACCATTTCGAGCGCACGCGTCACCTTGCGCATGTTCTGCGTGCTCTTGATCTTGGTTTTAATTTCGCGTCCGCTTGCCACGTTTGCCTCAACCTGTTGGGTTCGATTCGATCTGTCGACCGACGTGCGATGCAGTCATCCAAAGCAGACGACTGCATACCCTTTCATTGCTTACCAGCTACCGGTCTTCTTGAACTCGTCGAGGCCAGACTTGAACGTGGCTTCGATGTCGTTGTTCCAGTCACCGGTAGCGACGATCTTCTTCATCAGCTCGCCATGGTTCTGGTGGAAGAAGGCGTGCAGGCCCTTTTCAAACGGCAGCACCTTGTTCACCGGCAGATCGTCCAGGTAGCCCTTTTCAGCGGCGTACACGGACAGGGCCAACTCGGCGATCGACAGCGGCAGGTACTGCTTCTGCTTCATCAGCTCGGTCACGCGCTGGCCGCGGTCGAGCTGGGCGCGAGTGGCCGGATCGAGATCCGACGCGAACTGCGCGAACGCCGCCAGCTCACGGTACTGAGCCAGCGCCAGCTTCACGCCGCCGGAGAGCTTCTTCACGATCTTGGTCTGCGCCGAACCACCCACGCGCGACACCGAGATACCGGCGTTCACGGCCGGACGGATACCGGCGTTGAACAGGTCGGTTTCCAGGAAGATCTGGCCGTCGGTGATCGAGATCACGTTGGTCGGCACGAATGCAGACACGTCGCCAGCCTGTGTTTCGATGATCGGCAACGCGGTGAGCGAACCGGTCTTGCCTTTCACTTCACCGTTGGTGAACTTCTCGACGTACTCCTCGGACACGCGAGCCGCACGCTCGAGCAGACGGGAGTGGAGATAGAACACGTCACCCGGATACGCTTCGCGGCCCGGCGGGCGCTTCAGCAGCAGCGAGATCTGGCGATAGGCCACGGCCTGCTTGGACAGATCGTCGTAAATGATCAGCGCGTCTTCGCCGCGGTCGCGGAAGTATTCGCCCATGGCGCAGCCTGAGTACGGTGCGATGTACTGCAGCGCAGCCGATTCGGAGGCCGAAGCGACGACAACAATGGTGTTGGCCAACGCGCCGTTCTCTTCAAGCTTGCGCACCACGTTGGCGATCGACGAGCGCTTCTGCCCGATCGCGACGTAAATGCACTTAATGCCGGAATCTTTCTGGTTGATGATCGCGTCGATAGCCAGCGCGGTCTTGCCGGTCTGGCGGTCGCCGATGATCAGCTCGCGCTGGCCACGGCCGATCGGGATCATCGAGTCGACCGACTTGTAGCCGGTCTGCACCGGCTGGTCGACCGACTTGCGCCACACCACGCCCGGCGCGACCTTCTCGATCGGCGAGCTGAGCTTGGCGTTGATCGGGCCCTTGCCGTCGATCGGGTTGCCGAGGGAGTCGACCACGCGGCCGAGCATTTCCGGGCCAACCGGCACTTCGAGAATGCGGCCGGTGGTCTTGGCGGTATCGCCTTCACGCAGATGCTGGTATTCACCTAGCACCACGGCGCCGACGGAGTCGCGCTCAAGGTTCAATGCCAGCGCAAACGCGTTGCCCGGCAGTTCGATCATTTCGCCCTGCATTACGTCGGCCAGACCGTGAATGCGCACGATGCCGTCGGAGACGCTGATGATCGTGCCCTCGTTGCGGGCTTCCGCGCCGAGCTTGAACTGCTCGATGCGGTTCTTGATCAGTTCGCTGATCTCGGACGGATTGAGAGTGGTGCTGGACATGGTCGTTATCCTTGGGTTTGCGCCGCATTCGCGGCACCCGGTGATTTTTGAAATCTGTTATTGCGTAAGAGCGCTAGCCAGGCGCTGCAAGCGACCGCGGACGGAGCCGTCGATCACCTCGCTGCCGGTGTCGATCACCACGCCCGCCAGCAGCGATGGATCGACCTGGGTTTCCAGTTCGATCTCGCGCTTGAAGCGGCGCTTGAGCGATGCCTTCAGCTGCTCGGCCTGTGCACCATCCAGGGCCATCGCACTGGTGACCTTCACCAGCAACTGCGACTCGGATTCGCGCTTGTAGGTTTCATACAGAGCGGCCACTTCCGGCAGCAGCGACAAGCGGTGCCGCTCAGCCAGTTCGGTAAGGAACTTGCCGAAGGCGTTATCCGCCTGCGTGCCCTCGGGCAGGTGCAAGGCGACGAGCTGCGACGGTTGCACGCGCGGATCATTGGTGAGCGCAGCCACGCGTGCGTCCTGTGCCACCTGCGCGGCAAAGGCCAACGCCTGCGACCAGACGCCGAGAGTGCCCTCGGCCCGCGCCAACTCGAAAGCGGCACGGGCATAGGGACGAGCGAGGGTAATCGACTGGGCGGCCATCGATCAGATCTCGGTGGCGAGCTGGTCGAGCAACGCCTTGTGCGTCGCCGCGTCGATCTCGCGCTGCACGATCTTCGAAGCGCCTTGCACGGCGAGTGCGCCGACGCGCTCGCGCAGATCTTCACGCGCACGCTGCGCCATCGAGGCGATCTCGTCCTGCGCTGCTGCCTTCAGGCGGTTGATTTCCGCCACGGCATCGGCGCGGGCCTTGTCCAGAATCTGGTTGGCCTGTTGCTGGGCGCGATCGATGATCTCGGTCGCCTGCTGGCGAGCCTGCTTGATCTCGCCGGCAGCCTTGTTATCGGCTTCCCGCAATTCGGCATGCGCGCGCTCGGCCGCATTGAGACCTTCGGCGATCTTCAGCTGGCGCTCTTCGATGGCCTTGGTGATGTGCGGCCAAATGAAGTGCACGCAGAACCAGATCAGAATGGCGAAGGCGATCATTTCGCCGATCAGAGTGGCATTGAATTCCATCGCTGCGTTACCTGTACCTACGTAGTGTTATGGGCTCAACACCCTGAGGAATCTGGCGCCGCACGTGCAGCGCCAGGCTCTACGCGGCTTAGTGGCCTGCGGCAACGGCCAGCTTCGAAAGCAGCGGGTTCGCCACGGCGAAGTACATGGCCAGCGCCACACCGATCAGGAACGCCGCGTCGATCAGACCAGCCAGCAGGAACATACGACCCTGCAGCAGCGGCACCAGCTCAGGCTGGCGGGCAGCGGCTTCGAGGAACTTCGAACCCATGATGCCGATGCCGATACAAGCGCCCAGTGCGCCGAAACCGATGATCAAGCCAAGAGCGATAGCGGTGAAGCCCTGGACCTGAGCAATATGAGCGACTAGTTCCACGATGATCTCCTCAAGAAAAAGAAAGCAGTAGTTCTAACGAAAGTGAACGAAATCAATGGTGATCGTGAGCCATCGAGATATACACGATGGTGAGCACCATGAAAATGAAGGCCTGAATCGAAATGATCAGAATGTGGAAGATGCCCCACACGGTGTAGCCGATGACGCCCATGCCAAAGAGCAGCCAGCTGCCTGCGCTGAACAGGCCGGCGATCAGCATGAACACCAGCTCGCCTGCGTACATGTTGCCAAACAGTCGCATGGCCAGGCTGACCGGCTTGGACACCAGCTCGACCAGATTCAACGCGAAGTTGAACGGCGCGAACCACTTGCCGAAGGGCGCCGTAAACAGCTCGTGCATGTAGCCGCCAAAGCCTTTGGCCTTGAAGCTGTAGAAGATCACCAGCAACAGCACGGTGATGGACATCGCGAACGTCATATTGACGTCGGCGGTCGGCACGGCGCGGAAATGGCCAACGCCGAACTTCTCGGTGATCCAGGGAAGCAGGTCGACCGGCAACAGGTCCATGGCATTCATCAGGAATACCCAGATGAAGACCGTCAACGCCAACGGGCCGAGGAAACGGCGATCACCATGGAAGACGTCCTTGACCTGGCCGTCCACGAACTCGAGCACGATTTCCAGGAACGCCTGGCCCTTGCCCGGCACGCCCGCCGTGGCTTTGCGCGCGTACAGCCAGAACCAAAGACAGAAGATGACGCCAAGCGCCAGCGACACCGATACGGAGTCGAGATGGAACGACCAAAACCCATTGGGACTCACCTGGAAATTCAGGTGTGTCAAATGGTGCTGGATGTATTCGGTAAGACCGCCCTGCGGCTCGCTTGCCATCTCTTAACCCTTAAATCTGAATGCCAGCAGATTAACCGCGTACGCAGCCGCCAGCCCCGTAATGGCAGCCAGCGGCGGCAATTTCCATTGAAACATGATCGCGATCATCCCCCCGATGATCACCATCCATTTCAGGATCATGCCCGTCAGCAGACGCCCGAGCGCCATACCGGCGCCGCTCACCTGGCTGAAAGCTCTCAGCGACAGCAGCGCAGTACCTGCCGCCACGATCGCTGCCCCAGCCGCCGCCGCTATCGCCTCCCGACGCCCCTGCGTCGCGAAAACGAGGCCCACGATAACCGCCACGACCAGCTGCCATAGCAGCAACCGCAGGGCAAGACGTCGACCGGAAGCAAGACTGTTGAGCACGTGAGGTTCCCGCGGTGTCGCTAGGCAATCAAACCCGCCACGGGTCACGATCCAATCTAAAAAAGTATATCAGTGCAGCTTTTCAGCCAGCAAGACGAGTTCGTGCGACACGTGGTCTCGGGGCGTTGCGGACAAGAAAAGGGCCGGACGTGACACGTCCGGCCCGAGGGCATACCGCAAGGGGAGTCGCGATATGCAGGAGAAAATTACTTGGCGGCAGCCGCGGCCTTCTTGATGGCGGCGACCGGAGCTGCGACGGCCTCGTTGGCGGCCTTCTGCTGTTCCTGGACCAGGGCATTGAGCGACTCGGCCGTCTTCTGGGCCACGGCAACCACTTCCTTGGTAACCGAAACCGCGCTCTCGGCCTGCTCGCGGGTCAGCGCAGCGCCCTTTTCCCACAGGCCGCGCAGCGCGTCGATGTCGCGCACTTCGACCGCCTGGGCGATGAAGTCAGCCGTCACCTGGGCTTGCTTTTCCAGTGCGGCGAGCTGCAGCTCGGCAACCTGCTCCAAACCCTTGATGGCCAGGGCGTGAGCCTTGAACGCGTTGTCGGACAGCTGCTTGGCGTAAGCGAAAACTTGGGTGTTCAGTTGCTGAGTCATGACTTTGTCCCTCGCGGGGGGATTAAGGAATGTGGAACAAAGCCTAACAGAGCTTTTTGTGCGCTGCAATATGTTTTTTGTTAAGAGAC
>NZ_DATEJY010000023.1:0-12698 GCF_035277725.1 Dyella sp. | reverse complement strand
TGCTATCCCATTGATACGTGGTCGTGCGAGCAATGCTCGTACCTGATGCTTCTACCGTCTGCTGAAGCTGGCCGGTGGCGGCGTATAGATACGTCGTCGTGTTGCCATTGTTGTCGACCTCCGACTGCATATTGCCATTGCTGTCGTAGCTCATTTGGCTAAGCGTAGCGGCGCAATGTGCGGAAGCCTGGCCGGTTACCGAGATCGGTAGGTTGCTGGCATTGTACTGGTATACCGACACGTGGCCCAACGGGTTGGTGATGGTAACTGTCGCGCCCGTTGCGTTGCTGCCATAAACCAGCGATGTCTTTTGCGTCCCATCGGCCAAGCTGGTCGATGTCGCATTGCCGTTGGTGTCGTACGTGGTTAGGTCATGCGCAACACCGTTGTAATCGACTTCTGTCAGATTTTTTAGCTGTGGAGTATTGGGATTGAATGCCTTGTGCTGATATTGAATGGTGACGGGGTTCGATCCCGGGAAACTCACGGACGCCACTTGTTCTGGAATAGCGTCCCAAGTCGCTAACACGCTATCGGTTGCGGCTTGGTAGATGTAATTGTTGCCGCCGGGATCGGTCACCGTCAGCGCCGTAATACCTTGTCCGTCGCTGCCGGGAGTTATGGTCAAAGTCATCTGCTGCCCGGAGGTATGCGTGACCACCATAGTCGTGCTGTTCGGGCGGGTAATGGTCCAACCGATGCCGGATGCGTCATGGATGCCAGTGAGAATGCCCTTATTCCCTGGGGAAGGACCGGTCGTCAGATCCTGTGTCCAGGTATAGACCTTCGCATCTTCATCGACCAAGGTGTAGGTGCCAGGCCCCGATCCGTTCGGCGTATATGTCAAAGTCGCCAGGCCGCCGCCGCCTACTTCGGTGAAAGGCCCCGTGAGGAAATTACCCGTTGCCACAGCATTGGATTGCGCGAACTGAATCTGAGAACCATCTGGTCGCACAAAGCTGGCTGTGGTGCAGCTGCCTGCTTTACTCAGACATATGGTGTGAATTGCGAAATCGAGATTGTCGGTCCATCCGCTAACGGAGGTCGGATTATCGCCGAGATAAATCCGCGAGGTGTAATACCGCTCGAATTTCAGCCCCATCTCACCCGGCAGAGCGAAATCGGTCTCAATGTCCACCTTTGCACCCGTGCCGGGATCAATCGGATCACCGACCCGCAAACAAGGAGGCGCCTTGCTATTCTTTTTGTCGGCGGTGATGGTCGTACTGACTGATGTTTGTGTACCACCGCCACCACCGGGGCCTCCGGAACCGCCGCCGCTGCCGCCGGGACCACCTACCGAACCAACCACGACCGTCCAGCATGTCGCATCGGTGTGCGTGCCATCTGGAGTAGTAACGTTGCCACTGCCACACTGTCGATAGGCTAAAGTGCCCGCCTGTGCAGTGGTGATAGCCCCGCCTAACGCCGCGGCGATCGACAAGGTTGTGATTGAAGACAGCAGCAACCAGCGCATTTACGTTCCCCCGTAAATAATTCTTGAGATGCACTTCAACTAACGCACATGCGTTGGCAATACCCAGGCAAGGCCTGCTTGAGGTCATTTGTCGCCGTAGAAAAACAGCCTTGTGACGGGCGCGCATAGTGCGCTCTGCTTAGCCACAGAAGATGCTGCGGCAAATGTGTTATGGCGAGAGTTGGGATGGCCTGAGGCCCGCTTGATAGCAGTGCGACGAAGGGAATGGAGCCGCGCGGCACCACCCCTGTGCTTCCATTCTGAAAGTAACGGTGATCCTGACACTCCCTTGCCCCTGTTTGCCGATCACTAGGATTCCGTGCGTGATTTTCTAAGCTAACAAAGAAGTCTGGATGGCTGTAATAGGAAAAAATCCAGGTAGGGAATTGTCCGCTTCGAGCGTTTGCGTTAAGTGCCCGTCGCTCACGGCCTCATCGTGGCTTGATGGCCTCAAATTCAAGAAGAAGCCCTGCGCACGGAACTTCACGCTGCCCAAGGAGTGGGCGTTGGCACCCTGATCTCGCGCTGATCCCCGCCACGCCTGCGCTCCCTTCGCAGGCCAACTTTGACGCGGTGGTCCACTCGTCGGCTTGGCCTGATTGGTAGAAGAGCTGGGCGCTACTTCGGAAAAGAAACGAACGCCCTGCAGATGCAGGGCGCCCGGTCGGACGTCGGCTTCCATGCTGCGGCGGGCCCACCGCGGACGCCAGGACTTTCCGGCAAGCAACCTTATAGGGGCGCGTTGTGTGTAAAGAGTGAATACGATCACGACCCTGGCGGATGTGACCAACTCTTGTCGCGCGCTTGCCCCCGCCACGCCCGCGTTGCCTTTAAAGGTTGATTTCGACGCACATATTCACAGCAGGTAGTCGTCGCCATATGGCACCTATTTCGCGTTTTGCCAAGCGATGCGACACGTCGCAAAACGACGCGCGCAGCTGTCCAATTCGAAGACATGTGAGTCAGCTTCGCGCCCACGCAAAATCAGGACTGACGTATGGTTTGATCGCTGGAACATGGGGTTGGCGGGGGCGCAAAATGAAGCATTAGATGCCCGCGCGAAATGTCCCAAAAAAATTTAGGGCTATTCGCCTGACAGTGTTCGAAGCGCGGTGTCGACCTTCTGGAATTCCGCTTCGGCTTGGGTGATTGCGGCGTCGATGTGAGGGCCGGTAGTCTTTCCAGAAGAGCGAAGCGTTGTTAGGCCCTGAAGGACATCTAGGGCTTTCTTACGCGTTGCCTCGGTGGCCTGAATCATTACAAGCATTCCTTCTCGATAGCGCACCAGATCAGGGTTATTTAGATCGAGCAGCCGGAGCGTGAAATCGCCAGGAACTGATTTGACCTCGACTTTAGCGCCCTGATATCGAAGATGCTGGAACATCACATGGTCACATGGGTTCGGAATGAATTTGTTGGCTTTCAGCTGGGCAGCAGTCGGCCAGTATTTTCCCTTTCGCCTATTGCATGAATTACAAGCGTAGAAGAGGTTGGTGTAAGTGACGACTAGGTCGGGAAAACGGGACTGAGGACGATAATGGTCTACACCATAGTCCTGGTGAAGGCCCCCATCAGGTCGGCGGCAATAGACGCACTTTTCTCTGAACTCCTTTCGGAGGAAAGGCTTATATCGCGGGTAGGTTTTGTACTCAGCGGGCTGTTCGCTGCGTACGTGACGGGACTTCGGATAGGTGTATGGATTCACCGAAGCCCAAACTGGGTCTTGAGTTTATCGAGGTTACTGGAAACGCTCTCTAGCGTTGTGGTCGTCGCATTAAGGGCTTCCCATGCAGCGTCAGAGACACTCGGAACTAAACGTCGCAGTCGCTGGGTCAAAATATGGAATCGCGCATCGTCCTCTGGAGTGGACTGCCGGTCGAACTGAAGAACCAACAGCTCCAGGCGTCTGTCGCGTGCCTGAGTAACCATGTCAAGACCTTCGTCCACCTCATGGACATAGCGGGAAGGTTCCGAGAGCCCGGTGTCTTCACCGGCGGGAGTCAGCGATTCCGCCGCGATCCTCGTTGGCTCAGGAATCGCCGTTGCTGTTGCGAAGAGTGTTTGGCCGGCCCTTACGTGTCGTACGGCAAAATCTGCTCGTGGGGTACCAGTAGCTTGCGGGGTGTCGTAGCCCCTTACGCTCTCGCCGACGCGAGGAGTGTGTTCGCGAAGGACTGCACTCATTTGATCGCTCCTTTCTTGGCTGCGAGATATTCGCGAGCTCGGTCGCCCAATGCCCAACTGAACATAGAAAACTCCAACTCGTGTAGGCGTCGGACCGTTGCCAGGGCATCCTCTACGCCCACCTCTTCGCGATAGAAATCAAAGTCCAGTACGTAGCCTTCTTTGCCGATGCCTGGCCCAGCATCGACGCCAAGGCCGTGCTGAAAGAGATACCCGCCGCAGTCGGTTGTGCCACGTATCTGCTGGAAATGGACATCAACATCGCCAAACACGCCATCAACTAGTGGGCCGACAAGCACTGGATTGACCCAGCCAGCAACGTCGCGAGGTCTGCAAGGCAAAGTATTGATGTATCGAAGTCCAATTCGAGTAAAGAAATCGCTGTCGATTGTATGCTTGGCCGCTGCGATGACCGTGCGGAGCTGGGCTTCGAACTCGTCAAATGAGTCGTACTGCGCAGTCTCCAGGGTTATCGAAGACGGTTTGAGCACAACAGTCCATCGAGAGCGCTTGGAGGTGAACTGATGCGCATTGGCCTTCGCCATGGATGCCGGTCCGACCTGCACTCCATTGAGAACGCTATGGATCGGAAAGTCCTTGCGTAGCGTCCGCCAAAAGCCACTAGGAGGACGCTGATCTTCGATCTCGAAGATCGTTGGGAAGCGCAGTTCGCAGACAGCATTGCGGATGAAATTCCGGTCGTAGTGGGCCGGAGCGACCTTCGGAACATTCAACAGGCGAACGTCTGTTCGATCCGCCGTTTGCCCGACGCTGTCATCGTCCACGAAGTCCCCCGATCCGTTGCTATATGACCCGCCAGGCACGCCTCTGGCTCTTCCACTTGCTCACCGAATAGTGCCATGGATTAAATCAAACGACCATGAAGAGACCCTTAGAGGGCTGTCGGGTTCCTGCTTGTTGGTGCAGCGGTGTACGGGTATCGCTACCTTGCAGGTTGATGGAAGTTGGTGGCGTCGGAGAAATGCTTGGGTTCCTTGCCGACGTGATGTCTGTGCATATGTTCTACCCACACCTGCTACATCCTCATATTCAATCCCTGGAGTCGATCGTAGCGGCGACCCGTTCGTGTGCGCGTTCGAGCCTACATTTACGAGAAAGGCAGGGTGGGGTTCGGAAAAAGGTAACCCAGGTAACCAGCTCGAAATTCGCGTGTATGTCTTTGAATATAAAAGGATCGAAGGTTACCTCTGGAAGGTAACGCTTGGTAACCCAAAAGGTAACCTGAGCGTAAGCGCTTGATTTATAAGAAGGCGTGGTTTGGTCTTGGTTACCTTTTCTTGAGGTAACCAGTTACCTTATGGTTACCTCAAGGTTACCTTTGCCGATTGTCCGTATCTTATTGTTTTCTTTGTTGTAAATGGACATTTTTGGGTTTGGGTTACCTAGGTTACCTTTTTCCGAACGACCCGGACATTTTGGCGCCTGTAAGCAAAAGTGGGTTTTCGAGGGTTCAATAGGGACCAAACGGGCGCTGCCCTACGCCGCCGCCAGTTAGTTTTCGTACATGATGGTACTTCTGATGGTATGTCGGCTTCTTTGGCGAAAGTAAGGCTATCTAATACAGGTATTTAGCGATCTTAGTGGGTGGCACCCATAGCCACCACATCCTTATTTGCATCATGCCGCTCACCGATCATCTCTCTTGATCGGCGCTGACTGTCTGGCTTGTGATGTCCCCATCGCGGAGCAGTAACTGCTCCAGAACTTCGTTAAGCCGGCTCGTTCAGGGCTAGGCGATTCTTGTATGCCAGCTCGGTTTCCAGATACAGGCCGGACCAAGGATCCAACACGTAACCCTCTGCGGGTTCGGTGGAGATACGACGGGCTTCGGGGTCTTCATCCACGTGGGAAAGCGGCAGATCGTACATCGTGGGATCCATAAACTTGCCTCGATGGTGCGTCGCGGAAGTTCAGGCTACCGGCGTTCTTGTTCGCATCCGGTTAAGCCGTTTGCGGTCTTTGCGAACGCGAAATTTATGAGTCCTCGTATGCGCGCCCATGGACTTCGTGCCGTAAGCGCTCTGGCATACGACTTGGATTGGCGAAGGAAGAGTTGCCATCCTTGCGCTCGCAACCTGTCGCCATACCGAGATCGTCACTACCTTAAAGTTGCGCTTGAAGTGCATTTATTTCGAGGAGCGCGTCAATACAAGATGCGACGGCGGTATGCACGATCATCCAGAATTGATGCCAGTGCGCACGTGTTGCGTACCATATGGCGCTGCGGACGACATGGATGCGTGGACTGGCTGCGCTAAGCATTTTGCTTTCGGTTTCTGCAAGCGTTTAGCAAACGACGACATTCATATCAATGCAGCGATCAGGGTGATCTGCTCTTAGCGCGAAGTACGTGGCTGACATCACTCCAGCCGGGTACCGAAGCCGCACCCTTCGGGCGTATAGTCCCGATGGTCATCAGACCGTGACACCTGTCTTGCTACCCTGCCGGGTGATGCCGCGGCAGGTCAAAACTCTGCCGTTGCGGCCCGATCGAATACCTGCCTCATTTCACGAAGGAGTACTGCAATGGAACAACCGACCCGCACGCTCCATGGGCTCGGACAGAGTCTGTGGTTGGACAACATCACCCGCGGCATGCTGGGTGACGGCACCTTGCTCGGTTATCGCGAGCAGAAGCACGTGACCGGCCTCACCTCCAACCCGACCATCTTTGCCCAGGCCATCAAGGCTGGCAAAGATTACGATGCATCCATTCGCGGGATCGGCAACACCGATCCGGAGACGGTGTTCTTCGGCTTGGCCATCGATGATCTGCGTCGCGCCGCGGCGATTTTCGAACCGGTGTACCAGCAGACGCATGGCGTGGATGGCTGGGTGTCGCTGGAAGTGTCGCCGCTGCTGGCGGACGACACACAGCGCACCATCGAGCAGGCGGTAATGCTGCACAAGCAGGCGGCGGTGCACAACCTCTTCATCAAGGTGCCGGGCACGCCGGCCGGTGTGCCGGCGATCGAGGAACTGATCTTCCGCGGCGTGCCAATCAACGTCACGCTGCTGTTCTCGCCCGAGCAATACCAGGCAGCGGCCGAAGCATGGCTGCGTGGCCTCGAACGCCGCCATGCAGCTGGACTGGATCTGGATATCGCGTCGGTGGCCTCGGTGTTCATCAGCCGCTGGGACGTGAAGGTGGCGGATAAGGTGCCGACCGACTTGCACAACAAGCTCGGCTTTGCCGTCTGCGCGCAGATCTATGCGAAGTACCGCGAGCTGATCAATTCGCCGCGCGTACAGCGTTTGCAGAACGCCGGCGCACGCGTGCAGCGCCTGCTGTGGGCCAGCACCGGCACCAAGGACCCCAAGGCGAGCGATGTGATGTACATCGAAAACCTGATCGCTCCGCTCACCGTCAACACCATGCCGGAAAAGACCCTGCTGGCCTTTGCCGATCACGGCAAGGCGGAGCGGCTGATGACGTTGGACGATCTCAGCGCCGCCAGCACGCTGGCGCAGTTCGAGGCGCACGGCATCCAGGTCGAGCCATTGGCCAAGGTGTTGCAGCAGGAAGGTGCCGATTCCTTCGTGAAGTCCTGGCATGAATTGATCGATACGGTAAGCGAGCGCATAGGGGCTGTTGCATGAGCGCCTTGCGCGAGAAGGCGGCGTGGCAAGCACTCCAAGCACACAGTCAGGAACTGGCAACACAACATCTCCGTGACATGTTCGCAGCCGATCCGGGCCGCGCCGAGCGCTATCGTGCCGAGGCCGCGGGCTGGCGGCTCGACTATGCACGGCATCGCGTCAACGATCAGACGCTTGAACATCTGTTCGCGCTGGCGCGCGAATGTGGCGTGGAGGCACGCCGCGATGCGATGTTTGCCGGCGAAAAGGTCAATACCACCGAACAGCGTGCTGCCTTGCACATTGCCTTGCGCGCACCAGCGCGCAAGGTGATCAAGGTGGATGGTGTCAACGTGGTGCCTGAGGTGCATGCGGTGCTCAAGCGCATGCGCGAATTGGCCAGCGCCATTCGCGAAGGGAGCTGGCTGGGCTTTACCGGACGGCCGATCCGCAACATCGTCAATATCGGCATCGGCGGGTCCGATCTGGGACCGGTGATGGCGTACGAAGCCTTGCGTCATTACACCGATCGCAAGCTGACGGTGCGCTTCGTCTCCAACGTCGACTACACCGATTTTGCCGAAGCGGTGCACGATCTGCGTCCGGACGAAACCCTCTTCATCGTCGCCTCCAAAACGTTCACCACGCTGGAAACCATGACCAATGCGCATAGCGCGCGCGATTGGTTGATGAAGGCGGCCAATGGCGACAAGGGTGCGGTAGCGAAGCATTTCGTGGCACTGTCGACCAATGCAAAAGCGGTGGAAGAGTTCGGGATTTCCACCCAGCAGATGTATGGCTTCTGGGATTGGGTGGGCGGCCGTTATTCGATGGATTCGTCGATCGGCCTGTCCACCATGATTGCCATCGGACCGGATGCATTCGCCGACATGCTCGCCGGCTTCCATGCCATGGACGAGCACTTCCGTACCGCGCCGTTGGAACGCAACCTGCCGGTGATCATGGGGCTGCTGGGCCTGTGGTACACCGATTTCTTCGGTGCGGAAACGCAGGCGGTGCTGCCGTACGAGCAATACCTCAAGCGCTTTCCGGCGTACCTGCAGCAGCTCACGATGGAGTCGAACGGCAAGCACGTCACCATCGGCGGCGAGCATGTCGATGTCGCCACCGGTCCGGTGTATTGGGGCGAGCCGGGCACGAACGGGCAGCATTCGTTCTACCAGCTTATCCATCAGGGCACGCGGCTGATTCCTTGCGATTTCGTCGGCTTCGGCCAGTCGCTGAATCCGTACGGCCGCCATCATGACCTGCTGCTGGCGAACATGATTGCGCAAGCCGAAGCGCTGGCCATGGGCAAGACGCTGGAGCAGGTGCAGGCAGAAGGCATCAACGAAAGCCTTGCGCCGCATCGCGTGTTCGAGGGCAATCGTCCTTCCAGCCTGTTGCTGGCGGACCGTCTTACACCGCACGCCTTGGGTGCGCTGGTGGCGCTCTACGAGCACATCGTGTTCACCCAGGCGGCGATCTGGAACATCAACCCGTTCGATCAATGGGGCGTTGAACTCGGCAAGCAGCTTGCATTGCGCGTGGTGGATGAAATCGAATCGCCGCGCAAGGCGCTCCATCATGACAGCGCGACCAATGCAGCGATTGCCTGGTACCGCAAGGCGCGCCGCAAGACGGAACAAACCAATGCCGCACCGGCCGTGGCATCGCAACAGAAGGTGCTGGTCATCGACGTGGGTGGCAGCCACGTCAAGGCGATGGTGAGCGGCAACAAGCGCGAAGTGGAGATCAAGTCCAGTCGCAAGCTCACGCCGGCTGACATGATCAAGCAACTGCGTCCGGCCATTCGCAGCTGGAAATACGATGTGGTGACCATTGGCTATCCCGGTCCGGTCGTGCACGAGCGTATCGCGCGTGAACCCTACAACCTCGGCAAGGGTTGGGTCGGTTTCGATTTCGGCAGCGCGCTTCGTTGTCCGGTGAAGCTGATCAACGATGCTGCCATGCAGGCACTCGGCAGTTACGAAGGTGGCCGCATGCTGTTCCTCGGCTTGGGAACGGGATTGGGTTCGGCCTTTATCGTCGACGGCATTGTCGAGCCGATGGAGCTGGCGCATCTGCCCTACAAAAAAGGCACCTTCGAAGACTACGTCGGTGCGCGTGGCCTGAAAGAGATGGGCAAGAAAAAATGGCACGCACATGTGTTCGACGTGATCGAACAACTGCAGGCCGCGCTGGAGCCCGACTACGTCGTGCTCGGCGGCGGCAACGTGCGTCATCTTGATGAACTGCCGGCCAATGTGCGGCGTGGCGACAACCACAATGCGTTCGCGGGCGGATTCCGTGCATGGGAGAACAGAGCATGAGTGCCGGGACAGCACAGAAGTTGCAACTGGGTTTTGTCGGATTGGGTCGCATGGGCCTGAACATGGTGCGGCGCATGCGGGAGGCCGGCATCGATTGCGTGGTGTTCGACACGCATGTCGATGCACGCCAGGAAGCGGCCAGCCATGGTGCGACGGCGGCCGAATCCATCCAGGATCTGGTCGCCAAATTGGATGGTCCGCGTGCGGTGTGGCTGATGTTGCCCACGGCCGTGGTGGATGCGGTGCTCGACCAACTCGTGCCTTTGCTAAACCCCGGCGACACGGTGATCGATGGCGGCAATTCGCACTACGTGGAAGATTTGCGTCGTGCCGAAGCCCTGGGCAAGCATCAGGTCATGTACGTGGACGTGGGCGTGAGCGGTGGCGTGTGGGGGCGCGAACGCGGTTATTGCCAGATGATCGGCGGCCCTGAACTTGCCTTCAAACGACTGGAGCCCGCGTTTGCCGCGCTGGCACCGGGCGTCGATGCCGCGCCGCGCAGCGAGAGCCGCGGCGGTGATCCTTCGCCGGCGGAAAAGGGCTATCTCTATTGCGGCCCGAATGGTGCCGGGCACTTCGTGAAGATGGTTCACAACGGCATCGAATACGGCTTGATGGCCGCCTACGCGGAAGGCCTGAATGTGCTCAAGGGCGCCAACGCCGGCAAGCAGAAGCGCACCGCCGATGCGGAAACGGCGCCGCTGGAGCGCCCGGAACTCTATCAATACGATTTTCCGATCGCCGACATCACCGAACTGTGGCGTCGTGGCAGCGTGATCGGTTCGTGGCTGCTTGATCTCACTGCCGCGGAAATGGCGCGTGATCCGGATCTGCACAGTTACGCCGGGCGCGTTTCCGATTCCGGTGAAGGGCGTTGGACGGCGCAGGCGGCGATCGACGAAGGCGTGCCGGTACCGGTGCTGACAGCTGCATTGTTCGGCCGCTTTACCTCGCAGGGCAACGATCTCTACGCCAACAAAGTCATGTCGGCGATGCGGCATGCCTTTGGCGGACATCAAGAGAAGACCGGCAACAAGGACTAAAAATATGGCCACGACGCTGGTGATCCTGGGCGCAAGCGGCGATCTCACCAAGCGATTATTGATGCCGGCGCTGTATCGCCTGCATGCATTGGGTTTGACGCGTGACCTGCGCATCGTGGGTTACGCCAAAGAGCGCTGGAGCCGCGAGCATTTCGAGCGGCATATCCAGAAGGCACTGCAATCCTTTGCGCCGGACTACAAGCCGGCGCAGTGGAACCGCTTTCGCCAGCAGCTTGATTACGTGGGCGGCGAGCTGGACGCCGAACATCTGTCTGCATTGAAGGAAAGGTTGAGCCCGGCTACGTTGTTTTACTTGGCGCTGCCGCCGTCATTGTTCGGCGTGGCAGCGACGGCGCTTGGCCAAGCAGGTTTTGCCAAGGCGCCGCGCAACGGTTGGCGACGCTTGATCGTCGAGAAACCGTTCGGTACCGATCTGGCTTCCGCTCAGGCCTTGCGTCAGGCGATGCATGCGCATTGGGAAGAGGAACAGATCCTGCGCATCGATCATTTCCTGGGCAAGGAAACGACGCAGAACCTGATGGTGTTCCGCTTTGCCAATCGCTTCATCGAACCGATCTGGAATGCGCAACATATCGCCCAGGTGCAGATCACTTATGCCGAAACGCTTGGCGTCGAGAAACGTGCGGCCTACTACGACAAGGCCGGTGCGCTGCGCGACATGCTGCAGAACCATTTGATGCAGTTGTTCAGCCTGACGGCGATGGCGCCGTTGGCGGAGTGGGATCCGGAAGTGCTGCGCAATCACAAGGTCGAGGTGTTGCGCTCGACCGTGCCGATCACGCCGGCGACCGTGGAAGCGCATGCCGTACGCGGGCAATATCGTGCGGGCCAGATCGGCCGCAAGAAAGTCCCGGGTTATCGCAGCGAACCGGATATCGCACGAGGTTCCTGCACGGAAACCTTTGCCGCGCTGCGTTTGGAAATCGACAACTGGCGTTGGCGTGGCGTGCCGTTCTATTTGCGTAGCGGCAAGCGACTGGCGACCAATTACTCGGAAATCGCCGTGCAGTTCCGCGAAGTGCCGGGCGCTTTGCCCAAGGCGGTGAATGCGGGCAACAACTGGATGATCTTTCGCATTCGGCCGACCGAACAGATGGATCTGCTGGTGACAGCCAAGCGGCCGGGCCTTGAGCTGGCGGGTCGGCCGGTGGTGCTGACCGCGCCTTACGCCAGTCCGGAAGATCGCGAATTTTCCGCCTACGAACAGTTGCTCACCGACGCCATCGGTGGCGATCGCACGCACTTCTTGCGTTTCGACGAAGTGGAGTGGGCGTGGAAGCTGCTGATGCCCGTGCTTGATGCATGGCAAAGCGGGCCGCCGGATTTCTATGCAGCCGGCTCCGAGGGACCAGCGAGCCAGCAGCAGCTGCTTGATCCAGGGCACGCGTGGCGCTCGATTGCACGGAACGGCCAAGTCTAGAAGACAGGTGCATACGAAAGCGTGCATGCGGGAACAGGTAAAATGTCCGCATGCACATCTTCAAAGTTTTCCAGATCGAAGCCGCCCATCGCCTGCCAAACGTGCCCGAGGGGCACAAATGCGCGCGTCTGCATGGCCATTCCTTCCGCATCGAACTCCACGTGCGCGGCGAGCCGGATCCCAGGCTGGGATGGGTGATGGATTTCGCCGACGTCAAAACAGCCTTCGCGCCGCTCTACGAGCAGTTGGATCACCATTACCTCAACGACATCGAAGGCCTCGAGAATCCCACCAGCGAAATGCTGTCGCGCTGGATCTGGCAGCGCCTGGAACCGACCTTGCCCGGCCTGGACAAAGTGGTGGTGCATGAGACGTGTACGTCAGGGGCAAGCTGTTCCCGGGAGAGCTTTTGACGCACTGCAATATTCACGATTTCGTCACTAAATCCTCGCGGCAGTTGAAATTTTCGTGACAGTCGAGTCTCTTAACAAAAAACATATTGCAGCGCACAAAAAGCTCTGTTAGGCTTTGTTCCACATTCCTTAATCCCCCCGCGAGGGACAAAGTCATGACTCAGCAACTGAACACCCAAGTTTTCGCTTACGCCAAGCAGCTGTCCG
>NZ_DATEJY010000022.1:0-3085 GCF_035277725.1 Dyella sp. | reverse complement strand
TCGCAGCCGCTGCCCGCACAAGGCAAACGCACTGGCCGACGTTGTTGTACAACGTCGGCTTTGTGCTTTCCGAAGGAAATAAACGGAGCACCCCTATGTCCTTGAAGCAACAGCTTACCGAAGACATGAAAACCGCCATGCGCGGTGGTGACAAGGATCGCCTCGGGGTGATCCGCCTGATCCTCGCCGCCGTCAAGCAACGCGAAGTGGATGAGCGGATCCAGCTGGACGACACCCAGACCATTGCCGTGCTGGAGAAGATGCTCAAGCAGCGCAAGGATTCGGTGAGTCAGTACACCGCCGCCGGCCGCGAAGACCTGGCCAATGTCGAACGCGCCGAAATGGTGGTGATCGAGGCCTACCTGCCTGCCAAGCTCAGCGATGCCGAAGTCGACGCGATGATCGAGGCCGCCATCGCCGAAACCGGCGCGAGCAGCGCGCGAGACATGGGCAAGGTGGTCGCCGCGGTGAAAACCAAGGCCGCCGGCCGTGCCGACATGGCGCAAGTGTCGGCCCGCATCAAAGCCCGCTTGAACTGATGCCCGCCTCGGCAGCGCCCGATGGCGCTGCCTTCACGCGCACCGCGTTTAGATGCCTCCACGCAACACGCGGGAGAAAGACGCATGCTCAAGTGGGCGATCATCTTTGCGATCATTTCCCTGGTGGCCGGCTGGCTGGGCTTCGGCTCGTTGTCCGGTGTCGCCGCCACCATCGCCAAGGTTTTGTTTGGCATATTCGTGATCATCTTCATCATCGCCCTGCTGGCGGTGATCGGCGTGTTTCACATGGCGACATAGCCCTTTAGCGATCTCGCCACGGCGTCCGGCTAGACTAGCCGGATGCGTGGCCGTATTCCCGACAGTTTCATCGACGAACTGCTTGCTCGCGTCGACATCGTCGACGTGATCGAGCGTCGCGTGCCGCTAAAGAAAGCCGGGCGCGAATGGACCGCCTGCTGCCCTTTCCACAACGAACGCACGCCATCGTTCTACGTCAGTCCCGCCAAGCAGTTCTTCCACTGCTTCGGCTGCGGCGCGCATGGCAGCGCGATCAAATTTCTGATGGATTACGAGCGGCTGGAATTTCCGGACGCAGTGGAAGAACTCGCCCAGGCGGTGGGCCTGAAAGTCCCCTATGAAGGTGGCCGCGACAACGCTCCGCGCGAAGACAAGACCGATCTCTACGCCGTGCTCGACGCCGCCGCGCGCTGGTACGAAGGCGAGCTGAAAAAAAACGGCGACGCCAACGCGTATTGCCAAAAGCGTGGCCTGGACGCCAACACCATCGCGAGCTTTCGCATCGGCTGGGCGCCGGCGGGTTTTGATGGCGTGATCCGCAACCTCGGCACCAGCGACAAGCGCATGCAACTGCTGACCGAAGCAGGCATGGTCGCCAACAACGAACGCGGCAACAAATACGATCGCTTCCGCGAACGCCTGATGTTCCCGATTCTGGATCGCCGCGGGCGCGTGATCGCGTTTGGCGGCCGCGTGCTGAAATCGGAGCAAGGACCGAAATACCTCAATTCGCCGGAAACACCGCTATTCCACAAAGGCCGCGAGCTGTTCGCGCTGTGGCAGGTCAAGCAAGCCAACAGCAACCTCGCGCGCATCGTGGTGGTGGAAGGCTACATGGACGTGATCGCGCTGCATCAGGCCGGTTTGCCGATTGCCGTGGCGACATTGGGCACGGCGACCACGCCCGAGCACACCGAAGTATTGTTCCGCGCTGCGCCGGACGTGGTGTTCTGCTTCGACGGCGATCGCGCCGGACGCGCGGCGGCGTGGAAAGCCTTGGAATCCGCCCTGCCCCGCTTGCGTGACGGGCGCCAGGCGTACTTTCTGTTTTTGCCCGAAGGCGAAGACCCGGACACGCTGGTACGCAAGGAAGGCAAGGACGGTTTCGAAAAACGTCTGCGCGAAGCGACACCTTTATCTGAATATTTCTTCGGCGAGCTCTCGCACGACGTGGATGTAAGCAAGCTCGACGGGCGCGCACGCCTGGCCGAACGCGCACGCCCGCTGATTGCACGCTTGCCGGACGGCGCCTTTCGCGACCTGATGGCGCAAGAGCTGGAAAAGCGCACCGGTGCACGCGCCGTATTGGAAGCCGAACCCGCTGCGCGGCAAGCCATTCAACGTCGGGGCGCCGTGCAACGCTCGCTGGTA
Source organism: Dyella sp. (assembly GCF_035277725.1). Lineage (GTDB taxonomy): Bacteria > Pseudomonadota > Gammaproteobacteria > Xanthomonadales > Rhodanobacteraceae > Dyella_B. Next base: position 917 of record NZ_DATEJY010000022.1, on the reverse strand, counting down.
CGCAGCGCCATTGCGTTGCTGCTGGCGCAACCGGGCGTCGCCGACGAGGTGGAACGGCCCTATGGTTTTCTACGCCTGGCCAAGCCTGGCGTGGATCTGCTGGCCGAACTGATCGACACCGCACGCGCCAGGCCCGGCATCAATGCCGCGATGCTGGTGGAACATTTTGCCGGCCGGCCCGAATACGCCTCACTGCAAAAGCTGATGGCCACCACGGTCGTCGGCGAACCGGAAACCCAGCGCGTGGAATTCTTCGACGCGCTATCACGCATGGAAAAGCAGGCCATCGACCAGCGCCGCGATGCACTGGTCGCCAAAAACCGCGAAGGCACATTGACCAGTGCTGAAAAAGCCGAGCTGCGCGAACTGCTCGCTGCACGCGCGCCAAAGCCGACGGCCGCGTCATGATCGACCCGCCGACAACAAGGAACGTCGATGGATTTGCTTGAACGCCTGATCACTTTTTTCGCCGAGAACGGCTACGTGGCCGTACTGATGGCGCTGCTGCTGTGCGGCGCCGGCTTGCCGCTGCCGGAAGACATTACCCTGGTCGCTGGCGGCGTGATCGCGGGCCTGGGCTACGCCAACGTGCACATCATGGTCGGCGTCACGATGGTCGGCGTGCTGGCCGGCGATGCCGGCATGTTCCTGCTCGGCCATCACTTCGGCACGCATATCCTGCAGTGGAAACCCATCTCCTGGCTGATGCCGCCACGACGTTACGCCAAGGTGCAAGATCAGTTCACGCGCTATGGCAATCGCCTCATGTTTTTCGCGCGCTTTCTACCCGGCATGCGCACGGCGATCTACACCACGGCGGGTGCCACGCATCGCGTGAGCTTCTGGCGGTTTCTGCTGCTGGATGGCGCCGCTGCACTGATCAGCGTGCCGATCTGGGTGTACCTGGGCTACTTCGG
>NZ_DATEJY010000021.1:0-2556 GCF_035277725.1 Dyella sp. | reverse complement strand
CAGGAAATGGCCTTCATGGCCGGCCTGCTGTCACTGCTCGATACGCTGCTGTGCGCACCGATGGAATTCGTGCTGAGCCATCTACCGCTGGCGCCGGAAATCCGCGACGCCCTGGTGGAAGACCGCGGCCCGTTCGCGCCCCTGCTCGAACAGGTATATGCGTGGGAAGCCGGCGACCTGAAAGGCGCACACATGCAACCGCAAAACATCCGCAAGATGGCCGGCGCGTATTACGCCGCTACACAGTGGGCGGATCAGGTGTATTCATTCGCCGAACAGCGGCCGCATTGATAGCTCGCGGCTTAGCGAACACCGCGTAGGCTGGGATGAAATTCCAGCATCGCTAATCACAGGAAAGCCGGGATTTACGGCGTCTGCGCCAAGTCACCGGTAAAGCGCATCGGCAAATCGCCGCTCAATCCTTGCGGATGATCTGCTGGCACCGCAAAGCGCCAATGCCGCGCAATCTCCATCGCGTTCGCATCCAGGACATTGTCGCCACTGGATTGTGCGATCGACGTGGCAGTCACTTGCCCCCGCCCGTCGACGATTACATGCAACACGACGTTGCCGACTGCGTGATCTTCCATGCGCGAAGTGGGCACGGACGAAGTGGGCGTTGCGATCGGCACCAGCGTGACAGTGGCGTTGGCGGGAGCGACCGGTGTGGCAGCCACCTCATCTCGCGCGGGTACGTAGCGGGGCCGCGCCACGATCAACGCCGGCTTGGGCTGCGCGTAGCGGCGATGCACGGCATGTGCCGAATGCAGCGGGCCCGTTTCCGGCGGCGTAGCGCGTCCTGCCGTCAGGTCACTCAGCCACTGCGTACCCGCAGCGCCGATGACCAGTGCAAGCAAACTCAACGTACCAGTGACGCGCAAGCGGGGCATAGGGAAATCAGCGTTCCAGAATCGCCACGACGCCCATGCCGCCGGCGGTGCAGATGGAAATCAAGCCGCGGCCGGCGCCTTTCTGTTCGAGCAGTTTCGCCAGCGTGGCGACGATGCGTGCGCCGGTAGCGGCAAACGGATGGCCCACCGCGAGGCTGGAACCATGCACGTTGAGTTTGGCCGGATCGATGCTGCCCAACGGCGCATCCAGACCCAGGCGATTCTTGCAGTAATCGGCCGACTCCCACGCACGCAGCGTGCACAGCACCTGCGCGGCAAAAGCTTCGTGGATTTCATAGAAATCGAAATCCTGCAAGGTAAGACCGTTGCGCTTGAGCAGGCGTGGTACGGCAATGGTGGGCGCCATCAGCAGGCCTTCGCCGTGCACGAAATCCACCGCCGCCACTTCGGCATCACGCAGGTACGCCTGGATCTTCAAACCGCGTTGGGTTGCCCACGCGTCGCTGGCCAGCAGCACGGCCGCCGCGCCGTCAGAAAGGCCGGTGGAATTGCCGGCGGTAAGCGTGCCGTGGCCGGAGCTTTTGTCGAAGGCCGGTTTCAACCCGGCCAGCTTGTCCATGCTGGTGTCGGGACGCAGAAAACCATCGCGCTTGATGCCACGGAACGGCACGACCAGGTCGGCAAAGAAGCCGGCGTCGTAAGCAACGGCCAGCTTGCGATGGCTGTCCAGGGCGAGGCGATCCTGTGCTTCGCGGCCGATATGCCATTCGCGCGCCATCTTTTCGCAGTGCTCGCCCATCGACATGCCGGTGCGCGGTTCGGCCACGCCGGGAAAGGACGGCTTCAACTCGCTAAAAGAAAAACCGCGCACGGCGGTTTTCAGCTTGTCCAGCGGCGTCTTGGCGCGGTTGACCGCCAGCAGCCGCTTGCGCAGGCGCTGGCTGTAGACGATCGGCACGTCGCTGGTGGTGTCCGAACCGCCCGCGATGCCGGCCTCGATCTGCCCCGTGGCGATCTTGTTGGCGATGAGTATGGCGTTGTCCAGCGAGGTACCGCAGGCACGGGCGGTGGTGATGCCCGGCGTGGTCGGCGCCAAACCTGAGGACAGCGTCGCTTCGCGCGCGAGGTTCCAGTCCGAGGCGTGTTTGATCACCGCTCCGAACGCGACCTCGCCCAGTTCCACGCCGTGCAGTCCGAATTTTTCGACCACGGCACCGAGCACCTTGACCGCCATGCCGAAATTGCCGACCTCGGCGTAGGCGGTGTTGTTGCGGCAGAACGGAATGCGCACTCCGCCGAGGATGGCGACGCGTTGCGGTGTGGTAGGCATCGCGATCTCTCCTTCAATTCGCTGGCGCTTTACCCCAGAGTTCTTCGTTCGCGCGCCACATTTCCAGGAACCAGGCACGAAACATCGGGATTTCGTCTCCGCGCGCGGCATCGTCCATCATCGCCAGCGCCGTGTGCGGGGACATGCCTTCCGTGGTCACCTTGATCAGGGTGTCGAAAAGCTCCGTCCACAGCGGAGTGTAAGCGATGCGCGGCGCAAGCGTACTCACGCGTTTGCGTTCCGCCGCCGCGTCGCCGGCACCACGGCGTTGCGCCACCGCCTGCACCCACGGCGAATCGGCGAGGATCAAAAGCACCTCGAAACCGGCGTGTTCGAGGAAAGCACGCACTTCGTCGGGCGTGGAAAACTGGTTGC
>NZ_DATEJY010000020.1:0-22738 GCF_035277725.1 Dyella sp. | reverse complement strand
TGTTGATTTCCGCCGAAAACTGAGCCGGGTTTTTCATCGAAAAGTGAGCCACCCGTTTAGTGCTGCAGGCTAGCTTAGCTCGGGATGGGTGCCGGGTTCCGATTCTCCTTTTTGATGTCGGTCGCATGGTTTCTGAAGCGGTAACTGTCGTTGCCCGTTTCCAGGATGTGGCAGCGATGGGTGAGGCGGTCGAGCAGCGCTGTGGTCATCTTGGCATCGCCAAACACGCTGGCCCATTCGGCGAAACTGAGGTTGGTGGTGATGACCAGGCTGGTGTGCTCGTAGAGCTTGCCGATGAGATGGAACAGTAAGGCACCACCGGCTTGTGAGAACGGCAAGTAGCCCAGTTCATCCAGGATCACCAGATCGGCATCGATGAGCCGTGTGGCCAGCTGACCTTGTTTGCCTGCCGCTTTTTCCAGTTCCAGCGCATTGACCAGCTCGATGGTCGAGAAGAAACGCACGCGCCGTCGTCCATGCGTGATGGCCTGCACGCCGATCGCTGTGGCCAGATGCGTCTTGCCGGTGCCAGGCCCACCGACGAAGACGAGGTTCTGTTGGTGATCCATGAACTCGCCCCGATGCAGTTGACGGATCAGCACTTCATCGACGGCGCTCTGGGCAAAATCGAAGCTGCTCAGATCCCGATAGATCGGGAAACGCGCCACCTTCAATTGATAGTTGATAGAACGCACTTCGCGCTCGGCCACTTCGGCTTTGATCAAGGTATCCATCAAGGGCATCGCCTCCCGATACAACGAGGCGCCTTGTTGGGCCAGTTCATCCAGGGCTTGGGCCATGCCGTGCAGGCGTAGCGACTTGAGCGTGGTGATCACGGCCTCATGCGACATGGCGTGTCCTCCGCAGTCCATCGTAACGAGCGACATTGGCCACCGGTTCGACCTGCAAGGTAAGTGCCGGCGGTGCATCGACCGGCGCCGGGGGTGCCTCACCCACCAGTCGGGCCAGCAGGTTGAGTACGTGGGGTTTGGAGGGTGCGTTGGCTTCCAACGCCAACTCCACCGCCGTGAGGACGGCCTGCTCGTCGTACTGCAGCACCAGGGCGAGGATCTCCACCATCTCGCGATCACCCCCGGGACGCGCGAGCAGCAGGGTCTGCAATCGTCGAAAGCCTTGCGGCAAATCCGCAAACGGTGCGCCATTGCGTAACGCACCCGGCTTGCGCTGAAGCACGCTCAGATAATGGCGCCAGTCGTAGATCGTGTGGCCGCCATCATGGCTGCGGTTAATCCGGCGCGCGTGCTCCGCAATAACCTGACCCTCTGCGGCCATCACGACGCGATCGGCGTACAAGCGCACGCTGATCGGTCGGTTCGCATAACTGGCCGGCACGCTGTAACGGTTACGTTCGACATGCACGAGGCACGTGGGTGTCACGCGTTTGGTCTGCTCGACGAAGCCATCGAAGGGTGCCGGCATCGGCATGAGCAGAGGTTGCTCATCCTGCCAGACCGAGGCAATCGTGCGTTCGCGCCACGCAGGATGGGTGAACTCCTGCCACAGGGCGATGCATCGCGCCTGCAGCCAGGTGTTGAGCGCATCGAGTGTCGGCATCGCCGGCACCGTCGGCCAGATCCGATGACGCGCATCCTGGACGTTCTTCTCGATCTGCCCCTTCTCCCAGCCGGAGGCTGGATTACAGAACTCCGCTTCGAACAGGTAGTGGCCCACCATCGCCGCGAAGCGTGCGTTGACGTCACGCACCTTGCCCTGGCGTACTTTATCCACGGCCGTCTTCATGTTGTCGTAGATACCGCGATGAGGCACGCCACCGAACACGGTGAAGGCGTGGTGATGGGCATCGAACAACATCTCGTGGGTCTGCAACGGATAAGCACGCAGCAGAAAGGCCCGACTGTGGCACAGCTTGAACTGGGCAATCTGCAGCTTCATGCGCTCGCCACCAATCCGGGCGACATCCTCGCTCCAGTCGAACTGGAACGCTTCGCCTGGCGCAAACACGAGTGGCACAAACGTACCGCGTCCTGCCGTGCGCAATCGCTCCTGCTCGGCACGGCGCCACTCACGGGCAAAGGCCGCCACTCGGCCATACGAACCGGTATAACCCTTCGTCAGCAGCACGGCATGCATCTGCTTCAGGGTGCGCCGTTGTTTACGGGACTGTTGCTGGTTGGTGCGAAGCCAACCCGCCAGCTCGGCCGCATAGGGGTCAAGCCGGCTGGGACTCTTGCGATGCGGATAGTGCGGGCTGGTCTCCCCGCTCGCCAGATACTTGGTAATGGTGTTGCGCGACAACTTCGTGCGCCGGGCGATCTCGCGGATCGAGATCTTGTCGCGAAGGTGCCACCGTCGAATCACGCTTAATAGGGCCACGTCGATCACTCCTGTTACTCCCGCTCAGGCTTGAGCGGAGGGTGCGGGGTGGTGGCTCAAAATTCGACGGAAATCACCCCAGGAAGTGGCTCAGTTTTGGATGGAACTCAACATATGGGGCTCCAAAAGGTACGGACTATTGTTCACGGCCCCATAGTCGGTACCCGCCTGTGACCCATAGTTCGTATTGGGTGGGACCCGTTCGCACAGACTTTGCCCATAGCTTCTAGGCAAAGTATGCTCAATTATCGATAAATCATAGACTTACGGTCCGTCTCGTTCAGTCATCAAAGCGCAAAAGCGGCACAAAGCATGTGCCGCTAGGGACGGCGGCGGTCGATTTGCTTGCGAGCAGTCCTACGAAAAGCCCCCAAGGTGAGACCCCACGGTAGCCCGCTGCTCCTAGCTGAGGGCTCATGGGCCGGCGCGGCCGCTGAGATCCTAGAGGTCTAGAGTCGTCAGCTATCCGTCCTCTAAAACGCAGTACCTAGTACATCTTTTGTACTGAAAAAAGCAGTACATTAGAGCTATGCCAAGAGGACGTTCGAAAACCAAGACCACAACGGTGACGCTCCGAGTAACACCGGAGCTCAAGGCTGCTGCTGAATTGGCTGCTGACCGTGATCACCGCAGCCTGACGGGACTGATCGAGGTCCTGATCCTCAATCACTGCAAAACCCAGAACATTCCAGTTTCCGAGTCAACAAATAAGGAGAACAGCCCATGAGCCGATCTGCGGCCCCTAAGAAATCTGCCAAAGCGGCGAGCAAGCAGGCTGACATTCCCTTTTATCGGTCGAACGAGAAGCCATACGGAGCTTTTAGCAATCTATTCCGACGCGCTATGGTGTTTGAGGGTCGCGAATACCCCACAGCAGAGCATGCCTACCAAGCCGGCAAGGCGAGGAAGGAGTCTGTGCGCGAATGGATTCTCAGTGCACCAACACCATCTTTGGTGGCCATGGCAGCACATGGGCTCTACACCTGGGACATCACTCCCGACTGGTCGCGTACAAAGTTCGACAGAATGCGCAATGTGTTGAGGGCCAAGTTCACTCAGCACGAGGACCTAAAGGAGCTCCTGCTTTCAACAGGAAGTTCACGACTGGTGGAAGTCGGGCGCACCGATAACCTGGTGAATCGAACCTGGGGCGAAGTTAATGGGAAGGGCTTGAACATGCTCGGAGTGCTATTGATGGAAGTCCGCGAAGAGATTCGAGGTCATTCCAAGCTTCAGGCGAAAGCCACCTCTAAGAAAGCTAAACAAAGCAAGCAGGTAAACGGCTCTCGCAGTCGAGATGCCGCTCGCGCGATGGCTTAAATATAACTATTAGATATGCAGACGAATCGCTACCGGACCGAGCTCACTAAATTGGCGAGCACCTACGCGGCAGCAATGCGCGAGGATGTGTCGAGGCTAAAGCAGGCGATTGCCGGAGCCAGCGAGTCCAGTGTTATTGGGGTTGGTTCCGGTGGCTCATTTACGGTCGCCGCACTTCTCTGCAATCTACACGAGGCCTATACGGGGAGGGTTTCGCGTCCATCAACACCACTTGAAATTATCTGCAACCCCACACTTGCCTCCTCCAGCCCGGTGTTTTTGATATCCGCGGAAGGCAAAAATCCAGATATCACCGAGGCTCTGGATCGCGCACGCCAGCATAGTGCGCGTCCTGTCCATGTGCTGACGAACCGAGGGTCAAGTCCGCTGATGGAAGGAGTGTTGGAGCTTTCCGACGTCAACTCACATGTATTTGAGCTTCATGAAAAGGATGGATATCTAGCGACCAACAGCCTCTTATTGGACGCGGTTCTTGTGGCGCGGGCATATAGTGAGCTGGACGGCAACACCGACGCGTTGCCGGCCTCAGTCGATGAACTTCAGATTGGCGGTCAACCCATCTCACACTGGGTGGAAGCGGCAGCAGAGTTCGTCCAAGCAGCGGTAAAACGTGGCGCCGTTGTCGTGACATATTCGCCCCTCCTCCACCCTATTGCAGCCGACCTGGAGTCAAAGTTCTCGGAAGGTGCACTCCTTCATTGTCAGCTGGCAGACCTCCGTTCCTTCGCGCATGGAAGGCATCTTTGGTTGGCTGAGCGCTCCACGGACATCGCAGTCCTAGCGCTGGTTGAACCGTCATTAGGCGAGCTCTGGAACAAAATGAGTGCGCTGTTTCCAGGTGACGTTCCCACGTTGGCGATGCCGCTGTCAGGCGCTTCGCCTAAGGACCTAATCGCAGGTCTCATAGGCCAAATGCACCTCGTGCAGGCAATCGCAGAGAAAATGGGCAAAGACCCGGGCCAACCGAACGTGCCCCAATTTGGAAGGGACATCTACTACATCGATTTGCCCAAAATTATCCCGCCACCTGGCAATCGGGTGTCCGCCGCAGAGCAATCCAAGTACGACGTGCTTGGTGCTCGCTGGCCATCGCAAAGACGGCGCAGCGACATGACTCGCGCCCGAGACGCTTTCGTAGATTCTTTGACCTACCAGACCTTCCGAGCGATCGTCTTCGACTACGACGGGACCCTAACGGCCTCTCAACGACGAACAGCTCCGCCTTCGGATCCGATCGTTCGTCACCTTAAACGCCTAGTTGAGGCCGGAATACTAGTTGGTATCGCATCCGGTCGCGGTGACTCAATTCAAAATGAGCTGGCCAAGGTATTGCCGAGCAGCATTTTAGACAACCTCCATTTAGGCCTATACAACGGAGGTTGGATCGGCACTGCAAGCCAGACGCTGGAGTTCCCACAGGGCACTGTCGAGTTCCTGAGTCATGTAACGCGTATTGCGCGTAAGCTTCAGTCATTGGGCGTGCCGATCGAGCGCATCTCTCCAAAGCATCCCTATCAGGTGAGCATCAGATTTCGAGATGGCTTGCCAACTGATCAGATGTGGTTCGTCATTGCGGACTCTCTGCGCCAAGCTGGATTGACCAATAGCACCATGTTCCGTAGCAAACACTCCGTCGATGTGTTGGCACCAGGTGTAGGTAAATCTGAGCTCGTTGCTCATATCATCCAGCATAAAAAAATTGATCCCCACGAGATTTTGACTATGGGGGATCAAGGAGCTTGGCCAGGCAACGATGTATCTTTGCTTGAACACCGGTTTTCTCTAAGCGTAGATATGCCCTCTCGGCGTATGGATCGGGGTTGGAAGCTGGCCCCGGGTCATCGCCGCGATGTGGACGCCACGCTTTGGTACCTAGAGCGCTTCCAGGTGGATGCAGTGGGGCGCTTCAGGTTTTCGATGTCCCACGAGCCTACGGACAATCCCTAGCCATGCAGGACAGCAACGCAGCGAAGCTCTTGGCCCGCGTCATGGATTGGCAAGATCAGGAACCTGTGCTTAAGCACGTTGCAGAACTTCAATTGCTTGCGTTCTTCAAGTACGACTATTACCAACGGTTCAGTCCTGGTCGAAGGTTCATTGAGAGCCTCGCACTTTGGCTCAAACAGCTTGAGCCTAGCGACCGTCCTGCGGCCCTCGAATTAGTCAAAGAGAAGCTTGTTTTCTTTTCGGATGCCGAAATCTCTCACTTGGTAGAAATCGCTTATCCGGACCTGATCGTTCAAGAGCGCCTCCGCCTAGTCGCCGAAGAGAACGGCATTCCCACCTATAAGGTTGGAGAGTTATCTCGTCATCCGCGCTTCAAAGAGCTTCGGCTGAAGTCGCTCTACCTGGGGCTCAGTGATGGTGCTAGGACGAACGAGCTGCGAAGGGCAAGCAATCACCAAATAAACAATGAACAAATCTGGCAGGCCTACGAGCTTGGGGAGCAAAAGTCGGAATCTATGCTCAAGGACCTTAAGGAGAAGCTAGGAGAGGCCGGATTTCAATCACAGGCGCCTCACTTCAATTTGGTCTGGCTATTAGATGACTTCTCCGGAAGTGGAAATACATATATCCGTTACGACAGCGAAAAGAAGTCTTATGGTGGCAAGTTGCAGAAGATATATGAGCAGCTGCATCAGAGGCGCTTGATCGACCCATCGCACTACGAGGTGTTCCTTGTCCTCTACGTTGCCACTCGTCAGGCAATTGACCACATCGAGTACTGGAGCGAACGGTTTACTTCGGAACGAGGATTTAAGCCGTTGCAGCTGAGAGTTCTATGCAAGCTCGAAAGAAGCCTGGCTCTCACAAATGATCCGACTCCGGCTCTTGCCAATCTGCTTGCTAATACGCTGTATTTCGATCCGAAAGCGAATGACAAGCATATGAAAGTAGGAGGCTCGGACGGGCGTCTAGGATTTGCAAATTGCGCTTTGCCCGTGGTGCTTTCTCATAACACGCCCAACAATTCTGTGTACTTGCTGTGGGGTCCCGAACAGCTTAGCTACCCCGGCCTATTTCCCCGAGTTGTCAGGCATAGAGACTTCTAATGGCGTACAACGTGAATCCCTTCCTGGAGCGGCGATCCGAGAGGACGACCTCAGATCAGGAGTTTGCACTCGTATTTTCCCCGAAAATTCTTGAAAAACTGTCTGATGAGGCGTTCAAGGGCGGGGTGCATATTTTTCGTAGCGCTCCCGGCGGCGGGAAAACTACGATCCTGCGCGCTTTTACGCCAAGCGTGCTACGAAGCTTTTGGCGCGCGAAGGGTACTAACGAACTCAGGGAATCATTTCCATTATTTGTCGAGAAAGGTGTGCTCGATGACCAAGAAGGTCCGCGTCTGCTCGGCGTGATGATTTCCTGTGCATCGGGTTATGCGGACTTGCCAGCCAGTGCTTCGGCTATCGAGGAGGGCCCCTTCCGTGCGCTCCTGGATTGCCGCGTTGTACTTCGGACGATCAGAAGTCTTGGAACGTATTTGGGATTTAGTTCAGACGAGGCGCTGGACTCGATTCAAATCGAGTATAGCGATGACGCGCGCGATCTTAAAAATATCCCAGCGCACGGCTCTGCGCGTGAGTTAGCAAGCTGGGCAGAGGCGCAGGAGAAGCGGATCTATGCCGAGTTAGATTCATTCGCGGGGCGTACAAGTCAGACACTACCTTCAAGCCCAAGGTTTGAAAGTGTCTTATGGCTCCAGGCTGTACGTTTTCTGCAAGATGGCAAGCAAGTTGCCACCAACCGGCTGTTGATGATTGATGACCTGCAACGCCTGCGCCGCAAGCAACGCGACGGACTGATCGACGAACTGACCGTTCAGCGGCCGGATTTTCCGATATGGCTTGCCATGAGAACACTAGTGCTTGGCGATTCGCTGCTCTCACAAGGTGCCCGCATCGGCCGAGACATCAACGAGTACGCTCTCGAGGAGCTTTGGGCGGGGCCCAAAGGCATACATCAGTTCTCTTCGTTTGCGCAGAATGTTCTCGACCGGCGGATGAACCGCCAGGTCACTGTGACGGGTAGTTTTTCCCAACGCCTGCGAGACCAGCTGGATCCAGATGAAATACGACCCTTCGTTAAGCCCGGCATTGATGCCTATCGGACTGCGATCCAGCCGCACGAAGGTAATGTCCGCTATCGAGAATGGCTCGCCAGGGCAGAGAAAAGTACCAGTGAGCCAACGCTGGAGATGCTGCTTGGGCTCTTCACGACACGCATACTCGTGGCAAGAGACGCGGCAAAGAAACAGTTGAGTTTGGATTTGGCATTGCCAGCGGAAGAGATCGACGAGAAAGACACCTCATCACTGCGCGGTGCGGCGGAAATCCAGCTACACGAAGAGCTTGGGCTGCCGTACTACTACGGCTTGGAAACGTTCTGCGTAATGGCCTCCTACAATGTCGAGGAGCTTCTTTCCATGGCTGCGGTCCTGTATGACGGCATCGTGGCTAGTCAGGTTCTCGGAAAGCGCAGTCCTGAACTATCGCCATTCGAGCAAGAAAAGCTTCTTCGCGATACAGCAGAACGGCGCTTGAGCTTCGTCCCCAAGCAACATACCGAAGGCACGCGAGCGCATCGATTACTCGTGTCCATTGGAGGGTACTGCCGCGAGCGGACTTTTCTACCAAATGCGCCCTACGCACCTGGAGTAACGGGGATACGCCTTTCACAGTCGGAGATGAACAAACTGCAGAGTGGTACGAAGGCTCTTGGGGAGCAAGGCGAGTTGTTGAGGCGTGTGTTGTCGGAATGTATTGCGGAAAACTTGCTACTCCAGCGTCCAAGTACGGCTAGCACCGCGCGCGAGGCAGGATCCATCCTCTACTTGAATCGAACGCTATGTGCGCACTTTGGGCTCCCACTGCAGATGGGAGGGTGGCAAGACGTTTCATGCATGGACTTAATTGACTGGATGTCGCGGGGATGGAAACCGCAAAAGCGCTTGGCAATGGGGGGCTAGCGATGCTTTGGGATCAGTATGTGTTTCGACGCGGACCTGACGCAAACGAACTTTGGGATCGCCTATTCGAACGGCGAAAAATGCGGCTCCTCTACATCGCAGGGAGCGGCTTCGATGTTCGAGCTCAAACAGCTATGCGCGAATGCGTGGGCAGTATTCGTGAGTCTGGCGGAGTGGTCGACGAGGCGAAGCTCGTTCTCATCGAGTTTGCCAATTACCGCCTGGACGACGCGCTACAAGAATTGACGAAGCAAAATAGACAAGGATTGACCGAGGTCTTCTCGGAACTGGGCACGATTGAGACGGTAACTTTCGGGGCGTCAGAGGACGGAGAGGAACTCAGCGCAAGCAGTGCATTACGTGTAGGTACTGATGCGGTACTGGAGATGGTATCCGATCAGACAGATATCATCCTGGATGCGAGCTCACTACCTCGCGTCATTTACCTTGCCCTGATGACCAGCCTGCTTCACCGGCTGATCCCGGATAAGGACGTTGCAAACCCCCTTGCAGCGGGAGGGGTGAACTTCCAAGTATTGGTCGCCGAGGACGCGGGGCTCGACAGTCAGATCATGGCTGAGGATCCGGGTAGCGAGGTCGTATTGATTCCTGGGTTCCTTGGAGCCATGCAAGCCGAGAGTGTCCAAGAATGGCCCCTGGTGTGGTTTCCAATCTTAGGTGAGCACCGGATCAATCAGTTGCAGCAAATCATGAAGCTGACTGATATACCTGGCGAAGCGGAGATATGCCCCGTAGTTCCTCATCCCTCGCGTGATCCGAGACGGGCAGACCGTCTTCTTGTCGAATATAAAGGACCACTATTTGACTCACGGGGCACACCAACCACCAATATCCTATACGTGCACGAATCTCAGCCATTTGAGGTCTACCGTCAGTTGCTAGGCGCAATGACTCGCTATCGAGACAGCATGGTAGTGCTTGGGGGATGCAGACTTGTCGTTACTCCCTTTGGTAGCAAGCTAATTACGTTGGGAGCAGGTCTGGCCTGCTTTGAAATGCGCCCTTCCGGTGTGACAGATGCACCATACCGTGTTGCTATTCCCCACGCCGAACCCACACGCTATGTCGTTTCAGCACAGGCGGTTACTTCGTCTAAGCCAGAAATCTGTAGCTTGCTTCTGACGGGATCAGCCTATGCTTAGCAGCTTGACGATTGGATAGAACAATATGTCACGACACAAGGCAGTACGTGATGCGAGGTCATTCACTCTTCAACAATGGATTGCGCTAGTCATCACCCCGGAGCACGAACGGAAATTTCAGTTTCAAGATTACGAATTTCCGACAGACGAGCATCGTGACGAGTTCTTAGAGATCATACATGCATATCCAGAGAAGGTCGTAAAAAGCATCCTTCGATCGTTCCTTGTTTCTGGTGGGTCGCTAGGAGCAGACGAATCTCTGCGACGCGGCCTTAAATCGCTCCCTACTGAAAAATTGGAAAGCCTAATTGAGAGAAAAGAGTTTGTTCGACGCCTAATGGACCTACCGTACCGCCCTTGGGATGGAATAACTTGGGTCTTAGACTTGCTGCCGAACTATCCCGCCAAGGTAATGGACGCGCTGGACGCATATTTCACCGCACATGCTGCGTTTCTTCCCGATGGTCGTTTGAACGGCTTGTCAGACGCCGAGGCCATCATCCGGAAGCGATACCTCAACCGCGAAAATCCACGTGACACCATCCTTGAACTGCGTCCAAGTGAGTTTGAGCATCTGATCGGCGCCCTCTATGAGAAGCTTGGCTACGAAGTCTCTGTTACGCAAGCTACCAGGGACGGAGGTGTCGACGTTGAAGCGCGCCAGAACAAAGTAGCAAGCCAGGCATTGGTGCTGGTTCAATGCAAGCGCTATGAGGGGGCGGTCCCAGTCTCCGCAGTCCGCGAACTAATGGGCGTCGTATCACGGCGACACGCGAACAAAGGGGTCCTCATAGCAACGGGCGGCTTTACGCGAAGTGCCCAGCACGAAGCATCCATGACGTCGATGATTGAATTGATTGATTACATGAGCCTCAATCAGTTGCTAAACAAGCATTTTGGCGCCGAATGGCCGAACCGCATAGGACATGCGATTCGAGACATGCAACGAAATTCTGCGAGAAATTCTACTGCTGTTAGCGGCACTATGATCGATTTATTCCAGGAATGCGTCGAGGACGGCTAAACGTAAGGGATCGGGCGTAGTGGCTTCCAAAGATTCTCATCAGGGCAAGCTGTCGGCGTCTCCTCGCACCGCGCCCCGCAAAGCCATAGCGTCGACCAGCGCGTGATGTCGGCGAGGTTGTTGCTCTGGGTGTGTTTGCCACCAGCGTTCAAGCTGCGAATGCAGTCCGTCCAGGCGGACCCAAGTCACTGCGGTTATAGGACCCTCCGGCTCAGGTACATCAAAACCATCGATCACATATTGGCAAAGTGCCCGATCGTGGCCAGAGTCGTAATGGATGCACGGATGCGAGAAGCCGGCCAAAAAGTCACGCAATCGATGCGTTAGGGTGCTGTCATCCAGTGCGGCGCCGCCGCGCTCCAGTAGTGGATAGACGACAGATCGAACCCATGGCATGGGATTAGTAGGGAGCGGATCACGTTCCCCATAAAAGCTATGTTTCTCGTCGGCAGAGACCAATGCGATCGAAACCAGTTCCGACGCGAGTACATCTGCCCACTCGCAGTCTAGGTACAGGTTCACGGCATCTCCTTCATGCATGCGCCATGCGCTGATCGTACTAGCCTAAGTCGTAGAACAGCTCTGCATAGTACTCGCCCATGCCAAGCGGCACCTGTTCCAGAGTTGCTTTGACGGCGTCAGGAATCCAGTAAAGTAGTTGCATGACTTCGTCGCTGCTGTCGTCAGTAATTGGCGATGACTTAACGGCGGGATAGAAGTCCTCCTCGATCTTGCTTCTGAGGGTCTTCTCCGCATCTGCCTGGCTGCCCGCCACGGCAACACATACCCGCACGCCTTCCCCTGTCGCGTGCCAGACCAGATAACTGATGTACCAGCCGCCTTCAAGAAACCTTGGCGAAGTGAGCGCATTTGCCATGACGAGTGTCCCGAATATCGCACCTGGAGGCCACGGCTCTGCCTCATGCAACCGACGAATTACCTGGTGCACGCATAGTTACGGTTGCCGCTCTCCGAATCGCCATAAGCATTCTACGCCGACGAATCGCAGACCATCTCGCTAACGCGAAAAGAGATCCCCGAAGTGGCCCTTCATGTCGCTGCATCGCACGTGCATGGCCATGCCGAAGCATGGATTTTTCCCATCGAAAAATACGGCTTTGTGAGAATTGTTGGACGACAAGAAGTTGACTAATAGACGTCCAAACGCACCTTGCAATAGTCCGGACGAAGTGGTCTATTTCCAAGCATCCACTGTTTTGTCGAAGGATCAGGTGATCCTATGCAAGAGCAGTACGAGCTATTCCGTCGAGAGCTGTATGACGAGTTCGGACCTTATGTTCCGCTCTCTCGCGTTTGGCGGAAGCTCTCTTATCCAAGCCTAGACGCCGCACGCAAAGCTGCTTCACGTGGCTTGCTGCCGATTCCTTGTGTTTCCTTGCCCGGGCGCCGAGGAACATTTCTGCTAAGCCTTGATGTGGCGGCATGGCTTTCGGATGCGGTTCAACGCGCCGAGCGGCCCGCATTGGTCAATAGCGGGCACTTACCATGAAAGGCTTGAGGCGCTCCTTCGCCGAAGCTGGATCGCGTCCACCAAAGCGAAGTGACGATGGGTTCGGACAGCGAGCGATTGCGTATATCCGACCGGATCAGCGGCGCCTCAACGCCGGTGGGCGGCGATCGATGCAACAAGCAATGCCGCACAGCCGATAAAACAAAGCCGCTGCTCGCGAGAGCGGCGGCTTTAACGTTTTTTAGCAGAGAAGCAGTTAACGCTTCAGGAGGGCAGAGAAAACCATGTAGGCCAACCAGCGGGAAACTAAAAAGCCTACCGAGATTGCGGCTCGCGTAGGCTTTAGTAGGTGCATGACTGGCTGGTCAGCACCTCTAGGTTCCTGCGCCCCTTATGAAAAGTCAATAGCCCCCTGTGGAGGCCTAGATGGCCGCGCTCGACCTAACGGCAACCCTGTGGCTTGCCGGCAGGGAAGTGCGCACCTAGAGGAGAAAAAACATGGCAACAAGCGCGCTACAAATCAAACGCCCTATCGTCGACGAACAACGCCTTGGTGGGCTCAGCGAACGAGAGCGGTACGAGGTCTATGAACGTGCTGGATACAACCCCTTCCAGATCACGCAACTGGAGTGGATGGTTGCCGAAAGCGGTCAACGCCCCGTAGGCAAGGGCGCCCTGCAGAACGTCAAGGTCCAACTGGCCTCGGCCAAGTGCGGCGCCATTCGGATTCTTGAAAGCCACACGTGTGAACGCCCATTCGCCTACGAGCTCGAGATGGATGGCACCGTACAGGGCTACTACTCACAATTTCCTTGTCGCCACGTCCTCCGAACTAGTGAGGGAGGTGCGAAGCACGTTTCCAACGCAACACTCGATTTCCTTGTCTTTCATCAGGATCGAGTCGAACTAGTTGAGTGCAAGCCAGAAAGGTGGCTGGAAAAGCACCAACATCCGGGCGAGTGGGAAAAGAATGGCGAGGGCTGGACTTGCAGACCTTATGAGCGGTGGGCGAACGAGAGAGATTTCCCCTTTCGCGTGTGGACGCCACCCGAGCCCTTCGCGAATTACCTGCGCAACCTGGAGGCGATGTATGCCTTGAAGCAGCTACCTCTCGGGCCTGACGAGATGCGAATTGCCGAGCGGTCACTGGATCTTCTGGCAGCTAGACCGTACTCCATCGAAGAACTTGGCGATGCAGTACCGGGATTTCGTGAGCGTATTGCCTTGGTCCTTCTGGCAGATCGGCGGTGCTATGGCCTAGTTACCAGCACACCGATTACCTTGCCTCAGCACTTCTATCTGTACTCGACATTGGAGCAAGCACGGCAGGTCGATGCCTTAGCTCTTCAAGCGCTAGTTCGAGCGACGAGTCAACCCGTTATTCACGATGCCATCGGGCTCGCGACCACGACGGATTACAACGCTGCGAAGAGACGGCTGGCACGGCTTGAGCGCATCGAACGTGGTGTCGAAAAACCTACAGTACGCATGAAGCAACTAGCTTCCAGCGTTAAGAAGGCGGTATCGGAAGGCTTATCACCCCTGTCGGCTTGCCTGACGAACTACGCAAAGAGTGGCAACCGCCAAGCACGCCTCGACCCTGCCCAGCAGCAATGTTTGGAATGGGTCATTCGCGTGCTTTGGAATCGAGGAAAAGTCAGAACACTAAAGAATCTGTGGTTTGAATTGGAGAAAGTCTGCAACCTTCACCGCGCAACCACCCCATCCATAGAAACGCTATACCGATACGTGCGGCAAGAAGACTCAACTAAAAGGGCGTTGGCTACAGGCGGCATGCGTGCTTATCAAGCCGCTCGACCCATCTCCGATCCCACCATGCGGTCGGGAAAAGCCATCGGCTTCGGCCATACGCTGCACATTGACTCATCGCAATTCGACAATCGATGCGAACCTGTTGTCGAGATCGATTTCTGCGGTGACAAGCCATGGTTCTACATCGGTATCGACGAAGCGACGGGCATGCCAATGGCCCACTCGCTCTATTTTGGAAAGGCATGCACCAACGGGTTGGCGCTTCTGCTGCGCGACTTCGTTCGAAGGCACGGATTTCTTCCCTTGGTCATCGTCCTCGATCGCGGCTCAGAAAATGACTCCCTCTGGCTCAAAGCTTTCTGTCTAGAAAACGGTATCACGCTTCTCTGGGCACCCACTGGGGGTAGTCGCTACAACGGCCAAGCTGAGTGCGCCATCAAGCAAGTCAACATAAATGTCGCTCATGACTTGCCAGGCTCGACCGAGCCAGACATGAAAGGTCGGAAGGTCGACGGCAAATTCAAGAGTCGCAAAACAGCGAAGCTGGCATTTATGACTATTTGCAGAGCGTTCGAAGAGTATCTGTACGGCGATCTGCCCAACACACCTGGAGAGGGTGATTGCACGCCCATTGAACGCAGAGATGAGGCTGTCGGGCGCTTTGGTGTCATGGGCACGCCACAACAGCTTGACGATGATTTTCAAATCAAGACGTCCGTTCCCGTCGATTTCAAAGGCAAGGCTACGGAAAAGCGAGGCATCCGAACCAGCCGTGGCATCTTCACCAGTGATGATCTTCGATTTCTGCTGCGGACTTCGCAGCCGGATGAGGTGAGGCAGGATTGTGAAGATTCGATGCTGCTTTTTGTCAGGGTGCGATCGCAGTGGTTGAAGGCCTATCACAGCGGCATCTTCTCGACCGCGTCCCTGCGTCCCCTGGAAAAGCTCTTTGAATTCCTTTGGTCTCCCCACGCACGGCGTGGCCGGCGGCTGCGGAAGCTTGATGTCGATCGCCCTCGATATCACCGCAACCAGGCTCACGCGGTCGCCGTAGAGCAGGTGCGGTCAATGCCTCCCACTGGTGAAAGTGTTGAGATCGAAGTCACTGTGGCAGAAGCCAACGACGTCGGCGCCATTCATCCCGTGAACTGGGACGACTACCCGCCCCTGCCTGAGGAGTGACTTCATGGCAAAGATCTATCCTCATATGCATTTCGTGGGACCACGTAGCGAACTTAAGCGAGCACTAGAGAATCCTGAGCGCGGCCGTTTCATCTGCGTAATCGGGCCATCTGGCGTCGGCAAGACAACCGTGCGTCGCGCTCTTCTACGCGAGATTTGTGGAAATCCTGCGCATTGGGGGGCAGGGCGTATCCCTGTGATCGAGGTGTTTGCGCTTCTGGCTCAGAACGCCTACTTCAGTTCGCGCTCGCTGGTCGAGTCAATGGTTCATGAACTCTTCGTGCCAGACCTCAGATGGTTACGGGATGGCGACGACGTAAAAAACCCAATGTATCTGGCCGTAAAAGCGGAAGTTGAGCGAGCGCATACCGAGTTAAATGGCATGCCTCTTCCTAAGGGAACCGAGAGATCTATGTGGCAACACTTTCAGGATCTCTCCGGTGCACGGGGCGTATGGTTAACTGCAATCGATCAGGCACACGCGCTTTGCGTCAATCACCGTAATACGGATCCTGCGGACCACATCCTCAATCTGATGTCGATTCTCGAAAAGGGAGAGATGAACATTCTATTGAGTGGTGTCCACGGCGCAGCTGATCTATGGGTGCAGCGACCTGAAGTGAGGCGGCGAACTACGCCGATTTGGATGCCACCGTACAGTTATGAGCGAAAGCAAGATAGGGATCCCTTTCTTACGCTTCTACGAACGTTGGGCCAACGGTACACCTTCTCTAAGAGGACCCTTCTTTTCGAGATGGCGAGCGAGCTAATGGCCGCGTCTGCTGGAATATTTGGCGTTGTCAGAAAAATTCTCGTTGACGCGGAAGAACGGGCGCGATGTGCTGGCCGCGTTGCCATTACGAAGACGGATATCGCCGATTCGTACTACGGGGAGAGGGACTACGAGAAAATGTGGGAAGACGTCAGATTCTTCGAAGAAGTCATGAAATCTGCAAGTACGAAATCCAAAGCTGTCGTTGTATCCAGGGCGTGGGGATTAGGTAATCAAAGTGCCAACCGTGATAAGGCGCTCAACCCTGTCACAACGGCCACCTGACATGGACGAGCGCGCGTTCGCTTGGACGGCATTGCCTCCCTTATCTCTACGTGGGCTTGACTCGGAATTGGTTGAATCTATCGACTACTATCTGCTGCGCATGTCGAGGACTACGGGTTGGTCGGTTCCGCAGCTCATGAATCTCGTTGCAGAGCAGCGTGGTCAAGGTATCTCAGGCCGCAGTTTACGATTTCATTGTATGGATCCTAGCGGCGCATCCATGATGCTGAAGCTGGAGCGATTGACGGGCGTACGACATCTACGGCATGGAACCTTTTGGGCTATACGGAACGTTATTTGTCCGAAGACACCAGTTGGGTGGAATTTGTCCAGCCGTCGATGGTGCCCTTGTTGCTACAAGAGCTGGGATAACGAAAGGGACTGGGAGCCGCTTATTTGGTCGATTCCATATATCAGTCGGTGCCCTGTGCACCAGTGCGCCTTAGTAAGTGAATGTCCTGCTTGTGGCGCTAGCCAATTGCGAAGCACGCGCCTCGACATTCGACAAACGTGCAGAAGCTGCAAATCTTCTTTGGCCGATAAAGGCCGACCCGTCGCGCAGCCTAGTCTCTTCGACTGGGTAGATAGACAAATACTTAGCCTTGTAAAGCTTTGTGCAAAGGCGGAGCAAGAGACCCTGCCACGCGAGGTGGCTTCACAGCTGGCCATGGATCTCAGATCAAAGCTGAAGGAGCGACGGGGAATTTCCAGGTTTAGCTGGAGGCAGCGTGAGCCAGGGTCGGAGCAGAGCACGAGTTTCTTTACTCTCAAGGAGCTATTAAATATATGCGCGATCCAAGGGGTGTCTGTTATCGATCTCCTGACAAGACCTAGAGAGGCTATGGATATCCCTCTCTTGGATCTATGGAGCGGCTTCTCTTGGATCTCAGATCCCTTCGCCAAGGAAGATGACCCTGTGAGAGAGGCGCGTTGGATGGCTAGGCGAATTCTCGGCCACAAACGGCTTCTATATCTGCCGCCGATACGGGTTCTAGCAAAGGATGTGCGCGTTTCACTATCTCGTTTGAGGGAGTTTGATCCAGAAATTTACGGTACTTACATGCATGCATACGAAAATCAGGGCGGCCCGACCGCCCTCTATATAAGGGGGAAGGCATTCGCTGTTGCCCGGCAATTTCTAGAAGGGTTTGAATTTTCCCGGAAGGGTTATCACTATTTCAGTATGTTGCCTCACGACGTTGAGAAGGCGGCACATGTAACCCGGGACGAGGCAGTCGTGGTGTGCAGAACGGCCGTTGTTTACTCGCAACTTCTAGCGCGTGCGCTGAAGCATTCTGTGCGGTCCTTTGCGGCCAAGAACGATATGCGGTGGCTTGAAACCGCGAGATGGAGTCAGAAGTAGGCATGCTGCGCTATATGGCGTTGGCTTTGTATGTCTCCAAAAGACTGCCGCATATTAGGATATTCATCTAATGGGGGATCTGAAGTAACTGTCCATAGCCCTGCTCGGGAGCAGGGGGGCTTAGGTAGGTGGCCGCGTATCGTTAGCCCGCACACCAGGATGATGCTTAGTGCGATTGCGTACTAACGCCAGGCGCCTTACGAATCCAGGTGGGACTTTGCACCGGATCGAACATGAATGCGGCCAGGTCGCCTCTTGAAAGCGTCAGTGCGTGCTTGGTACGACCATAGAGGCCAACATTGAGGTGGCCAGAGGCCGCATCCTTCAGCAATCCTGCACAGACCAACGTCCAATCGACTGCCGACCTCCGAAAGCGGCTGACTACGCCTCCGGACGCGCACGCTGCGTTTGCAGATGCCTGTGTACGAGAGGCGTCCGTCACTTCAATGGGTGGCTGCCGACCGGCACGACTGCGTTCAAACAGACCATCCTGGCTATGGCCTTAGCCCCGACTAGGGCCTGGAGCTAGTTGTCGCTATTCAAGGTTTGAATAAATGTATCGTCAGAGCTCGTCTACCCATCGCGCCTCTCCGGGACCGATGCGATAGATTGTTGAAGATTGCCTATCCGCCGAAATGGTGGCTTGTAAGAGGCTCGGCAGCTGCTGATTGAGCCTTTGCCTTATGCTGTAAACAGGTCTGAAATCTGGCGTGAGCACCGAAACCTCATTAGATACATCATTAACTTGAACACGGTGCGGGATCGACGCTTCTGCAAATTCTGGAATAGCGACCGGTCCAGCAACTGGCCATACTTGAGAAATCCATCTTTGCCCCCGTGCTGAAACTGCCATATCGAGAAATCTCCTCCAGATCTCGACCGTGCTCGGGGTTGGCCAGTCAGGTCGCGCCGTCAGTCTCAAAACCTCTTGGCTGGTAAGCCAGGCGCGCATTTCCGCAGGCGTCGTGAAAACGGGATTTGTCGAATTGATCGCCGCCATGGCCGCCTCACGAGAGGGTAGCCCCGATCGAATCAGCATGGCCATCATTGTTCTCGGAACGCCCGTTTCCAAGGCGGCAGCTGCCGCCCCATCGATCACCTCTCCGTCCCCGCCCATGGAGCGACGGCGCATGCGAATTGCCTCGATAGCCCAAACAAGGCGGTATGCAAAAGCATCTTCGATGAACCGTAAGTTGCTGACACCCAATGTAGCCACGTCCGCACCAGCGACCCAGCTTCGCAGAAGATTCCGCCATTCTGGCACTGGGTGTTCGGGGATAAAGGGTCGAATCTGGAACAGTTGCTCAGCCATAGCGGCTAGTGCGCCCACGAGGCGCTCTACATCACCTTGCAGAGCAGCGACATCCGCTAGATCGAGTTGCTCGGTCAGCACACCTGCTACGCGATCGATAGCTAGGCCGGATTCGAATCCAACGCCCATGGAAAATATCGCTCGCCGCTGCATAGCGTTGGAACTGCGCCAGATCAAGTTCGCCCGAGCCTGCAAAATCCACTTATGGAGGACGGACGCCTCGTTGCCAAGCCGACCGACTTGCCTCGCCCACAACGAGCCGGTCAACGCTTCGTCGATCAGTTGCGGCAACTGATCGCTTTCCGCATCCAGCGCTTCGATTAATCCGAACACGGTTGCGTCTAGTTTCTCGACTAACTCTTCGATAGGTTCGGAATCGTCGGCAAGGTCCTCGGGATACCAAGCGTCGGCGTTGCTTGCAAGAAACTCCGCGGCGTCGGCACGCATCAGGACGCCGCTGCGTGCGAGCCTATCAATCGCTGTTGCAATAATCGTCACTAAACCACTGTGCAACGAACGAGATTTCGCGGAATTCACCAACGCTCGCCAGTCGCGGATCCTCCATGCTTCGGGCGCATACATCACATGAAGTATCAGGCCCTCCATATCAACGAACGCACGGCCTGCACGGCCGGCGACATTGGCGAACTCTTCGCCGGTCAATGGATTTCCAGACCGAAACAATGACGGGATCAACAATACGGCCGCGTTTAGGTTCAACCCTTGAGCGAGGGTGGGAGAAGCCACGGTAACTCGCAGTACATTGGCGCTCAGCAGTGCTTCAACTTCCCGAAGGAAGGGCGACGGAAGTCGGCCGTGATGAATCGCAACGCCGAGTGGCAAGCAGCGCACAGCAGGATGATCTGCGCCAAGCCATTCTCGGCCTACTGCCATCGCTCGCTGGATAGCCGGCTGGTCTTCAATCAATGCTTCCAAGTATCCACGCTGGCTTAGGTCGACAATCGCTTTCGCATACCCCTCGACATGATCTCGCTGGGTACAGTAGATGAGTGTGCGTTTTCCTTGGCTGTGGAATTTCCAAGCTGCTGCGAGTGTCAATTCTCTCGTATCGTTCGGAAATGCGGATCGACGACGCCCTAAAGGCTGCTGCTGCTGTATGAAGTGACGAATAAATGGACCTGCTGCTTCGAGATCAAAGCCCAGGCGGCCCGACTGACCCTGCCATGTCAATGTGCCGTAACGTTGGCGGGTGGGTCTCCAACTCGACTGTATTGGCGTTCCGGGTTGGTCTCGTCGAATCCAGGCCGTTAAATCGTCGAGATCTTCTCCTTCAGGGAGAATGGCAGATAGGCAAACGATTCTTCGATTCGCAGCATCCGCCCGACGCAGCAACCTCTGTACCAAGTTTTCATACCGAATCTCTCTGTCGCTGGGACCTATTAAATGGCCTTCGTCTAGAATGACTAAACCAACGTCATTGATGATGGAGCGATCATTGCGCAACGCAAAGTCGAGCTTCTCTGGCGTTGCGATCACTATCCGGCTTGAGCGTATGGCATCCTCGTCACCTACAGCCGCCCCGCTGGAACCGTATAGCGACGATACCGAGCATCCGAGTCCCGCAAAGGTCTTTCGGAATGACCTTTCAGTTTGTGCAGAAAGCGCGCGAAGCGGCGTCACTATTACGACCCGCATCCCAACCGCTAGCGTCATGAGAGTGGCGATCTCCGCTATACGGGTTTTACCCGCACTCGTCGGAAGCGCAACCACGAGGTTGTCCAAAAGGTTGGTCGCTCGGCGCGCCGCCTCCAGCTGCGAAGGCCAGAGTTCCACTTCCGCGGCTTTTCTTGCATAGAGCTCTGCTAGGAGAAGCTTCCGAAGCTCCGGATAGCCCAAAGCATTCGCGGGCCCCTCGACTGGTAAAAGTTGGTGAAGGCTTGAGCCCCACAAGTCGTCGAGTAGATTGCGAGCGATGCGAATGGTCCACCACATGGTGACCGCATTTGCGCTAGTTGCCAGCGTTGACGCCTGACGAAGGATTTGGTCAGCTGTTTCGACAAGTGTCGCAGCACCCGTCTGCAGTGCAAACTCAAAGTAGGCAAACGCTCGGAAAACCGCCGAAGTAAGGACAATTTGTATCAGATCATCTGGATCGAGCACCCCCTCTTGCGCAAGCTCGGCGATGCGCACGTCTTGGTGCTCATTTGCCTGGAGCCATTGCATTGATCGGTTTCGAAGGGCGGCCAAGTCACGGACAATTAGGAGTGCGATTGCTTCTTCCGCCGGCGAGGAATTCGAGTCACCCAAAGCCTGTCCAATCAAGGAGTAGGCTAATGCCGAGTAGCTAGCCAAGTGGTACGCGGCTGCACCGGCTATGCGATAGAAGCCGCGATTTAAGTCTTCCGGCGACCCATTCTGAATCAATGCCTCGAACGCGTTTCCCGCTCGAGTGAAGCCGAGGCGCCAGACCGCGGGATCTCCTCCCTTTTCGCGAAGAGCCAGCGCCCCCCGAAGGATCGATAGGCCGTACTCCGCGAGATCTGTATCGATGGTGTTGCCAAATGACGGTGCGTCATCGGGAAGCGCGCCATCTTGGCGCATCAGAGCTCTTGCCTCACCACGCGCCTGTAGGCGCGCCCGCGCGCCATCTGCCACAGCTCCGCGTAGGAACTCTGTTAGCTCCTCAATCGTTTCCAAGGGCTAACGCCTCCTCATAGGTTGCAGCTATAAAGTCTTGGTGGTCCTCGATCTGGAGATGTACGGTCACATGATTTCTCAAACCATCCGCGCTTCGAAGATCTTGGGTGAGGGCCGCAGGCGTGGCATTTTGAGACATGGTGAATAATGCATGTGCAATTCGAGCGGGCGGCACTCCCTGGTCGGCTACTTCATTCCTTATCCGCCGTCCCAAATTAGCCCCGACTCCATTGCTGTCCATAAGCCTGTCCGCCACAAACAGGAGAGAGGCAGGTGTCGGCCGACCATCGTCGCGAGATAGGGCAGATCGAGCTTCTGCGATGGTTGCCGCCGAGAGATTGACGCGACTCTTGGACTCGCCCTTGAGGAATGCGAGATTGCCCTGAGGATCCAAACTGATCCCGATAAAATCGTCGCCTCGGAGCGCCATTTCGCGGCCATCTTTGTACCGCAAGCGACGGATTGGGACTCGATAGCCCAGCTGTTCTTCCACCAGCTCTGTTGCGAGAATCTCTCCTAATTCTCCCGACCGCGCGCGCGCGGTTCGAGGAAGTCGCTCGGCCAAGATGGCCGCTGCACGGCCATATCCGAGTGACTGCACGTCGTTAGCGATTCGGGCCGCATCGTCGTAGTGAGAACGCACCCTAGTGGCGAGCTCTTGCTGTATTCCCGTTCGACCCTCAGGTCGCTCACGAAACTTAAGCAACCGCTTCCGTTCGTCCCCAACAACTTCGCAGTCACACCAGACGTCAAACACAGATGCCCTCCCTGGAGCCTGACGATAAGCCAGGAGCTTTGGCGCTCGGTCCATCTTACTGGCGCCTCGGGGTGCTGTAGTTGCCGTGGGCACGAAGGCGCCACGAGCTCGCCAGGCTCAGATACGTACGGCTCTAACGGGCACGCGGCCGAATCACCATTCTCTGCCACGAGAAGCTATTATAGCTGATTGATTTAACGTACCTTTTTTGGAATCGCAAAAGCCATAGTTCGTGCGTTCCCCCAACGCCATAGTTTGTGGCAAGTGCACAAACTATGTGACTGTGGACACTATGAGGTTCTGTCCACGACAT
>NZ_DATEJY010000019.1:0-39084 GCF_035277725.1 Dyella sp. | reverse complement strand
GAAGTATTCGTCCGGCGGATTCATCAGGCGGATCGCGTAATAGAGGAACCCGGCGCCAAGTACCGCCGCGCCACCGAAATAGATCAAACCACTATGGCCGGTAATTGACGGCAGCACGCTCACGATCACCAGCAGGATGGTGTAGAGCAGGATTTGCCAACGCGTGTAACGCACGCCATGGGTAACCGGGAGCATCGGGATTTGTGCGCGGGCGTAGTCATCGCGGCGAAAGATCGCTAACGCCCAGAAGTGCGGTGGCGTCCAGACGAAGATGATCAGGCACAGCTGCAATGGAAACGGATGCAGCGCGCCGGTGACGGCCGTCCAGCCAAGCACGGGTGGAATGGCGCCGGCGAGGCCGCCGATGACGATGTTTTGCGGCGTGGCGCGCTTGAGGTATGCGGTATATACCAATGCGTAGCCGATCAGGCCGCCGAACGTGAGCCATGCGGTCAGCACGTTCACCAGCGAGGCAAGTATCACCATCGAGATGATGCCCAGCACGGCCGCAAACACCAGCACCTGTCGTGCGTTGAGTTTGCCGGTGGCGAGCGGACGGCGTGCGGTGCGCGCCATCAGTTTGTCGATGCGTTCGTCGATCAAGTGATTGAAGGCTGCTGCAGAACCCGAAGCGAGCCAGATGCCAAGCGTGCCGAACACCAGCGCGCGCCATGGCGGAATGCCGGGTACAGCGAGGAACATGCCGATGACTGCGCAGAACACCAATAGCGCGACGACGCGCGGCTTGGTGAGCTGGAAATATTCGCGCAGCTGCATCATGCGAACGACTCCATGTCATTCGCATGCCAGGATTGCAGACGCGCGTAATTGGCCAACAGCGTGAACAGCAGCAAGGCAGCGCCGCCGTTGTGCAACGTGGCAACCGGCAATGGCAGGCCGAAATGAACATTGCTGATGCCGAGCACTACCTGCGCCATCAGCACGACCGCAACCGCTATGGCGCCAAAGCGAAATCCGCTGAGCAGCAAACGATAGGCAAGCCACAGCAGGTAGCAGAACACCA
Organism: Dyella sp.; assembly: GCF_035277725.1. Lineage (GTDB taxonomy): Bacteria > Pseudomonadota > Gammaproteobacteria > Xanthomonadales > Rhodanobacteraceae > Dyella_B. The sequence continues at coordinate 38,060 of NZ_DATEJY010000019.1, read as the reverse complement.
CCAGCGCACCGATGCGATGGGTGATCTGGATCGCGCTACGCGCTGCCATGTCGAGTACGCCGCCTTCGTAGTTCACGCCGATCTCGCGCCACAGCACGAAGCCTTGATGGAAATCGGTGGGGGGGGTCCATTGCCCCAGGCAGGTGGGGAAATCGGTGCCGCAAGCCAAGGCCGCGTAATTGGCGGACGTCCAGCCGCCCAGCGCAATCTGGCACGCCAACAACACGATGCCGAACACTACCGCTCTGCGCAGTGCCGCATAACGATTGTCGGGTGATCCCAGGCCATGGCAGCGCAAAGCGACATACGCCAGCAGGCCGAAGGTGGTCATGCCGCCGAGCAAATGGCCCATCACCACGATCGGCTTGAGCAATAACGTCACCGTCCACATGCCGAGCATGGCCTGGAAGATGATCACCGCCAACGCCAGCACACTCATCTTGAGCGCCGCAAATTCGCGCAACCAGAACGCACCTGCGATGGGTAAAAGTATCGCCAGCAACGCCAGGCCCGATGACCAGTTGCGTTCGCCATGCAGATAAAGTCCGACGCCGACCGCCGCAAACAGCGCGCTGAAAATAATCGCCAACATGACGACGCGGTCCCGTCGCGCTGCCAGCAGCGCAAGCACCACCACCAATACGCCGAGCGTGCCGGCCAGCATGCGGTGTACCTGTTCGCGCCAGGCTTTGCTCGCCTCGTAAGGACGATCGGGGAATGCTGCATCGGCTTGCGCCACCGCTTGTGCGTGATGCGGCCAAGTGGCCTTGCCATAACACGTCGGCCAATCGGGACAGGAAAGCCCGGCGTTCGACAAACGCACGAATGCCCCGAACATCACCAGGCCGAACGCGAACACCGCCGCGAGCACGGCCAGGTAGGGAATGATCTTGCGGGTGCGCATCAACGGATTACCTTCTGCAGATCCTTGCGCAGGCCGCTCGGATCGAAACCGACAGGATACCGCGCCAGCGCCGTGCCGTCGGACTCCACCAGCAGCGCACTCACGCTGTCTGGTGTCGTCGGGCGGTACTCGGCGAGGCGGTTATCCGGATCCGAGCCGATGGCCCAGTAGTTTTCCATGCCGTTGGTAGCCGCGTTGGCAGGCAGCTGGCCGATATACAGCAAGCGCAGGCGCGACATATTGTTGTTGAGCGTGATGCGTGCAGCGGCCATCTTGGTGAGCGTATCAATGCAGTGCTCGGCGCAATTCGGGCCGGCCAGGGCGATCAGCGTCATGCGTGGCGAGGTATCGCGCCAGGGCCACGTTTTCCCATCGGCAAGATGCAATGGCACCTGTTCCGTCGCGAAGTTGTGTTGGGGAACGACAGGCTCGCCGTAGGCCTTGCCGTTTGGCTGCCAGCCGCTGAGGTTAAGTAGCGCGGCGGCAATGATGGGTGCGGCGAAGACCAGGATCACCAGTACGAATTTCAGGCGGCTTGTGCGCTGGCTTGGGGTAGTTGACTTAGTCATGTTCCTGGGAAGCCTTCAAATTTTCCGGCCGTCATTCCCGCGAAAGCGGAGGCGCTTTCGCGGGAATGACGGCATGGGTGGATGCGCAATACTGAAAGAACGCCGAGGTTCGCATCCGCTTATCTCTTTCTATGCTTGCGATGTAGCACCAAAAAAATGACCACCGCTGCCACCGCAAACGTGAACCATTGAAACGCATACGCACGATGCCGTGCTGGCGGCATGGAAGAAAGATCAAGCGTATGCACGCGCACGTAGATCGCCGACGGATCGGCGTCCAGCACCAGCACCCGCGGATAAAGCATCGCGTGCAGATCGGCTGCTATCTGGCCGAGATCCAGATACACCGATAACTTCGGCCACTGCGTCTGCTGCGTTAGTGCATCGCCGCCTAGCTCCAAGCCGGTACCCGGCGGCGGCTGATAGATACCCTGCAAGGTTTGCGTATCCGTGGGCAGCGGCGGCAATTGCGGCACCTTGTCCGTGCCATTGCCGGGCAAAAAACCCAGATCGACCAACAGCCATTTACCTTGCCCCGCTGGCTGGAACGGCGCATAGACTTCCACACCGCCCATGCTGTCGTGCTTGGGGTTGTCCAGAAGGTACAGGCGATCGGTGCGATACCGCCCTTGCACGCGTACACGCGGATACGCCTTGGCGGGGGGATTATCGGCCACTGCGGTGAACGCTTGCGCCGGCGCGCTGGCCGCCGCGGCATACCGTCGCAGAAGCTCATCCTTATAGTCCGCGCGATGCAATTGCCATACGCCAAGACGCACGAAAACAAGCACTCCGGCCACGGTCAGCAGTACCGACCACCATGCCGGACGGCGCATCACGTCCACGCGGCAACTCCGTGGGGCATGGCTATACTGGCGATGTCTGGCGTGCCTGGAATTCTCACGTGGAAACCATCTACAAAGTAGCGCTGGTGATCATGTTCCTGGTGGTGATCTTCAACCTTGGCCAGGCCCTGTATTTCATGATGACCGAAAAGGACGAAAGCAAACGCACCGTGTGGGCACTGACCCGCCGCATCAGCTTTTCCTTGCTGCTGATTGCGATGGTGATCGTCGGTATCCGAATGGGCTGGATCCACCCGCACGGCGTGGGCCAGTAATTGTAGCGGGCTGCTTTGTCAGGCAGCGTAGCTGCGACTTTTAGCGCGTAGGCCGGGATGACAATCCCAACTTTCTTGTGGTTTCTGCTGCTGGGATTTCATCCCAGCCTACGTAAGGCAAAACAAAAAGCCCGCCTTCCGGCGGGCTTTTCTACTCCCGTGAGCGACGCCTCAGAGGATGTAGACGAACATGAAGAGTCCCAGCCACACCACATCCACAAAGTGCCAGTACCAGGCCACGGCCTCGAAGCCGAAGTGATGCTCCTTGCTGAAGTGGCCCGCCAGCACGCGCAGCCAGATGATCGCCAGCATGATGGTGCCCAGCGTCACGTGCAGGCCGTGGAAGCCGGTCAGCATAAAAAAGGTGCAGCCGTACACGCCACTGCCCAGCGTGAGGTTGAGTTCCTTGTAGGCTTCCATGTACTCATGCGCCTGGCAGTACAGGAAGCTCGCACCCAGCAGCACGGTGACGCCGAGGAAGGCCAGCACCTTGCCGCGATGGCCCGCCTTCAATGCGTGATGCGCGATCGTCACAGTGACACTGGAACTGAGCAGGATCAGCGTATTCAGCAGCGGCAGGCCCCATGGCGCGACAGTCTGGAACGCACCGCCAACATGTGCGGGGCCATTGCCGCCACCCGCGCCCCACGAAGCCGCGTAATCGCTCCACAGGAACTGATGCGTCAACACGCCATGCCCGTAGCCACCCAGCCACGGCACCGAGAACATGCGGATGTAGAACAACGCGCCGAAGAAGGCGCAGAAGAACATCACCTCGGAGAAGATGAACCACATCATGCCCATGCGGAACGAGCGGTCCACCTGGGTGTTGTAGTTGCCGGCCATCGACTCGTGGATCACCGAGCGGAACCAGCCAAAGAACATGCCCAGGATGCCGACGAAGCCGATCAGCAGCAGCGTCTTGCCGAAGCCGGTTTCATCCGGATCGGCATTGAGCCAATGCGCCGCACCGAACACGGTGAGGAACATGACCACCGCAGCCACGATCGGCCATTGGCTCTTGCTCGGTACGTAGTAGATGTCGTGCTGCTGACCCATGATCTGTATCCCGTAGACGGCCCTGATGAGCTACGTTCTGGTGACCTACGTTCTCCCCCGCCGCAGCGGGTTACTGCATGAGCGCTTCCTGGATGGCCTGCGCATGTGCTTGCGGGTGATGCTGCAACCAGAGCATCTGCGCGATCGATACCATGAACACGGCGAAAGCGACGATGCCGACCACTTTCGCCGTGCGCCGCGCGCGACGCAGCCGTTGTTCCTGATCCGATGCCAGCAAGCGATGATCGAGTTTCACGTGATCAATCCTCGACGTGGCCGTGTGCCAATTCTTCGTCATGGATCACCGGCGCGATCGTAAAGCTGTGATGCGGCGGCGGCGACGACAAGGTCCACTCCAGTCCGCGTGCACCTTCCCACACGCGATCGGTGGCTTTCTTCTTGGAGAACCACACGCAGTGGACCACTACGCCAAGGAAGATCAGCTGCGAGGCACCGAACAAAAACCCGCCGATCGAGCTGATCATGTTGAAGTTGGCGAAGGCCACGTTGTAATCCGGAATACGGCGCGGCATGCCGGCAAGGCCAAGGAAGTGCTGCGGGAAGAACAACACGTTCACCCACACCACCGAATTCCAGAAGTGCACCTTGCCCCAGAACTCGCTGTACATGTTGCCGGTCCACTTCGGGATCCAGTAATACGTCGCCGCCATGATCGCGAAGATCGCACCGGTCACCAGCACGTAGTGGAAGTGCGCCACCACGAAGTAGGTGTCGTGGTACTGGAAGTCCGCCGGCACCAGCGCCAGCATCAAGCCGGAGAAACCGCCGATGGTGAACAGGATGACGAACGCGATGGCGAACAGCATCGGCGTTTCGAACGTCATCGCGCCGCCCCACATGGTGGCAACCCAGTTGAACACCTTCACGCCAGTGGGCACTGCGATCAGCATGGTCGCGTACATGAAGAAGATTTCCGCGCCCAGCGGCAGGCCCACCGCGAACATGTGGTGCGCCCACACGATGAACGACAGGAACGCGATCGAGGCGATCGCGAACACCATCGCCTTGTAGCCGAAGATCGGCTTGCGCGAGAAGGTGGGAATGATCTCCGAGATGATCCCGAACGCTGGCAGGATCATGATGTACACCTCGGGATGACCGAAGAACCAGAACACGTGCTGGAACAGCACCGGGTCACCGCCACCGGCGGCATCGAAGAAGTGCGTGTTGAAGTACTTGTCGGTGAGCAGCATGGTCACCGCGCCGGCCAGCACCGGCATCACCGCGATCAGCAGGAACGCGGTGATCAGCCAGCTCCACACGAACACCGGCATCTTCAACAGATCCATGCCCGGCGCACGCATATTGAGAATGGTGGCGATGATGTTGATGGCGCCCATGATCGAGCTGATACCCATCAAGTGGATCGCGAACACCACGTAAGCGGTCGAGGCGCTCTGCAGCGACAGCGGCGGATACATCGTCCAACCGCCAGCGGGGCCGCCGCCCGGCAAAAACAAGGTGGACAGCAGCAGCGCGAAGGCGAACGGCAGAATCCAGAACGACAGGTTGTTCATACGCGGCAGCGCCATGTCCGGCGCGCCGACCATCAACGGAATCATCCAGTTGCCAAGACCGACGAAGGCCGGCATCACCGCGCCGAAAATCATCACCAGCGCATGCATGGTGGTCATTTCGTTGAAAAAGTACGGCTGCACCAGTTGCAAGCCCGGCTTGAACAGCTCGGCGCGAATCACCATCGCGAAGCTGCCGCCGATAAAGAACATCAGCAGCGAGAAGACCAAGTACAGCGTGCCAATGTCCTTATGGTTGGTGGACATCACCCAACGCTGGATGAAACTCTGGTGCTCGTGATGCTCGTCGTGGTGCTCATCGTGGGTGGCTGCGTGCGCCATGGCCTTGGACCTCTACCTCAATGAATGCGTCAGTCGTGAACTGCTTTTTAAGCAGCCGAGAGATCAACCCTGATTGTTCGGTTTCGTCGCCACCTGCGCCGTCGCCTGCGCGGGTGCTGCCGCGGTGGACGCCGCGGCAGGTGCGGGCGTGGCCGGCTTCTGCTGATCGGCCAGCCACTTGGCGAATTCTTCTTTCGAGACGGCCTTCACCACGATCGGCATGAAGCCATGGTCCTGGCCGCACAGTTCGGCGCACTGGCCGCGATACACGCCAGGCACTTTGATATTGGTCCACGTGGCGTTCACCACGCCGGGGATCGCATCCATCTTCCAGCCCAGCGCCGGCACGAACCAGGAATGGATCACGTCGTCGGCGGTGATCACGAAGCGGATCTTGGTATCGACCGGCACCACCAGCGGATGATCGACATCCAGCAGATAGGTGTTTTCGTCACCCACCTTCACCGCATACGGATCGAGACCGGAATCCAGCTGGCGGGTGGCGTTGCTGCGATCGTCCAGCTTGGACATGAAATCGACATGGCTGACCGGCTTGCCGAGGTAGTCGACATAGTCATAGCGCCACTTCCACTGGTAGCCGGTGACCTTCACCGTCATCTGCGAGCCGGTGGTATCGGAAAACTTGCGCAGGCCATCGGTGGCCAGCCATGCAAGAGAAACCAGGATGATCACCGGGATCGCCGTCCAGATGATTTCGATGGTGGTGTTGTGCGACCACTTCTCCGGCACCGCGCCGCGCGATTTGCGGAAGCGGAACATGGCGATGAACATCGCGCCGAACACCAGGATGCCGATCACCACGCACACGCCCAACGCCACGTTGTTGAGCATGTAGGGAATGTCGGAATACGTCGTCACGCCGGGCGTGAGGTTCAACTGGCCCGGTTGCGGATTGGCCAGGACGGCATTGCCGAACAAAAGTGAGAAGGCTGCGCCGAGCGCGCCGATTGCATGCCTGAAGTGCTTTCCAACCCTGATGCCGTGCTTCCCGATGCCGCCAGCTGTCATGTTTGCACCTTTGTTGACCCTACCTGCGCTCGGCCTGGAAATCGGCCAGCAACGCCCTGAGTTTCCGGAACAGCTCGGCGCGTTCCTCGTCGGTGAGGAAAGCCCCGACCTCCAGCTTGCGTCCGTGCGACGACAACAACAATCGGTAACGCCCCTCCCCTGACTCCAGCAGCACGCGCACCCAATAGGGTTGGAAGCGCGTGCAACGGCGACCTGGCAGGGTTTGCACCTCCAGCGACGAATGGTCGAGGGTGATGCGTTCGCTGCGGTCGCCGGCCCGCCATGCCACGCTCAGGGCGATGGCGACGGCGGAAGCCTCGATCAGGGCGAATAGCGGAGCGAATACGTCGCCCTGCCACGCTCCCAGACCTGCCGTTATCAACACCAGCGCAGCCAACACCAGGATCAGGTGACGCAGGCCACGCCGGCTGAGTGTGCGATTGGGCCGAAGCCACATCACGCACGGCAGGCCGCCGAGGGCTGGTCGAAGCACGATCATGGAAGTCCGGCGTGCCTGGAACGTGTTCGATCATAGGGCGCGCGTGTGGCGGTGGGCAAGGACAACGGCAGCATGGAACGCCATGCCGGGCGCGACAATTTGTCTCGTGTGCTTTCGCTTGTTGCAACGACTGTAGGTTGGGGTGGGAACCCCAACATCCCGATCTTGCACGCATGGCGATGTTGGGTTCGCACCCCAACCTACACGGGATTCCGCTGATTGCTGCAGTGCTCGAATGCACGGCCTGGGCCGCCCCCGTACAATTTGCCATTCCCTGTTTCCCCTTCCCCTCCCACGCGCCACGCCACCGTGACCCAACCCATTCTTACTCCCGAACTGCCGACCAGCGTCGAGCCGGCCCGCGCGCGCATTACTGCCGCCTGGCTGCGCGACGAAACGGAGGCCGTGAACGACTTGCTCGCCCAGGCCACCTTGCCGCCGGTCGAGCGCGAAAAAGTCATCGATCTCGCTGCCGATCTGGTCACCCGCGTGCGTGCGCGCGCCAAGGACCAGAGCGCGGTGGAATCCTTCATGCGCCAGTACGACCTTTCCAGCGAGGAAGGCGTGCTGCTGATGTGCGTGGCCGAGGCCTTGCTGCGCATCCCCGACAAAGCCACGGCGGACAAATTGATCCGCGACAAGCTGGGCGATGCGAACTGGAAGAAGCATCTGGGCCAGAGCGAGTCGCTGTTCGTCAACGCCTCCACCTGGGGCCTGATGCTCACCGGCAAGCTGGTCAATCTCGCCGAGGAAACCCGGCAGGATTTCACCAGCGCGCTGCGCCGACTGGTCGGTCGCGCGGGTGAGCCGGCCATCCGCCTGGCTGTGCGCCAGGCGATGCGCATCATGGGCCATCAGTTCGTGATGGGCCGCACCATCGACGAAGCGCTGGATCGCTGCAGCAAGGGCGAATACACCGCTTATCGCTACTCCTACGACATGCTCGGCGAATCCGCACTCACTGCGGAAACCGCCGAGCGCTACCAGCAGGATTACCGCAACGCCATCGCGCGCATTGGTGCACGCGGCCCGTTTGCCAATCACACCGATGCGCCGTCGATTTCGGTGAAGCTGTCCGCGCTGCATCCGCGCTACGAAGTGGCCAATCGCGAACGAGCGCGCCATGACCTCACTGCCAAGCTGCTGGAACTGTCGCAGCTGGCGATGAAGCAAGGCATCGCGTTATCGGTGGATGCGGAAGAAGCCGATCGCCTTGAGCTCTCGCTGGACATCATCGGCGACGTGTTTGCGCATCCGTCGCTGCAAGGCTGGAATGGTCTGGGCATCGTGGTGCAGGCGTATTCCAAGCGCACGCCGTTCGTCATCGACTGGCTGATCGAAACCGCGCGCGCCACCGGGCGCCGCTGGTATGTGCGCCTGGTGAAGGGCGCGTATTGGGATGCGGAAATCAAGCGTGCGCAGGAACTGGGCTTGTCCGGCTATCCGCTGTACACGCGCAAGCCGAACACCGACGTCTCCTATCTCGCCTGTGCGCACAAACTGTTCGATGCCGGCGTCGAGCTGATCTATCCGCAATTCGCCACGCACAATGCGCACTCCATCGCCGCCGTGCATCACATCTCGCGCGGACGTCCGTTCGAATTCCAGCGTCTGCATGGCATGGGCACGGATCTGTACGCCGAGGTGATCGGCAAGCAGAACCTCAATGTGCCGTGCCGCGTGTATGCGCCGGTGGGTACGCACGAAGATCTGCTGCCGTATCTGGTGCGCCGCCTGCTGGAAAACGGCGCCAACACCAGCTTCGTCAATCGCGTGGTGGATGAAACATTGCCAGTCCGCGATCTCGTTGCCGATCCGTGCGAAACGGTGCGTCGCTTTGCCTCCATTCCTCACCCGCGCATTCCTCTGCCGGTCAATCTCTTCGGTGACAATTCCGCGCTTGCGCAGAATTCAGATCTGGTAACCAGGAAGAACTCCATGGGCGTCAACTTCTCCAACGACAATGAACTGAAGGCCCTCGCCGAGGCGGTCAACGCAAAATCCACCACCTGGGCAGCCACGCCGCTGGTGCCGGGCGGTGAAAGCAAAGGCCCGACCGTGTCGGTGACCAATCCTGCCGATCGCCGTCAGGCGGTAGGCAGCTACGTCAGCACCGATGCCGCCCTGGTCGACAAGGCACTGGCCAATGCCGTCGCCGCGCAGCCAGGCTGGGATCGCCTGCCTGCTGCCAGCCGCGCCGCGATCCTGGAGCATGCTGCCGATCAGCTTGAAGCGCGTCGCGGTGAATTCATCGCGCTGTGCGTGCGCGAAGCCGGCAAGAGCCTGCCCGATTCGATCGCTGAAATTCGCGAAGCAGCGGACTTCCTGCGCTACTACGCCGCGATGGCGCGCCGCCTGTTCGGTCATCCGGAACAGTTGCCCGGGCCGACCGGCGAGAGCAACCAGCTGTTCCTCAATGGCCGCGGCGTGTTCGTGTGCATCAGCCCGTGGAACTTCCCGCTGGCGATTTTCCTCGGCCAGATATCGGCAGCGCTTGCCGCCGGCAACAGCGTGATCGCCAAGCCCGCAGAGCAGACCAGCCTGATCGGCTACGTCGCCGTGAAGCTGCTGCATGAAGCCGGCGTGCCGGCCGACGTGCTGCAGTATCTGCCGGGCGACGGCGCGGTGGTGGGCGCGGCGCTCACGAAAGACCCGCGTGTGGCCGGCGTCGCTTTTACCGGCTCCACCGAAACCGCCTGGGCCATCAACCGCGCACTTGCCGCACGCAATGCGCAGATCGCGGCACTGATCGCCGAGACCGGCGGCCAGAACGCGATGATCGCCGACTCCTCCGCCCTGCCCGAGCAGATCGTGAAAGATGTGATCGCCTCTGCCTTCCAGTCCGCCGGCCAGCGCTGCTCTGCCGCGCGCGTGTTGTTCGTGCAGGAAGACATCGCCGACAAGGTCATCGGCATGCTCGGCGGCGCGATGGCTGAGTTGAAGGTGGGCGATCCCGGGCAGCTTTCCACCGACGTAGGTCCGGTGATCGATGAGGATGCGTTGAAGATCCTCGTCGACCACGCCGCGCGCATGGACAAGGAAGCTTCGATGATCGCCGAAGCCAGGCTCGATCCGTCCGCGACGTCGAACGGCACGTTCTTCGCACCGCGCGCCTACGAAATTCCTTCGCTCGACGTATTGAAGCGCGAAGTGTTCGGCCCGGTGCTGCACGTGATCCGCTGGAAGGGCAGCGAGTTGCCGCAAGTGGTCGACCAGATCAACCGCACCGGCTACGGCCTTACCCTCGGCGTGCACAGCCGCATCGACGACACGGTGGAATACATCCGCAGCCACGCGCGTGTCGGCAATTGCTACGTCAACCGCAACCAGATCGGCGCAGTGGTGGGTGTGCAGCCGTTCGGTGGCGAATCGCTGTCGGGCACGGGCCCCAAGGCGGGCGGCCCGCATTATCTGGTGAAGTTTGCGACCGAGCGTACGCTTACGATCAATACGACCGCGGCGGGTGGTAATGCTTCCCTGCTGACGATTGGCGAGTAACACACAGCCAATCCATGAGTGCGCGGCCGTTACCGCGCATCATGGGTTGCAGTCGTAGGCTGGGATGAAATCCAAGCATGATCAGCATGGCGATGCTGGGATTTCATCCCAGCCTACGCAGACATTGCACCACGGCTCATCCGATAAGCAAGGCAAGGATGCCTATCCGATACTCGTTTATTATCGCTCACCATGCGACGAACACTCATAGTCATCTCACTGCTGCTATGCATGAGCGCCGCAGCGCATGCAGGAAATCCGGCACCGGACGAAATGCGCTTCGTCGCCACGCTGCAACTCGGCACCACACCCCACGTTCGTTACCTCGACGCCAACGGCAAACCCATCGATTACCCCGCCTTCGCGCAACAAATGCACGAAGGCCGCCGTCACTACAGCATCACCCGCGACGCCCAGGCCGGCGCGGCCGTATTGCGTTTGCGCCCGGCCGGCGCACGCGCCGGCGAACCAGGCCGCTTCGCATTCGGTCGCGGCGACGCTTTCCCGCCGTTCGAATTGCCCTCACTGCAAGGCAGCACGCAACGCCTCAGCGACTTGCACGGCCGCTACACCCTGGTCAGCTTCTTCTTTGCCGAATGCGCACCCTGCATCGCCGAAGTGCCGACGCTCAATGCGTTTGCACGCGAACACGGCGACATGAACCTCATATCCATCACCTATGAAAACGCCGACACCGCGCGCCAATTCGTGCAGGAACGCGGATTGACCTGGAACGTGCTGTATCACGGCCAATCGCTGATGGACACACTGGGTATCGGCATCTTCCCCACCTTGATGCTGCTCGATCCATCCGGCCGTGTGGCCGGCTCGGCGGTCGGCATGTCGATGCAGGACGATCCGGCCAAGCGTCTCGCCGATCTCGACAGCTGGATCGAGCAATGGAAACGTGCGGCGGCGACACAAACCACGAACGGAAAACCCACGCAGCAGTAACACTGCAAGCGCGACAACGCTGAACTTGTGCGCCGCGCTAACCACCCCGACATCGCCCGTGCTAGAACAGACGCCTGCGCCATCGGGGTTGGCTAGGAGCCTGTCGGACTTGAGTGGTCGAGGCGAGGCGCTTTACAACAGCGTAGCTGGTCAAATGCGACTGCGTGAGGACAGATTTTCGGTGATTCGCCGGCCCATAGTGGTTCTATGGGTCCAGAAGCGCCGGAAATATGGGCCGCGCAGGCGCATTTGCAGCCCGGCCAACTCAAGTCCGGCAGGCTCCTAGGGGGAAGGTTCGGCATGTCACAGGCAGCATTCGAACTACACGACACGCGGCGCGCGGCCGTTTCGGCGATCGAGCCCGATCCGCGTGTGCAAGCCGCTGACATCCCACCGAACGTACTGGTGCATCTCACCGAGTTTGCTGCCCGCCAGGGCATTGCCAGCGAGCCGTGGTTCGCCGGCTTAGGCATCACTCGCCAGCAGATCAATGACCCCAGCCTGCGCGTGTCATACCGGCAGGCGCGCATGGTCATTTCGCGCGCGTTGCGCGCCATGCGCATACCGGCGCTGGGCCTGTTGATCGGCCGCAACGAAACCATCGGCAGTTTCGGCCTGCTGGGCCTGGCGATGATGACCTCGCGCCATTTTGGCGAAGCCATGAGCGCAGGTATCGAAAACCACAAGATCTGCGGCAGCCTGCTGGATGTGGATTTCGTGGCGATCGACGCGCACCACGTCGGCGTGCAGGCATGGCCCCGCTACGGTGACATCGAACTGCTGCCATTCCTGTGCGAAGAACTGTTCGCCAGTTGCCTGGCCATCGCACGCGAACTGGTCGGCCCGGCCATCACACCGATACGCATGGAGTTCACCTATCCACCACCTGCTTACGCGAGCGAATACACGGATACGTTCCAATGCGAAGTACGCTTCGGCGCGCAACACAACCGCATCGTGATCGACGCCGACTGGCTGCTGCAATCACTCCCCGGCTACAACCCGCTGGTTTCAAGGCAGGCCCTTGCGCTATGCCACCAACAACTACGCGGCAACAGCCCGTCCGATGAAATCGTCGTCTCCGTCGAACGCCTGCTGCGCAACCGCTTGCGCGATCATCCCAAACTCACCGAAGTCGCCCGCACGCTGCATCTGAGCGAACGCTCGTTGCGCCGCAGATTGGCGGAGAGCGGACGCATCTTTCGGGAAATCCATGATCGCGTGCGTGCCGAACGTGCACTGGAACTGCTGCACGCCGGTCAATTGAGCGTCGCGGAAATCGGTATCGAGCTTGGCTTCAGTGATCCGCGTGAATTTCGCAGAGCGTTCAAACGCTGGACGGGCATGCCGCCACAGGTGGCACGGCGAAGCTTGCCTTGAATGTCGTAGATTGGGCTAGCTCAGCGTAACCCAACATATCGCAGCAACATTGTTGGGTTACGCTGCGCTGATCCAACCTGCCTGCGCTAGCTGCTCAGCCGTTTTTTTTCCTGGCAGCCGCTTTGCGTTTTGCTCCTTGCAGCCGCTCCGCCGCCTGAATCTGATGCGCCTTCATGATCGTCATGATCAACCCAGGAAACCGTTGGTCGATCTCTTGGCAACGCGTGGTGTTGCGCATCTCCACGCCGTGGCGCTCGCTGCGGATCAGGCCCGCCTCACGCAGCGCGCGAAAATGCTGCGATAGCGTGGACTTGGGAATCTCGCGGTCGCTGATCTTGAGGAAGTTGGAGCAGGTGGCGCCGCTGGAGATGGCCAGCTCGGCGTAGATGGCGGCGCGCACGGGGTCGGATAAGGCATGGAGAATGCCCTCGACGGTGATGTCTTCGATGGATGGGTGAATCAGCGGCCGCATGGCGGGCATTTTATCGGCCCTTGATTTCTAGTTCCATAGTTCATAAGTTACGAACTACAGGAATTCAGAACCCCTTCACCACCCACCAGGACATATCCCATGAGCAAGTTGAAAGGTAAAGTCGCCGTCGTTACCGGCGCATCCAAGGGCATTGGCGCTGCGATTGCGCGTGCATATGGCGCCGAAGGCGCGGCGGTCGTCGTCAACTACGCGTCCAGCAAGGCAGGCGCCGATGCGGTGGTCAATGACATCGTGAAGGCCGGCGGCAAGGCCGTGGCCGTGCAGGGCGATGTTTCGAAAGCCGCCGACGCGCAGGCGATTGTGGACGCCGCGATCAAGCACTACGGCCGTCTCGACATTCTCGTGAACAATTCGGGCGTCTATGAGTTCGCGCCGATCGAAGCGATCAGCGAGGCGCATTACGACAAGCAGTTCAACGTCAACGTGCGTGGCCTGCTGCTTACCACCCAGGCTGCCGTGAAGCATCTCGGCGAAGGCGCCAGCATCATCAATATCGGCTCGCTGGTGTCGCGCATCGTGCCCGAAAATACGGTGGTATACACCGCCACCAAAGGTGCCGTGGATGCGATCACCGGCGTGCTGTCGAAGGAATTGGGGCCGCGCAAGATTCGCGTGAATGCACTCAATCCCGGCATGGTGGAGACCGAAGGCGCGCATGCCGTTGGCGCAATCGGCGGCGACTTTGAAAAGTACGCGCTGGCCGCCACGCCACTGGGACGCATTGGCCAACCTAACGATATCGCTTCGATCGCCGTGTTCCTGGCTTCCGACGATGCGTATTGGCTGACCGGTGAACGGCTATATGCAGGCGGTGGCGCACGCTGATCGCTGTGTTGACATTGAAGCGCACCGCATCGCGGTGCGCTTTTTTCATGCCTACTGACGATGCACGCTGCCGTCGCCGATACCCAGACAAATGCGCTGCGATCTTGCGCCAACAACGTGCACGCCTTGAGTGGGGCGTTTCTTGTCCGGCCCGCCCGTCACTCTACTATCCACAAGACGTCTGGCAGGTGCGAGTCCGCCGCCACCTGCATGCCCAAACCAGCGCTCAAGCAAACGAGAACGCATGGCTGCCTCCTCTTTACCGTTGATGGATGCTCAAGATAAAGAGATGGCTTAAGCCCAAGTAGCGATATCTCGGCAAGACAGTCTTGAACGCTTTTCAATACACCGATCCGGCTGGTTCCCACCACCGATATCTGCGCCATGTCCACACTGGCCGATTTACCCCCCATCCCAGTCCCTTTTGCCCTCCCCTCGCTTTGCCGCTTGCGGGACAGTGCCTGGGTACGCGCTCGTATGGCGCGAGGGGAGATCGGCCGGCATGCGCAAGCTCTGCATCTTGATCGCTTTTTTCTTGTTACTGCCGTCCTGCGGCCAGCAGGAGAACGCCTCGCAAAATCAGGCCGACGCGTCTTTCGAGAGCAAGCTGGAGCAGCAACTGCTGGATGCCAAACCCGGCAGCGTGATCGACATACCGGCCGGCCATTTCGCGCTCAAGCGCGGCCTTAGCCTGCGCACCAACGGCGTCACCCTTCGTGGTGCGGGCATGGACAAGACCGTGTTGTCATTCAAAGGACAGATCGTCGGCCCCGAAGGCCTGCTGGTAAACGCCGACGATTTCACTATCGAGAATCTCGCCATCGAAGACACGATGGGCGATGCGTTGAAGATCAACCAAGGCAAGAACATCACCATTCATGGCGTGCGCATTGCCTGGACCGACGGCCCCAAAAGCACCAACGGTGCCTACGGCCTGTATCCGGTGAAGACGCAGAACGTGCTGGTGGAAGATTCGGAGGTAATCGGCGCATCGGATGCCGGTATCTATGTGGGGCAATCCAACAATATCGTCGTGCGACGCAATCGTGCCGAGCAGAACGTGGCCGGCATCGAGATCGAGAACTCGGTGAATGCCGACGTTTACGACAACATCGCTACCAAGAACACCGGCGGCATCCTGGTATTCAACATGCCGAATCTTTCGCAGGCTGGCCACGCCACGCGCGTGTTTCGCAACAAGGTGTTCGACAACAACACCACCAATTTCGCCAAGAAAGGCGCGGCGGTAGCCAGCGTGCCGGCGGGCTCGGGCGTCGTCGTCAATTCCAACGACAAGGTGGAGATCTTCGACAACGACATCGCCGACAACCAGACGGCCAACGTGATCATCTCCAGTTATTTCTCCACCAACTACTACAACAAGCTCGGCGTCGCCGCTGATTACAACCCGTACCCGAAAGGCATCTACGTCTACGGCAATCGCTTCAAGGGCGGCGGCAATTCGCCGGACGGCCTCAAGCTGAAAACGCTGAAAACCGCCGTGTATGGCATCAACGGCAGCTTTCCCGATGTGCTGTGGGATGGTTATGCCGATCCCAAGAACCAGACCGGCGGCGTGCCGTCACCAGACGACCGCATCTGCATCCAGGATGCCAGCGGCGTACTCAATGCTGATGGGCCGCACGGCTATAGAACTCCAAGCACGGACATCAAGCCGTTCCAATGCAGCCTGCCCAAGCTGCCGCCTGTTGCGCTGAATCCGGAACCGAAAGTCTGAGAGTGCCGCTGATGTCGACAAAGCTGTGGATGCGCGGATGCATGCTATTAATCACATTGCTATGCCTGGCGGCCTGCCATCGCGACATGCAGCCGGTGGCCTTTCACGATGATGGTTATCCGCCGAAGCTCAGCGATTGGCACGTGGTGGAAGCGCGCGACGACGTCTTGCAGTTGAACCAAGGCGTGGTGCCCTACGAACTCAATACGCCGTTGTTTACCGACTACGCGCACAAGCTGCGCACGATCTGGATGCCCAGGGGCGTATCCGCTCATTACAGCCCCACGGACACCTTCGATTTCCCAGTGGGCACGATCATCAGCAAGACCTTCTTCTATCCCTTGCCGAAGAGCGCGACCCGGAACGCCTCGAACGTTGCGCGCACTTACGACACCAGCCGGGATTTCGCCGCGCCGGGGCAAGGCCTGGAACTCGCCAACGTGCGGTTGATCGAGACGCGCTTGCTGGTCAAGCGCAAGGAAGGATGGGTGGCGATTCCTTATGTCTGGAATACCAACCAGACCGATGCCCTGCTCGCCCGCACTGGCGACGTACAGGCCTTGACGCTCGTCAGTGACGATGGCGAGCGCGAAAACTTCAATTACGTGGTGCCGGATCAAAGCCAATGCGCAAGCTGTCACGCGCGCGACTGGACCACGCGCGCCTTGCAACCGATCGGTCCCAAGGCGCGTCATCTCAATCGCGATTACCGCTACGCCGATGGCAACGAAAACCAACTCGTCCACCTGATGCACGTGGGCTATCTCGCCGGCGCACCGGTCCCAGTGAACGCGCCCCGCAATGCAAACTGGATGGACCCACACGCATCGCTCGATGCGCGTGCGCGTGCCTATCTGGATATCAACTGCGGCCATTGCCACAATCCGAAAGGTGCAGCCAATACCACCGGCCTGACGCTGGATAGCAGCACGCCGGAAGATCGCCATATCGGTATTTGCAAGCCGCCGACAGCAGCAGGCCAGGGCACCGGCGATCATCTGTTCGACATCGTGCCGGGCCATCCTGACGATTCGATCGTGCCTTACCGCCTTGGCTCCGCCGAGCCAGGCACGATGATGCCGGAGATCGGGCGCAGCACCGTGCACAAGGAAGGACTTGCCTTGATCAAAGCCTGGATTGCAGCACAGCCGGGGGATTGCGTGGTGCTGCATTGAATGCATGGAGAGGAAAATAGTGATGTGCGTAGCCGTTTCCGCTTTGGTGATACCGTCACGCGGCATGCCACCATGGCGGCGCTGCATGCATAGAGCGCGGGATTGTGAGCAAAATGCTGATGAACAAGCCTGACCAAGTCGATCTTGCTGCCGAACTGCAACGTTTGCGTACGGCGCAGGCCCAATCGCCGTTACCCGATTGGCCCACACGTGCGCGTCGCCTGCGCGCGCTGGACACAGCCATCAGCCAACATCGCGATCAGATCGCCGCAGCGATCAACGCGGATTTTGGTTGTCGCCCGCGCGAAGAAACCGACATGCTTGAAGTGTTTCCCAGCCTGTCGGCCATTCGCCACGCACTTCGCCATGGGCGTCGCTGGATGAAACCCACCCGTGGCCTGGCAAGCCTGGCGTTTCTGCCCGCCGGCATCGAAACGCGTCCGCAGCCGCTAGGCGTGGTCGGCATCATCGTGCCGTGGAACTATCCGCTGTTTCTCGCTGCCGGTCCGCTGATCGATGCACTCGTGGCCGGCAATCGCGTGATGATCAAGATGAGCGAATACACGCCGCGCTTTTCGCTGCTGTTCGCCGAATTGATCGCACGTCATTTCCAGCCGGATGAAGTGCTGGTGATCAATGGCGATGCCGCAGTGGCGCAAGCATTTGCCGCGTTGCCGTTCGATCATCTGCTGTTTACCGGCTCGACCGCCGTTGGCCATCATGTGATGCGCTCGGCCTCCGCCAACCTGACGCCGGTCACGTTGGAGCTGGGCGGCAAATCGCCCGCGATCATCGGACCCGGTGCGCGGTTCGAACATGCAGTGGAACGCATCCTGTTAGGCAAGCTGATCAATGCGGGACAAACCTGCATTGCTCCCGACTATGTGCTGCTGCCGCGTGCCGATATCGCGCGCTTCACCATGGCAGCGAAAGCAGCTACTGCTCGCCTGTATCCCGATATTGCCAACAATCGGCAGTACGCGAGCATTGCTACCGATCGCCACTATCAGCGCTTGATGGAGCTGCGCAACAACGCATTGAGCGCAGGTGCGCGCAGCGAAATGTTGGGTGACGCCGCAGATCGCGCCGAACGGCGCATGCTCACGCCCACATTACTGATGGACGTGCGCGATGACATGCCCGTGATGCAGGAGGAAATCTTCGGCCCGCTGCTGCCGCTGGTGCCCTACGACACGCTCGACCAGGCTATCGATTACGTTGCCAATCATCCACGTCCGCTCGCGCTGTACCTGTTCGAACAGGATCAGGCGCGCATCGATCAGGTGCTGACTCGCACGCATGCCGGTGGCGTCACACTCAACGATACGATCTATCACATCGCCCAGCATCGGCTGCCGTTCGGTGGTGTCGGGCCATCCGGCATGGGCGGTTATCACGGCGAAGCAGGTTTTCGCACGTTTTCGCACATGAAGCCGGTGTTTCGGCAAGCACGCCTCAATGGTGTAAAGCTGTTCAATCCACCGTATGGCAAACGCTTTCGGCAGTTGCTGGAGATTTTGTTGCGCAGTGGTTAGCGTTGCTTTCGTAGGCTGGGATGAAGTCCCAGCATTTCTTGCAGTTTCGTGATGCTGGGATTTCATCCCAGCCTGCGTTGCGATTCCCGTCGTCTTCGCTCGACGCCCTTGCACGAGTCGGATAGGGTATCGGCATCCATGCATAGGCGGGTGCAAGCGCATGCCGTACGAGCAACCCAACGTTCAATCGGCCGTCGTGATCGCGATGCATTTGATCGATATCGCCGACGCCATCGATCTATCCAGCGCTGAAGCGCTGTGGGATCAGCAACAACGCCCCGCCGCCATACGCAGCAAATTGGCCAGCACACCGCCAAAGGCGATGGCGTTTGGCGTTCCGCCGGTTGTGCTGCGGCTCGACTCGCTTGAACTGCCGCTGCTTGGCCGCACCTGCCGTGCCGACGCGACGGTACGGCTCTACGACTTCGGCGCCGCGGCGTTCTCCGTGCAGATCCCCGTCACCTCATGCAGCTGGGTTTCGTTTTCGCAGCTGGTCAATGCAGTCGATGCACTGTTGGGACCCGCCGCCGACAGCCCGATATGGATGCAATTGCTGGCGCACGTGCGCGCGGCGGTCATGCCTGCCTTGTCGAAGCCCAGTCCGGCTTCGTTGCATGAAGATTATCTGCTCGGCATCGTGCATGCCTTCGACGAAGCAATTCCCGTCAACGTCATGCACGAACGCATCGATCTGGTGCCATTGCTTTCCGGTGAGCAACGCCCCTTGTCGGAACAGGCACGCAAGGATCTGCTGCAGCAGCGCTTCTCCTATTACGCCGACGACCTGGTGGTGTTGACGTGGGACCGCGCGTTTATCTATGAGCCGCGCAGCGATTCGGATGTGGTGGATATTCTCGAAGTCGCCAACGCGCAGTTGTTGGAACTGCGCTTCTACGATGAGCTGCTGGATGCCGAATTGCCGCGCATGTACGACATGGTCGAGGCGGCGCATGCCAGCAATCCGTTGGGCGCGCGCCATTTCGCCGATCTCGCGCGCAAGCTGTACACGCTGGTGGCGGAAGTCACCGAAATTACCGAAAAGGTGGACAACGCGCTGCAAGTCACCGAAGACGTCTATCTGGCGCGCGTCTATGCCTCGGCACTGGATTTGTTTCGCGTGCGTCACGTCAGCGATGCCGTGGATCGCAAGCTGGCGATCATCCGCGATACGTATGCGGCGCTTTACGAGGAGGCTTCGGGCAAGCGGGCGGAACTGCTGGAGCTGGCGATCATCGTGTTGATCGTGGTGGAAATCGTGATCGCGGTCATTCGCCACTGATCAATCCAGCCGGCATGCCAAAAGACCTGGGCCAAAGAAAAAGCCCTGGGAACCCGCGTTCCCAGGGCTTTTAAACGTGCGAGCGATCAGAACTTGTAGATGGCCGACAGCGCGAACAGATTGCCGGCATCGTCGTACGAGCCGGTGAGCACGTCGTCGGTCGCGCTCACCGCGCCGTTGACGGCCGCACGGTTCACGAAGATGTGCGCATACGAAGCGTTGATCGAGAAATGCTCGGTTGCCTTGTAGCCCAGGCCGACCGACAGCAGCTTGCGGGTTTCGTCCGGTACGCGCGGTTCACGGTAGGCGCCGGTGGTCGGCGTGGTGTCGTAGCCGAGGCCGCCGCGCAAGGTCAGTTTGTCGGTGAGGTAGTAATCACCGCCGAGCGCGAAGTACCAGGAGTTGTGCCAGTTGAAGTTCTGCACCGACTGCGGCTGCGTCGGATTGGCGTAGTTCACCGTGAGGTTCTTGAACACGTCCCACTCGGTCCAGGACACGTCCGCACCAAAGCCGAACTTGTCTTCCTGATGCCAGTAACTGGTGGTGGCCACGGCCGGCGTGGTGAACAGCGCAGTACCGTCGGTGTGCTGGAACGGCAGCGTGCTGGGCGTCAGGCCCAGTGCCGGTGCAAGCTGGCCAACCAGTACGGAGACGTTGTCAGGCACGTCGAAGTTGGCAGTGCCATGCAGGCGATGGCTGATCTTGGAGCGGTAATTGAAGGAGAGGCGATCCTGCGCGGTCGGCTTCCAATACGCGCCGAGCTGCCAGCCCCACGCCCAGCTGCTGCCGCTGACGCGGGCCAGGCCGTCGGAGCCGGGTGGCACCAAGGCATACACCTGGTTCACCGGCAGATTCAATTGCGTGCCGGGGCCGGCCAGGCCAAGTGCCACGCTGGAGAAATTGATCGCCTGGGTCAGCGTGGCGCTGGTGCGCTGTGCGATGGCGCTGCCGCCGATGCTGAAGTTATCGGTGACGTCGAACGAGGCGGACATCGTGCCGTCCAGCGATTCGAACTTCGAATAGATGGAGTTGTAGCGGCCGACCCAGTTGTTGTCGTAGTTGGTCTTGAAGCCGAACGGCACGGTCATGGCGGCGCCAAGATGGAGGCGATCGGTCACCTGCGTGGAAAAGAAGAACGACGGCACCGGCATGGTGGTACCCGCATCGCCACCGTTGCCGCCACTGATCGGCTGCCCGAGCACGTCGTGCGCGCTGCCGGTGAAGTTGGCGCTGAAGTTGATGGCGGTGACGTCGGCTTCGAAATAGGTGCCCTTCAGGTCGCTCATCGCCGCCGGCGCATTGGCCACCACGGACACGTCGCCACCCGCCGCCGCGGAACCGGCGTAGGCGCGGCCCATGGCCTGCGCACTGTCTTCCTTCAACTGGAACGAACTGGCGCGAGCCTGTTGCGGCGCTGCCAGGGCGCCGGCGACAGCCAGACCCAGCGCGGCCAGAGCGAGCGGACGGCCACCACGGACGGTGTTACGAAAGGACGTGTGCATTGGTTGCTCCTGCTTTTCTTTTAGTGACGAGTCCGGCCCGGGAGGCCGGGATCTTGCCGGAAGGCTGCACGCCCCCGCGGCTCGGGTCGTAGCGGGGCCGAACAAAATTTCATACGCGCGTTTGATACCCCTGGCGGGCACTCTGCCCACTCGGGCACGGGTGTGCAAGTGCGGTTGCAGCATGGTGCGGCAGGCCTGTGGAAGATGCCCTTCACCGGAAAACCCTAAACCTCGCGCAACACGCCCTTTCCGGTTCCCCCTTCTTGATTCCCTGCCTGCTAACCTTCCGCCCCCACACGATTTTCCGGGTTTAAGCCATGCATTGCTTCGTCTACGCCAGCCAGCGCAAGGCCGACACCTATCTATGGCTGGATCGCCGCGACCATTTCGATGTGTTGCCGGCGCCACTGACCTTGCTGCTGGGCGACCTGCGTTTCGTGCTTGAAGTGGAACTGCACCCGGAGCGCCGCCTGCCGCGCGAAGACGTGGAAGTAGTGATGCAGAACCTGCGCACGCAAGGCTGGCATCTGCAATTGCCGCCGCAGGAAACGCTGGCTACCCCGCCCAGTGAACCGGAGCCTCTGATGGAGCCCAAGCGTCAGGACGAATGACCAGTGCCAAGTGGTCGTTAACAACAGATTACCGTCTGACGCTTTATCGGTTTCTATACTCCCCCGCATGCCTACAAATAAACCGCGCCGCCCCTCCTCCGCGCTTATCTCGCTTGTCTGGTTTCTGCCTGGGTGGCTCTGCGCCGGCATGGCTGCGCTGGGTGCGCATCCGATCGCGCTGATTCCCCTGCTATTGGCCAATACGTTGACCATGGCGGCGGTGTGCCACGCGATCGGTTTTGATCCGGAGCCGGATTTCCTGCGCACGGTCGTTCGGCGCGGCGGGGCGCATCTGACGATGTTCACCTGCTATGTCGCGCTTGTATTCCTGCTGGTGGCCTGGCCGATGCTGCGGCTTACGCAACAACCGACTCTGGGCGGCAGCTTGATGCTGGCTGCGGCCTTGGTGGTGGCGCTGGTAGCACTGTGGCGGCTGTGGCCCGCATTTGCGCTGGTGTACGTGTGGGATGACGCCTATCCGGCGCATGGCCAGGGTGAAGGTTCCTGGCTGTTCACCGCTACGGCGCGCAGCGTGGCCTTTGGTCGGCATCTTTCGCGCGAAGAGCATTTTTTCAGCCATTTTCTGCCCAGCGCGCTGGCGTTACTGGTGCTGGCATTCGCCGCGATTGCATTGAGCGGTCTGTACGGCGTGCTGCCATCGGAAATGCGCACCGCCGCGCTGGTGCTGTATGCGGTGCTGCTGGTGCCGCTCGGCTGCCTGATCATCGCCAACCGCACCTTGCGCGTGATGTTGTGCGAAAGCCGCCGCCCGCGCCGGCAAGAGCAATCGGGCAGCGAGAAAGCCGAACCTGTCGCTTCCGCACCGCTGAACGAACAGGAGCGCATCGCCGGCACGCCCGAGCAAGCACAAGCCTTGCTGTCTGCTGCGCGCAGCGGCGACGTCGCCCGTGCGTTGGCGCTGGTGGAAGCTGGCGCCGATCCGAACATCGCACCCGCGTCGGGCGATCGTGACCAGCGCCCGGTGCTGATGCTGGCCGCACTGCTGCCGGACATGCGCCTGCTGCGTGCCCTGATCGCCAAGGGCGCCGATGTGAATCGCGCCAGCGGCGGACTTACGCCCTTGCTTGCCGCGACACGCGACAGCTGGCATGGCCGCGCCGAAGCCGTCATGACGCTGCTGACCAACGGCGCCAATCCGCTTGCCGCGGATGCCGACGGCAACACGCCTTTGCATGGCGCAGTGCTCAGCGGCGAGCCCAATGTCGCGGCCATGCTGCTGGATGCCGGCGCCACCATTGATGCGCTCAACAAACATGGCGAAACGCCTCTCTCGATTGCTTGCCGTGCCGCCAACTGGCCGCTGGTGCGCTTTCTGCTTGAGCGCGGCGCCAAGGCCACGCCAGCCAACGGCGAACCGGCCTTGGTCGCCGCCGCCGGTATCGCCGATGACGATGTCGCCGGCGTAAAGATGCTGCTGAAACACCGCGCCGCGGTGAACGCTGTCGACGCGCGCCAGCGCAGCGCGCTGATGGTGGCCGCGGCGGAAGGCCATGAGCAGATTGCACGTGCGCTCTGCGCTGCTGGCGCCGACGTCAACCTGGCCGATCATCACGGCAGCACGGCGCTGATGGAAGCCGCGCGCGCCGGCGCCGCCGGCGTGATGGAACTGCTCACCGATGCGCAAGCCGATGCAGGCGCACGCGACAAACATGGCCGCGACGCGCTCACGCTCGCTTGCCAATCGCCCCGCGCGCAGGTGGAAACCGTGCGTGCCTTGCTCGCCCTCGGCGCGGACCCGAAAGCACCAGGCAGCGATGGCCGCAGCGCGCTGGATCATGCTGCCGCCAGCGGGCGCTGGGATCTGGTGGCCTTGCTCGATCCGGAAACGCCGCTGCCCGCCAGCCTCGATATCGAAGCGATTTCCGAAGGCGCCGACACGCCGGCGCACCTGCTCGATGCCTTGCGTTTCGGCCACTGGGCGATCGTGTCCAGCTTTGCCAATCGTGTGCGCGATTGGCCGCAGGAACAGCTCGCCCCGTTGTTCCTGGAACTGACCGAACCCGGCCTGCGCACAGCGCGGCGCTGGCTGCTCGATCATGGGCTGCCGGCGGAAGCGCGTTTGCAACCGCAATTGATCGATGAGATCGACAGCGAGCATCCGACGCTGCCGCCGCTCGGCCAGCGCTTGTTCGATGCACTGCTGGTGCGACTGCCGGAAAGCACGGAAGCCATCGAGGATCTGCTCGATGCCGGCGCCAGCCCTGCCGGCGCCGGGCTGCTTGCACAAATGCTGAGCCGCTTGCAGGAACCGTTCTCCACCTTGCCGCTGACGTTGCTCGAGCGCGGTGCCGACCCGTTCGGTACCGACGAGCGTGAACGCACACCGCTCTACCTGGCTGCCATCAACGGCCAACTCGGCGTGTTGCAGGCACTGCTGGTGCGCGGCTGCGATCCCAACCATCGGGACGTCAACAGTGGACGCACGCCACTGTTTGCCGCGCTGGAACACGGCGCCGATGCGCTGCCGCTGGTGCGCGCACTCGTCGCCCACGGCGCCGATGCGGAAGCGATGGATGCGAATGGCGAAACGCCGCTCGGCCTCGCGCTGGAACATCCGGCGCTGGAACGCTGGCTCGACTGGAACGGCTGGCAGCGTCCACGTCGCCCGCTACGCGACGATGATCTGATCCAGGCCGCCAAGCAGGGCGCCGACACCGCGGTACGCCGCCTGCTGGAACTCGGCTTTCCGGTGGATGCGCGTGATGCGCAAGGCGCCACGCCGCTGCTGCATGCCTGCGGTGCCGGCCATCGCGACGTTGCCGCGGCGCTGATCGATGCCGGCGCCGACATCGCCGCCAGCGCCAGCAATGGCATGACGCCACTCGCCGCCGCCGTCGCCGCTCGCCGCGATGCCCTGGTGGCGCTGCTGCTGGAACGCGGCGCCGCAGTGGATCAACGCCTGCCGAACGAGGCCACAGCGCTGATGATCGCCGCCGTGCAGGGTTACCCCGATATCGCCGAGCGATTGCTCGACGCCGGTGCTGACGCCAATGCGGTCGATGCACGCGGACACAGCGCACTGCACGCAGCCTCGCAGTTCGGCTTCGAGCAGAACGACAGTCTGCGTGCGCACCGGCTGTTCGACGTGCTGCTGAAACGCAAGGCCGATCCGAACCTGGCCGACAGCGAAGGCAAGACCGCGTTGCTGTTGCTGCTCGGCGCACATCTGCGCCCTGGCAGCGAGTGCGATGCCACGCATATCGGCGCCCTGTTGCCGGTATTGCTCGATGCCGGCGCCCATATCGAACACGCCGATCAACGCGGCGTCACCGCATTGCATGCCTGCGCCATGCACGCCCTGCTGCCACCTGCACGCCTGCTGCTTGCACGCGGCGCGGATCGCAATGCCGCGGATGCCTTCGGCCGCACCGCCGCCGACGTGGCGAGGCATTTGGGCTTGATCGACATTGCGCATGAACTGGCCGCACGCCACAGCGTGATTCCCAGCGTGCGGCAAACCTTGCGGCAGCCCGCGCAGCCGGATTGATTCACGTAGCCGATCGCCGTCATTCCCGCGGAAGCGGGGCGGAGCGCGCAGCGCGGAGCACATCCGAAGGACAACCCCTGAGGTGAGCGAGGCGAATCATCCATTTGCTTTGATGCAAAAGCGACGATGGATTTGCGCTTACGCGGCAATGACGGCCGTACATAAAAATCCCTGCATCCCTGAGCTGCTTATGCCGGGTTACGCTGCGCTAACCCAGCCTACGTGGCTGCCGCTGCCGCCGGTAGCGTGTGTGTCGCGGATCGGCGCCGTAGCGGTTGCCCTCGTGAACAGGCGGAGCCATCAGCAGCGATACAAGGATGACGACCGGAGCCATCGCTACGAGGTAGAAGGCGCACAGCCAACCCGAGCTGTTGGCATCATGCAAGCGGCGGACGTTATAGGAAAGGGTGATGATGAGGGTAGCGAGCCCGAGCAGCCCCAACCCCAGTTTGATCCCAGTAGAACCCGCATCAGGCAACCTGATCACTGCAACGCTGAGGCCATAAAAGAGCAGGTAATGCAGAATCAGAAACGACAAAAAGTCGCGCCGACTTTCCCTGCCGCGAAAGCTCAGTCCCTTGCTGTACCCACGCAGCCATGCGGCAAGAATATCCCTGACCATTGATCCGATCATCTTCTCGCCACTGAAAAGATCAACCAAACCAATAACACGTAGAAAAATACACTAAGTCCGGAAAAAAGGCCGATGCTGTAGACAGGAACCGCATCCACCGGCAATGAGGCATCCAAAATGGCAGTTTCATCCATAAAGCGTTTAAAGACGCGAAATCTTGCGCGCGCATCAAACAACCAATAGATGGGGGCAGCAAAAGTTACCGCAGCAAGTCCTGCCAAAATCCACAAACGACCGCCTTTCGACTGCGTAAGGCGTCCTTTCGCAAACCAACCGATTCCTACCACCAAACCAAAAAAGCCGAATGCACCAGCCGCAAGAGCGTGCGACTTCAGTAGATCGTGATGCACGTCGGTGATGACATACACACCAGCCTCCGACGTAACCATTTCAAACAGCCATTGGTACGCCAATCCACCGCCGAGTGCAAATAACGTCATGAATAATAGAAGCGCCGATCCTTGCCTCATTGAGTTATCCAATCCCAATTGTCTTAGAAATTTATTTCCGGATTCGCCCGCCTTATATCGGCAATGGTTTGATTGACGTGAGCGATTGAAGGGGACATTGAAATTTGATGAGCATGGCTATTGTACTTAGCGACCGCAACAGGGACTCCAGCACCACCGTCCTTCGCAATAAAAACTGCGCTGTTATTCTTGTATAACCGCACTGTCGGCAGAGGATCGCGGCCATAGGCATATGGTGTAGGCAACGCAAATAAGCGTTGTTTAGTGAGAAATTCCGGAAGCCATGACGCGAACTTCGGAAGTAGCTGTATATCGTTGATGAAGCCTGAATATTCCAGCTTGACCTTTCTTTTTCCGTTCAGAACAAATCAACTCCCAGACCAATTGAAGCCTTGAGGCGATCCCACGGAGTCAACGTGGAAGGGATTGCAGGCTTCCCATTTATGTACATGTCTTTCATTTCATATAGTTGGAAGACCTGACGGGCGACTTGAATCAAATTGGGACCGAAAGTATTGGCGATAGATGGCAACCCTTGCTTTGGGTATATCTGCTCGATAATTACATACAGTCCAGTGGCCTTGCCGTGTTCGAATCCGTCCATTTTTCACCTGCCTGGTTTTGTATCCCCCGCCTGGGGATGAGCAGATATCTTTCGAGTAACGAATAGGTTTGCAAAGTCGGCATCTGCTGAAACAAGGCAAGAATTTGTCTCCGCTGCACGTGTGGAAGTGGCACAAAATGCGCGGGACTCGGATGGAATCAATCCGTCATCCCCGATGCGGCCATCACAAAATCAATGAGGCAATGCCTGCCACGCCGCGATGACTTGCTCCGGCGTAATCGCATCGACGCGCGTACTTATCGGCGGACCGCCCAACACTTGCACCGCTCCCGGCACGCGGCTGCGTGGGCGCCAATGGCTGGGGGAGACGGAGCCGAACATCACCACCAGCGGGCATCCCATCGCCGCCGCAAGATGCGCAGGACCGGTGTCGACGGAAATCATGCTGTGCGCGATCGCGAGCAACGCGCGCATGCGCGGCAGCGGCAATTCCTTGGCGACGACTTCCACGTCGGGTTGCGCCATCGTTTTGCGGATGGTCTCCAGGTAGCCGTATTCCGCCGGTGAGCCACACAACAGCACGCGCGCCTGCGGCAGCTGGATGCGAATGGCCGCCATGACGCCGGCCCAGTTCTGGATCGGCCATGACTTGTCGTCATCGCTCGCTTTGCGCACGCCGCTCCAGCGAATCGTGCGCTTGTTCGCCGGCTGCAGCAGTATGAGCGGACGACCTGCAAGCCCGCGCTCGGCCAGCCATCGATCGCATTCCGCACGCTCGGATGTACTGACGGCGAATGCAGGCACGGCGCTGGTAGCGCATGCCAGCTTTGCAAAGCGATCGGCAAACGCAGGTGGCGTGGCGTCGGCCAGCTCCAGCAGATGTTCGATCCAGTGGCCGCCGGGCGACAACGGAATATCGTTGAGAAACACGCAATGGCTGGTGGGAATGCCGGCCAGCTTCAGCAGCAGCGCGATACGTTCCAACGAACGGCGCTGCGGTTCGCATACGTACACAGGCACATGGCGCAGGCGCCGCAACGCAGCGATCGCGCGCCATTGTTCGGGGCTCAACGGCAACGGCCGATGATGCGATCGCAACGCGATTACTTCCGCAACGTCAGGCTGCCCGTGATAAAGATCGCTCGCATAGCCGCCGGCTGCCAACAGCGTGCAGGGCTGGCCGTAGCGCGCGTGCAACCGATGCAGCAGCGGCTGCAACAACAGCGTGTCGCCGAGACGGCCGAAACGAATGACCAGCGGACGGAAAGGTATCGGCATGCGAAGAAGCAGCGAGCGCTCGTCAAGGATGGATATCCGGCAAGCATGCTTGCCGGCCGCTTTCGGGAAACTTACCGTATTTCCTTGCGGAAACGGCAGAGGCGATGCGACTCAGGCGTTGTTCGCGCCTTGCTCGTTGCTTGCTACCAGCGGCGTATCGGGATCCGGCCCTTGTTCCGGCGGCGCCGGTGTCTTGGCATCGGCCTCGAACAACCGGTTGAGATCTTCCAGCGCCTCGCGCGTGGTCTGCACCAGCTTCGCTTCGTCGTCGTAGACCAGGTATTGCGCCTTGAGCAACTCGGCGTCCTTGCGGCGGAAGCGCTCGACTTCTTCGGTGGCTTCCTCGGCGCTCAGGCCCAGTGCCTCCAGCGTTTTACGGCTCATTTTCAGGCTGGAGAAAAACGTTTCGCGTACCGGCTCCTCAATACCCAGATCCATCAATCGCCATACGTGCTGGCGATTGCGCGCACGGGCGACGATCTTCAGATGCGGATATTGGCGGCGCACCACGCGCGCCACGCGCAAGGCCGACTCCGCTTCATCGGTGGCGAGCACGAACACTTCGGCCTTGTCGGCCTGCGCCGCACGCAATAGCTCCGGACGCGCAGGGTCGCCGTAGAAAATATCCCCGCTGGTGCCAAAGCGATTGGCCAGATCGAGCTGCTCCACCGACTGGTCCAGCGCAACGAACGGAATTTTCCGCGTGCGGAGAATGCGCGCGACGATCTGGCCCATGCGGCCGTAGCCGGCGATGATCACGCGCGGATGATCCACCGTGATGGTGTCGAAGGGCCGCTGCGGCGCCTGCTTTTTCTTGGCGCCGATCAATTTGGCGGTGGCCGCCACCAGCAGTGGCGTCAAGCCCATGGAAAGGGTAATCGCGAGCACCAGCATGGCGCCTTGCTGGTCGGCGATCAGATTTTTTTCCATCGCCTGGCGCAACACCACGAAGGCAAATTCGCCGCCGCTGGCCAAGAGCACCGCAAGCCGCAAGGCATCCGCGCGATTGAGACCACCCAGCACGCGACCAAGCGGCCACAGCAATATGCCTTTCACCAACAGCAGGCCGAAGGTAAGACCCAGCACGATCAGCGGCGCTTCCAGCAGCAGATTGATCTGCATCGACATGCCGACACTGATGAAGAACAGACCCAGCAAGAGGCCCTTGAACGGCTCAAGGTTGGATTCCAGCTCATGGCGGTATTCCGAATCGGCCAACAGCACACCGGCCAGGAACGCCCCCAGCGTCACCGAGACGTTGAGTTTCTCCATCAGCAACGCCGTGCCCAACACCACCAGCAAGGCGGTCGCCGTGGAGACTTCCGTCGACTTGGCGCGCGCCACGAAGCGGAACACCGGACGCAGCAGATAGCGGCCACCGATCACCACCGCCACGATCACCGCCGCCGTACGCGCCACCGCCATTGGATCGACACCATGGTGCGATGAGGTAGAAGCCAACAGCGGCACGGCCGCAATCAACGGAATGGCGGCCAGATCCTGGAACAGCAGAATGGCAAAGGATTGCCGGCCATAACTGGTGGATGCTTCCTTGCGCTCGGCAAGAATCTGCAAACCAAACGCGGTGGACGACAGCGCCAGGCTGCCGCCAACGATCGCCGCCGCGTTCGGCGCAAGGCCAAACGCATAAGCGATGCCGCCTACCGCCAGACCGCACGCCAGTACCTGCAGCAAACCGGTGCCGAACACGGCGTGACGCATCACCCACAATCGCCGCGGCGACAGTTCCAGGCCGATCACGAACAGCATCAGCACCACGCCGAATTCGGCGATATCGCTGGCGCGGCTGGGCTCGGCCACCAGATGAAGCTCGGCTGGACCAATCACCACACCAGCGAGCAGGTAGCCGAGCACGGCACCGAGACGAAAACGCTTGGTGATCGGGACCGCGATCACTGTGGCGAGCAAGAAGATGACCGCCGTTTCCAGAAAATGATGGCTGTCCACGCTTCCTCCGCCTGCAAGTTCCTGCGAAGCATTATTCCATGCTCTGGCATGCGAATGGGGACTGCACGGCTGACGCCCTCACATTTGGCATGCGATCATCCGGCCCCATGAAACCGATCACTCACTTGCTCGTTCTTGTCGCGCTGATGCTGGCGTCATCCGCTTACGCGCAGACCGGCATTCCGATTTATGGCTACCAAGTGGTGCACACCTATCCGCATAGCACCAGGTCGTATACGGAAGGCTTGTTCTATCTCGACGGTTATTTGTACGAGAGCACCGGCACCACCGGCGAATCGGTCATCCACAAGCTGGATCTCAACACCGGCAAAGTGCTGCAACACGTCGAACTGCCGCCTCCCGATTACGGCGAGGGCATCGTGGCGCTCAAGAACCGCCTGATCCAGCTCACCTGGCAATCGCAGCGCGGCTACGTCTACGACTTGAAGAGCTTCAAGCGCATCGGCCAGTTCAGCTATCCCGGCGAAGGTTGGGCGCTCACGACTGACGGGCATCGCATCTACATGAGCGACGGCACCGCGACGATCCGCGTGCTCGATCCGGACACGCTCAAGCAGGTCGGCAAGATCGACGTGACGGTGCTGGGCCGCCCGCTGGTCAACCTCAACGAACTGGAATGGGTGAAAGGGAAAATCTACGCCAACGTGTGGTTGACCCAGAACATCGTGCAGATCGATCCGGCCAGCGGCAAGGTGGTTGGCGTGATCAATCTCACCGGGCTCGCGCCTGATCCAAGCACCTTGTCAGACCCGAGCAACGACGTGCTCAACGGCATTGCGTATGACGAGAAGCACGATCGGCTATTCGTTACCGGCAAGCGCTGGCCGTCGATTTACGAGATCAAGCTGACCGCGCCGAAGTCCGATCAAGCGTTGCAGTAGGTAGGCTGGGATGCCAATCCCAGCATTCGTCACGCCACAGGTGTTCATGCTGGGATTTCATCCCGGCCTACGGCTACGCGGCCAATCGTTGCAGGATGAGTTCGGCCAATCGCGCCACCGCAGGTGTCAATTCGGCCTCGCTGCGATAAAGCGCAAGCCCAAGCTGCGGCAATGCCGGCAAGGCGGCAGCTTTTGCATCCATCGTGCGCAGATCAGCAGGCACGCCAAGCGGCGTGCGCGCGCTGATGCCCAATCCTGCTTTTACTGCTGCCCAGGTTCCGGCCAGGCTCGCACTGGTGAAAGCGATGCGCCAGGCGATGCCTGCACGGTCCAATGCATTGATAGCGGCAGTGCGCATTAGGCATGGGGCATCCAGTACCACCAGCGGGATCGGTTCGCCGGGTTCATACGGAAGCTGGTCGGCATCCGCCCCGATCCAGCGCATCGGTAGTGTCTGGATATGTTGCCGATGCGCCGCGTGCGCATCCGTTTCCCAGGCCAGCGCCACATCGAGCCTGCCCGCCTCCAGCGACTGCATCAATACGGCATTGCGTGCGATGTGCACTTCCACGCGCAACTTGGGGTGCGCACGCTTGAAGCGCCCCAGTACTTCGGGCAACACGTTTTCGCCGAAGTCTTCCTGCATGCCCAATCGCACGCGTCCGTCCAGTTGCACACCGCGTACGGCGCTGACTGCTTCGTCGTTGAGTTCCAGCAAGCGGCGCGCATAACCGAGCATCACCTCGCCCGCTTCGGTGAGCGCCATGCCCCGCCCCGCTTTGCGAAGCATCGGTGTGCCGGCTTGGTCCTCCAGTTTCTTCAGGTGCGCACTGACGGCGGACGTGGAGCGGCCCAGCCGGTCCGCCGCCTTGGCGAAACTGCCCAGGTCGATGCCGGTAACGAAGCTGCGCATGACGTTCAGATCGAGCTGGATGCGACTCATAAATCATCCCATTTTTCAGGATTATGGGTTTATAAATTCCCGATTTTCAGGATTATCCTGAGCCGCTACGCTAATGCCCGTCAAGCCTGCGAGGAGACCGCCGTGCTCACCATGCAGTACCGCATCACCCTGCCCGCCGATTACGACATGGCGATCATTCGCCAGCGCATCGCCGATCGCGGTCATCTCACCGACGACTTTCCGCAACTGGCATTCAAGGCGTATCTCTACGCGGATCGCCACGAACCTTACGCCGCCGGCAAGGCGAACCGCTATGCGCCGTTCTATTTGTGGCAAGACACCGAAGGCATGAACACCTTTCTCGGCGGCGCGGGCTTTGCCGGCGTGATTGAATCGTTCGGGCGGCCGCTAGTGCGCACATGGTCGGTATGGCAGGCAGAAACGGCGCCCGATCTTTCCGCTGCCACGTATGCCACCTGCGAAACCGTAGCGATCGCCGAACACGTCGCGCTGGGCAAGGTGCGCGAGACCGAGCAGGCGCGTGTTCGTGCCGATGCCGATCATGGTGCACTTGCTGCCGTCAGCGCGTTCGACCCGACTGGCTGGACGATCATGCGCTTTCGTCTATGGCGCGATGCCGTCCACGCCTCCAGCGACGCGATGGACGTCTATCGCGTCGGCCACATCTCGCAACCTTCCGCGAAACATTAGCCTGTAAAGGAGCATGCCATGCCTCTCGTTCGCATTGCTTTACGCCGCGGCAAATCGCCCGCGTATATCACCGCATTGCGCAACGGCATTTATGCCGCCATGCGCGAAAGCTTCAACGTGCCGGAAAACGATCGCTTCATCCTGGTCAGCCAGCATGACGCGGATGAATTTGACTACGACCCGAATTACTTGGGTATTGCGCGCACGGATGATTTGGTGATCGTGCAGATTGCCTGCAACAACACGCGCACGGTGGCGCAGAAGCAGGCGTTTTATCGGAGCGTGGCGGAGAAGCTGGCGGCTGATCCCGGTGTGCGGCCGGAAGATGTGTTTATCAATTTGCTGGAGACGGCTAAGGAGAATTGGTCGTTTGGGAATGGGATTGCGCAGTACGTTTGAATGCGCAAGTTGAAATCATCGCCATCTTGGTTCGTCGTCCCGGCAAAAGCCGGGACCCAGTGACTTTTGGCCTCGCAAAGGCGCTGGGCCCCGGCGTTCGCCGGGGTGACCGGTATATATGGCGCGACGATCGTGATCGTTACTCGCGCAACCACCGCGCCGCATCGATGGCGTAATACGTAAGAATCGCATCCGCTCCCGCACGCTTGAACGCCGTCAGCGTTTCCAGCACCACCGCGCGCTCGTTCAACCAGCCGTTCTGCGCCGCCGCCTTCAACATCGCGTACTCGCCGCTCACCTGGTACACGAATGTCGGCACACCAAACGCATCTTTCACCCGACGCAGCACATCGAGGTACGGCAAGCCCGGTTTCACCATCACCGCGTCAGCGCCTTCGGCGATATCCAGTTCCACTTCGCGCAACGCCTCGTCGCTGTTACCGACGTCCATTTGATAGGTGTGCTTGTTGCCTTTGCCGAGATTGGCGGCGGAACCGACCGCATCACGGAACGGACCATAGAACGACGAGGCGTACTTGGCCGAATAGGCAAGAATGCGCGTGTGAATGTAACCGGCTTGTTCCAACGCCTCGCGAATCGCACCGATGCGGCCGTCCATCATGTCGGAAGGCGCGACGAAATCCATGCCGGCTTCGGCTTGCGCCAGCGACATCTTGATCAGCGCTTGGACCGTCGGCTCGTTCATCACATAGCCGTGTTCGTCGATCAGGCCATCCTGGCCATGTGTGGTGTAGGGATCCAACGCCACATCGCCGATCAAGCCCAAGTCGGGATACTTGGTTTTCAATGCACGCGTGGCGCGTTGCATCAAGCCTTGCGGATTCCATGCTTCGGCAGCGTCTTCGCTTTTCGCCGATGCATCCGGCGAAGGAAACAGCGCCAGCGCGGGAATTCCAAGGCGCACGCATTCACCAGCCAGTTCCAGCAAACCATCGATCGACAAGCGCTCCACGCCAGGCATCGACGGCACCGGTTCGCGCTTGCCCTCGCCTTCGATCACGAACGCCACCATGATCAGATCCGAGGGCAGCAACGTGTGTTCGCGCATCAATGCGCGTGAGAAGGCATCGCGGCGCATGCGGCGCATGCGGATGGCGGGGAAATTCATGGGGAGCGTCTCGTGCAAGAACTGCGCCTAGTTTAGCGCTGCCATCGTGATGGCGTCCGCAAGAATGCTGCGGCCTGATGACTCAACGGGTGAGATGCAGCAGTTCAACAATAGGCACCAGAATAGGCACAAGAGTTAAATGCCCAACCGCCTGTGCGCAAGTTCGACACACATTGTGTGCCATCGTTAGCGGCGCACGTCCCCTCTCACTAAGGAGCCGCGTCATGATCCAGCATGCCAAGCGTCCATCGCATTGGACCTCCCCCAAAGGCATGAAGTACCTGGGCCCGCATGAGGGCACCGAACCGCTCGACGTGACCGTGGTCATGCGTCGTCGCTCGGAGACCACGCCACCGACTGCAGCTTGGCCCAAGCCGCCGCAATTCCCGCATGGCCAGTTCGGCGAACACTACGGCGCCGATCCAACCGATATCGAAAACTTGCGCGGCTTTGCGCATCAGCATGGGCTTACCGAAACCGGCTGCGATGCGCATCGCCGTGTGTTGCATTTACGTGGCACGCCAACGCAACTTGAGCAGGCCTTCGAGGTAACGCTCGGCAAGTATCGGATGAACGATTGCGAATTCGTGGGTTGTGGCCAGGCGCCCAAGCTGCCCTCGGAAGCCATCGCAGTGCTCGGTCTGGATCGCCGCCCGGTGGCGCGCCCGCACGTACGCGTGCCGAACGCACAGCCGAACACGTACTACACCCCGCTGCAGCTCGGCCAGCTCTACAACTTTTCTGCCAACACCGATGGCACTGGCCAGACCATCGGCATCATCGAACTGGGCGGCGGCTACACCACCGCCGATCTCAGCCAATATTTTTCGAACCTGGGCATCAGCAAACCGCCGAAAGTCGTCGCCGTCTCGGTGGCCGGCGGGCAGAACTCACCGGGTGGCGGCGATGCCGACATCGAAGTGACGCTGGATATCGAAGTGGCCGGCGCACTGGCACCAGCGGCAACTCTCGCCGTGTATTTCGCACCGAATACCGACCAAGGTTTTTACGAAGCCATTTCGCAAGCCGCGCACGACACGACGAACAAACCGTCGGTGATCTCGATCAGCTGGGGCGGTCCGGAAGACAGCTGGAACAGCCAATCGCGCGACGCGATGGAAACAGCCATGCAGGACGCGGCGGCGCTAGGCGTCACCATCGTCACGGCATCGGGCGACAACGGCTCCGGCGATGGCGAAACGGACAATCAGCCGCACGTGGACTTCCCATCCTCCAGCCCTTACGCGCTGGCCTGCGGCGGCACCACGTTGACCGCCAACGGCCAGACCATCCAGAGCGAGGTGGTATGGAATGAAACCGCCAGTAATGACGGCGCCACCGGCGGCGGCGTCAGCATCGAGTACCCGCTGCCCACGTGGCAGCAAAATGCGAAGGTGCCGAACGCTCCCGGCGGCAGCAGCGGGCGCGGCGTACCGGACGTTTCCGCCAACGCCGATCCGCTGACCGGCTACGAGATCCTGGTCGGCGGCCAGACGCAGGCCGTTGGCGGAACCAGCGCCGCGGCGCCGTTGTGGGCAGCTTTGCTTGCGCGGATCAACCAGCAATTGGGCAAGCCGGTCGGCGACGTGCACGCGGCGCTGTATCAAGCCGGCGAATCCGCATTCCGGGATATTACGCAGGGCAATAACGGTGCGTATCAGGCCGGCCCTGGCTGGGATGCCTGCACGGGATTGGGCAGCCCGAATGGGCAGGCATTGCTGAGCGCGTTATCGAAGCAAGGCTGATGGCATGACCGCTCCCGCCCCGGCATCGCCGGGGCGGCGATAGTGAGTTTTTTTCACAAGCGTGGAGGAAAAGGACCTCACGCGCACCCTGGACGAATCCGACAACAACGGGCAGTCTTGTCAGGTTCGCTACCCTGGATTCCCCATGGATCGCTCCATCACCTCCCCCACCCTGCTGGCCGATCTCGGCGGCACCAACGTCCGTTTCGCTCTTGCCG
Source organism: Dyella sp. (assembly GCF_035277725.1). Classification (GTDB taxonomy): domain Bacteria; phylum Pseudomonadota; class Gammaproteobacteria; order Xanthomonadales; family Rhodanobacteraceae; genus Dyella_B. The sequence continues at coordinate 1,582 of NZ_DATEJY010000019.1, read as the reverse complement.
ATGCCGCGGCTGCCTCGCCGCTCCTGCTCGATAGCGTGAAGCGCTATCGCGTGAAGGATTTCGACACGCTGGCCGATGCCATGCGCCAATACTTCGCCGATACCGGCTACACCGCCACGCAATCGATCATTGCTGCCGCCGGCCGCATTGCCAACGGCGAGACGGTGAAGATCACCAACAATCCCTGGGCGGTATCCGCGCATGGACTGGAGGCGGAACTGGGTTTTGAGCGCGTGCGCCTGGTGAACGATTTCGCCGCACAGGGCATGTCGATTCCGCTGCTCAAGAACGATGAACTGCAGGCCGTCGGCAAGGTATTGCCGCCCGAACACAGCCACAACGCCGCCACGCAAACGTTTGTGGTGATGGGCCCGGGTACCGGCCTTGGCGTCGCTGGCCTGTTGCTTCGGCATGGCCACTGGATCGTACTGGAAACCGAGGGTGGCCACTCCGGCTTTGCCGCGCATACCGCCGAGGATGTGGAGATTCTGCATCGCCTCAACGCGCGCTTCGGCCGCGTGTCGAACGAGCGCATGATCTGCGGCAATGGCCTGGTGAATCTCTACCTTGCGCTGGCCGATATCGCTGGCCAAGCCGCCGAGGAATACACGCCCGAAGACATCACCGCACGCGCCACCGACGGCAGCGACCCGCTATGCGTGCGCACGGTGGAAACGCTGGCCGGCATTTTCGGCAGCGTGGCGGGCGACCTGGTGCTGAGCCTGGGCGGCTGGGACGGCGTGTACCTCACCGGCGGCGTGCTGAAGATTTTGATGCCCTGGTTGCAACGCGGCGGCTTCCGCGAGCGCTTCGAAGCCAAGGGCCGCTTCCGCGACACGATGGAACACGTGCCGACCATTGCCATCACGCATCCGGAGCCGGGTTTGCTCGGCGCAGCGGCCTTGGCGGTGCTGGAGACCGGGCGCAGCTTGCCGCAGTCTTGACTCACTGGTTTGCAGGTTGGGGTGCGAACCCCAACATATTGATACACATGGCATGACAATGTTGGGGTTCGCGCCCCAGCCTGTTTGCTGCGCGCATGACGCGAGGAATTTCTGATGCCCCGTTCCCACACTGCTTTTCTGTTCGACCTCGATGGCACCCTGATCGACAGCGTGTACCAGCACGTGCTGGCCTGGAAGGAAGCGCTGGACGAGGAAGGCGTGGTGCTGCCGGTGTGGAGCATCCACCGCAAGATCGGCATGAGCGGCGGTTTGTTCACCAACATCCTGCTGCGCGAAACCGGGCTGGACATTACGCCCGAACGCATCGAACGTTTGCAGCAGCGGCATGCGGAAGCGTTCAATCGTCATCACGCGCAAGGCTCGGTGCGTCCGCTACCCGGTGCGCGAGAGCTGTTGCAGTTTCTTACCAAGGAAAAGATTCCCTGGGCGATCGCTACCAGCGGGCGCATGCGTACCGCGGCGCATAACATCGCCGCGCTCGGCGTCGATCCCAACGAAGTACCAGTGGTGACACGCGACATGGTGCGCCATGCCAAGCCCGACCCCGATCTATTCATCGCCGCGGCCGAACGATTGGGCGTGGACGTGCATCGCTCGCTGGTGATCGGCGACAGCAT